>NZ_JAKMSX010000004.1:0-187834 GCF_025772865.1 Campylobacter sp. CNRCH_2014_2452
ATGGGTAAAAATTTAAGTAAAGAATTAAATTATAAGAAGATTCCAATTCAATTAACTCTTGGTAAAACAAGGCTAAATCCATATTTGTTTGAAGCTGTCAGTATATTGGCAAAAGGCACTCCTTATGCAAAAATAAAATGGAGCATTGTCGGCGATGGAGTACTTCCAAAAGAAGATCTAATTCCAAAATATTTTGATAGTAAAGGTGTTGCGCTAACTAAGTTTAGAACAATTAATCCTACTACTCGTCCGGTAACAGTAAGCGTTGAGTATGAAGATGGAAGTGAAAAAGCTAGTGAAACAGCTATATTTAATGGTCCAATTCGTCCAAGAATAAATGTAAATAATATTCCATTTGATACAGGAGCAACTATAGAGCTATATGGACTAATTCCAAACTCTAGTGTAGATGTTCAACCAGATCAGTATCTTGGTTATACTAATTTTGTAAATAAAGGCACGCTTCATACTGATGATAAAGGTTCAGTTTATTTAAATTTTAAACCTATTGGAAAAGTTACTGAACACACCGGTAGAATTTTTAGTCTTAAAGTGAAATATAAAGAATGGGATGGAGCTGATTCTGAAGCAATTGTAGGAAGTATTGAGGTGCAAAAACGCATTCATGCAATATATGATACTTGGAAAGATCCTGCTTCATGCTACACCAGTGCAACTTTAACATTAACCGATGGAATTGCAGGAGAAAAAGTTGATTTTAGTGGAACTAATCTCTTAGTTGGCCTTGGTCAAACTGTGCCAATTATACAAAGATGGGATAAAGAATTTGATAATTCTGGTGAAGCAAAAGTTGCAATATCAACTACATGGTGCACTAAACCATTGACCGATACTCCTACTTTTACAATGAGATTTAATACTTTAGGTGTAAATGTCACAGAAACACGAGCGGTTACTTTTGGTGGCGGAGATCATGAAAGATTTTATTAGTCGGATATATAGGTACATTTTATAATGTTGTGGAAAAAGAAAGAAATATATGCCACTGTATAATTTTGCACAATTTCTATCTCTGTTAGCCCAGCTTTCAGAGGTAGATATTAAAACTCTTATGGAATATAAAGATTTATTGTTAAAAGCGTTGTCACCTTTAAATGAAGTAGAAAGATTTAATGCAAAAGAATGTATGCAACTTGTTAACACTCTTGAAGAAACTTTTTTAGATAAACTCCAAATAGAAGAAAGCAAAAAGAAAGAAATTTGCAAAAATATCATAAAAATACTAAAAATTCATTGGAAAATGTTTTTTTGAAAATCAAGTTGTAATGCAAAATTAATGGTGGATTTAGCAGGACTCGAACCTGCGACCAACCGGTTATGAGCCGGTTGCTCTAACCAACTGAGCTATAAATCCGCCAGAAGTTAAAATAAAAATGTTATTATATCTTTATTTCCTTAATTTAAATTTAGAATTTTATTTTTACCGCTTTTTCTATTGCTAAATATCTAAAGGTTATTAAATTTTGTAAAATTCCAAAGAAAATCATAAAAGTAGCAAAAGAACTTCCCCCATGACTAAAAAATGGCATAGGTATACCAACAACAGGAGCAAAACCTATGGTCATTGATATATTTACCGCTACATATATGAAAATAAATAAAGCAATGCAATTTGTCACCACTCTTGTAAAATAATCATCTTTGAGCTTATAATTTAAACTCAATAAATGAAAAATGAGTAAGGTGTAAAGTAGTATGATTACAACTGCACCGATAAAACCAAATCTTTCAGACAAATATGCAAAGATAAAATCACTCGTAGAAATAGGTAAAAATTTAAAATGTGTTTGTGTAGCTTCATCTGCTTTTTTTCCGCTCAAACCACCGCTTCCTATTGCAATGATGGATTGTTTTACATGGTAACTTGGTTCTTCAGCTAAGAAATCATGAATTCTTTGTTTTTGATAAGGCTTTAAAAAATCACTATAAATAATAGGTGAGGCTATGGCTATAGCTAAAAAAATACTAAGCCAAATTTTATAATTTACTCCTATGATAAAAAGCGTTCCAAAGCCTACTATTAAAAGCACCAAAGCTGTTCCCAAATCAGGTTCTCCTGCTATAAGCAAAAACGGAAGCAAAATATAAAAACTTAGCTTTAAAAATTGTTTTAAGCCATAGCCATTAGGCGGTGGAGGATTTTGATAAATCAAATAAGCTAACATTAAAATAAAAGAGGGCTTAAAAATTTCAGAAGGTTGTATGGTAAAATGTGTAAAAGGTATTTCAAGCCATCTTCTAGCTCCAAGTTTTTCAACACCAAAAATATCCACACTTAAAAGTAAAGCTATATTAATCCAATATAACACAGGTATAAGCCACATTAGTCTTCTTAAGGGTAAAAAGAAAAAAAACGCAAATCCTGCAAAACCCACTAAAGTATAGATAAATTGTTTTTCAGCTAAGCGCGTATTTGCCTCATAAATTAAAAGAAAAGATATAGCTATGATAGGTAACACTAAAAGAGGTTGTACAAAGTCAAAATGTGTTAAAATTCTTCTATCAAGTTTTATCAAAGCTACCCTTTTTTATAAAATATTACATAATTATATGCTAAAATTGCAAATTTTATCACAAGGAAATATAATATGCTAAAAATTTCATCACTTTGTGAAGAAAGATTGGATGTTTTTTTATCAGATATACTTAAGCAAAGTCGTTCGCAAGTTGCTAAACTAATCAAAGAAAACTGCATATATATTAATGAAAAAATAGAAAATAAAAGTTCTAAAAAAATAAAACAAAAAGATGAAATAAGTATTTTTTTACCTTTAGTAAAAGAAGCCAAAGAAAGCTACACGCCTGAGTTTGATATAGAAATTTTATATGAAGATGATGATGTTTTAGTTTTAAACAAAGCTCCTAATGTTGTCGTACATGGTGCAAGTAGTGTTAAAGAAGCGACTTTGGTGGATTGGCTTTTGCATAAGGGCTATGCTTTGTCAAATTTAAATGGAGAACATAGAGCAGGGCTTGTACATAGACTTGATAAGGGCACAAGTGGAGCTATCATCATAGCTAAAAACAATCAAGCACATCAATTTTTAGCAAATCAGCTTTTGGATAAAAGTATGGGTAGATTTTATCTTGCTTTGAGTGAATTGCCTTTGAAAAATGATAAAATGAGTAATGAAAAAGCTATTATGCGTTGTCCTAGCAATAGGCTTAAAAAAATTACTACAAATACTAAAAATCCTTTAGCAAAAAATGCAAAAACAGATTTTATAAATTTATTAAGTGCTAAAAATTGCTCTTTGATAGCTGCTAAGTTATACACAGGAAGAACTCATCAAATCAGGGTGCATTTAGCAGATTTTAATCGATATATTTTAGGAGATCAATTATACGGATATAAAGGAAAAATAAAGTATAATAGAGTAATGCTTCATGCGTATTTGATTTATTTTATTCATCCTAGGACTAAAGAGTTGATGTTTGTAAAAGCTCCTATGTTTGATGATTTTTATCAAATTTTAAAAGAAAATTTTACACAAGGAGAGATAGATGAAAAAACTTCATTGGATTATCTTAAGTTCTGCTTTAGCTTTTAGTGCTTGTAGCGTAAGTTCACCGCAAATTGCTCAAGTAAATGATACTTTACCAAAAATATCAAGTATTAAAAGTATAAGTGATATTACAAGTATAGCGTTTGAATGGGAACCTTTGTATGATCAAAATATAGCAGGTTATTATATTTATAGAGCAAATGCAGCTGGTGCACCTATGGAGCTTATAGCAAAAATCAAAAATAAATTTCAAACTCACTATACTGATACAAATTTAGCACCAAATACAAGATATTATTATTCTATGAAAACCTTTAATGAACTTGGACAAGTTTCTCAAGATGGTGTAAGCATAGAAGCTTTTACAAATAGAGTGATTGATCCAGTGCCTTTTGTGCAAGCTATTGTAGGGTTGCCAAATCGTGTGAAAATAGTTTGGAGACCACATCCTGATGTAAGAGTAAATTCATACATCATTGAGCGTGCAAATATGAAAGATATGAAATTTAAAGAATTAGCTAGAATCAAAAATCGCTTAAGTGCTGAATATATAGATGATTCGCTAAAACCTGATGAAAGTTTTCAATATAGAATCATAGCTTTAACTTATGATGGTATTAAAAGCACTCCAAGTAAAATAGTAGAATCAACTACCAAAGCCCTTCCTCCTATGGTAAGTAATTTACAAGCAAGTAAAGACGCACCAAGAAAAATCATTTTAACTTGGGATAAAATTGATTATGCTGATTTTGCTTATTATAAAATTTATTCAAGTTCAACTACTTTTTTACCTTTTAGTGTGGTAGCTAAAACTTCTGAAAATACTTATGAAGATGTGGTTAAAGGTGTGGCTGAAAAAAGATATTATAAAGTTAGTATGGTCGATAAAGATGGCCTAGAAAGTCCTATAGCAAGTGAGCCTGTGGAAGGTATTACCCTAGGAGCGCCATTAGCGCCAAGTATTGTTTTGTGTGCTGTTGAAGATGATGGTATTAGAGTAGAGTGGATTGATAATGATGATAGAGCTAAAGAATACATAGTTAAAAGAAGTGGTGGTGGAAGTAATGCTGTGTTTAAAGAGATTAAATCTAAACAATTAAAAGATATTACTGCAGCTCCTGGAAAAGTATATAGTTATGAAGTTATTGCAATTGATGCAAATGGCATAGAATCAAAAGCTTCTGATAAATTTACAGCAGTAAAATAATGCCAAATTTTAAGTGTAAAATTTTAAAAGAAATTCAACTTCCTTTTAAAAAAGATGGAGTTGAATTCTTATGGCTTGCTAAAGGTAAAAATGTTGATTTGCTTTTTACGCGTATAAACCAAGAAAAATTTTTTTTACAAATTAAAAAAGATGAAAAAAGTCAAGAATGGCTTATAAAGGGTGAAAAACATACTAAGCCTTCGCAAATTGGGTATTTGCAAAAGGCTTTACTTGTATTTAAAGAAAATTTTACTCAAGATGTAGTTTGTGAAGCTGTGGCGCTAAAACACACAAGGTTAATCCAAAAAACACCTTTAATTGCTAATGATTTAAAAGAAATTTTAGAACAAATAAAAAATAAAAAACAGATTTATATTGAAATAGGTTTTGGAAGCGGTAGACATTTACTTTATCAAGCTAGGCAAAATCCTAATGTACTGATAATTGGTATAGAAATTTACACTCCTGCATTAGAACAAGTAGCTAAACTTGCTTTAAGTGAAAATTTAAACAATGTTTTATTAATAGAAACTGATGCAAGATTATTATTAAGCGTACTTGAATCTAATCTTGTGGATAAAATCTTTTTGCATTTTCCTGTTCCTTGGGATAAAAAGCCTCACCGTAGAGTAGTGGGGTTAAATTTTGCAAATGAATGTGCTAGGGTTTTAAAAGAAGATGGACAATTTGAACTTAGAACGGATAGTTTTTTGTATTTTGATTTTACTTTGGAGACTTTTTTAACTTTCCCACATTTAAAAGCTTTAATCAAAAAAAATGAAAATTTAGAAATTTCAAGTAAATATGAAGATCGTTGGAAAAGACAAAATAAAGATATATATGATTTAATCATTAGTGGTTTTAGCAAGAGTAAAAGCTTGAATAAAAATCAAAAATTTGCTATTGAGGATTTAAAATTAAATACAAAAGAATTAGCTTGTATAAAAAAGAATTTTAAAAATGAAGTTTTTAAAGGCGAAGATTTTTTCTTGCATTTTGAAAAAATGTATATTAAAGATGAAGAACTTGTTATTAAAATAGCTTTTGGTGCTTTTTATAAACCTGAACATGTTTATATAGTATTAAACTTACAAAAGATAGAATTTATCTTTGAGCAACCTTTTAAAACTAAAGAAAATTTAAAAGCTATAGAAAAATTAAGAGAAATATTGTATTCTTATATTAAATAATAATGATTTAAATAATTATCAAACAAATGATAAGGAAAAAGCAGTGATGATAGAAGCCAAAAAGCTTTGTCTTGGTTATGATGAGCTTGTTATAGAAAATGCTAGTTTTTCGCTAAAAGATAATGATTTTGTTTTTATCACAGGAAAAAGTGGTAGCGGAAAATCAACTTTGTTAAAATCTTTTTATGGGGATTTGGAGCCAATAAGTGGAAATTTAAAGGTTTGCAATAATGATTTAGTGGATATTTCTAATGCTGAACTTTTGCAGCTTAGGCAAAAAATAGGAATTATTTTTCAAGATTATCGTTTGGTTCAAGAATTTAGTGTAGAAAAAAATGTAATGTTACCTTTGATGATTAAAGGTTATAGTAAAAATGTATGTAAAGAACAAGCTGCAAAGCTTTTAAAGCATGTAAATTTAACTTTCAAAGCTGATAAAAAGCCAGCTCAACTTTCAGGTGGAGAGCAGCAACGCGTGGCCATGGCAAGAGCTCTAGCACATAATCCAAAATTACTCTTATGCGATGAGCCAACGGGAAATTTAGATGAGTATTCTTCAGATATTATATGGACTTTGTTAAAATCAGCCAGAGAAATACTTGGAACTTGCGTGGTAGTTGTCACACATAGAATTCCTACTAATTTAAGACTTGATTATCGTCGTTTTAATATAGAAAATGGGAGAATGAATGAAATCTTTTAAAAATCATCTTTCTTTGATATTTGCTTTAATGGTGATGATGTTTGCTTTTGAGTTTTTGATTATCACAAATAAAACTATTGAATATTATGAAAAACTTTTAAATAAAGATTATAATATCATTTTAGTAGGAAAAACTCACTTAGATAAAAAAAGCATAGAAGAGCAGGTTAGTCATTTTCAGTCTTTAGAAATTTTAAATCCAAATGAAATGATAGATAGACTTAAAAATGATATATCAGCTAAAAACATAGAAGTTTTAAAAGCTACATTGCCAAAATTTTATACTTTGAAGCTTAATAAGCTTTTGTCAGAAGATGAGTTAAACATTTTAAAAGATAAACTTTTAAAAAATCCTAACATTACTAGAGTGGAGACTTTTGCAAAAACGCATACAAAAATTTATAAACTTTTAGTTTTAGTGAAATTTTTATTATGGTTTTTCTTGTTTATTATAATATTGCTTAGTTTTGTATTATTGCTTAAACAAATGAAAATTTGGCTTTTCGAGCATACTCAAAGAGTGGAAATCATGTGCTTGCTTGGCGCTCCATTTTGGTTTAGATCTTTTATGCTTTATAAGATAGTTTTTATTGATTGTTTTATAGCATTTTTATTGCTTGTATTATTTTTTACCCAAGTTTATGATCTTGAATCCATTAAACTAGCTTTACAAAGTGTAGACATTAGCTTACCTAAAATAAGTATTTTCACGCATTTATTTTTGATTTTTTTAGCAATGCTTTGTGTTTGTTTTGCTTGTGTGAATTTTGTGATGTTTAAGGTTAGAAAATGAAAAAATGCTTTTTGCTTTTTTTATTTTCCTTTTCTGTTTTATTTGCAAATGAAATTGCACAAAAGCAAAAAGATATTAAAGAAAATGAACGCATAGTAAAGCAATTATCTAAAAAATTAGAAGATTTAGCTAGTGAAATTTTAGATAATGAGAAAAATTTAAAAAAAATTGCTTCAGAAATTAGCACCTTAACTTCAAAAACTTCTAAACTTGAAGGATCTGTGAAAACTCAAATAAAAGCATTAGAACAGCTTAATGCACAAAATAAAGATCTTTTGCAAAATAAAAATAAGATCGAAGGAAAAATAATTGATTTAATTGCTAAAGATTTTGCTTATGATTTAGCAATCCCTAAAAATTATATTGAAAGTGAAGATAGTATTATAGCTTTAGAATTAGTTGGGGTTTTGGATAAAATTTTCAAAGAAGAATTTTATCAAATTTCAAAAGATTATGAAGATGTGAGCAAAAAAATAGAAGAAAAGCAAAGACAAATTACTACAATTAATAATAATTTAAAAGTTTATAAAGATCAAATTGATGAGCTTAAAAATCTTAGAAAAAAACAAGAGCAAGAAATAGCTAAACAAAAAACTGATAAAGAAATTTATACTAGAAAACTTTCTAATTTGCAAGCCCAACAGCAAGAATTAAGAAAAACACTCAATAAATTAAAAATTATCAAAGAAAAAGAAGAAGAAAAATTAGCACAAAAAAAGGATGATCAAAAGCCAAATTCAAACATAAAACAAGTAGGTTCAAGCTATCAAACAAGCAGTGTTAAGCGATATAATGGTCCTAAGACAATAGCTCCTTTAGAATCTTACACAGTAAAGCAAAAATTTGGAAATTATATAGATCCTATTTATAATATTAAGATCTATAATGAAAATGTAGTTTTAAAAAGTGATAGTGCTAATGCTGCGGTAAGAAATGTCTTAGATGGAAAAGTAGTTTTTGCAAAAGCAACTCCAACTTTAAAGCAAGTTGTGATTGTTGAAAATAAAGATGGTATACATACTATTTATGCGCATTTAGATAAAATTGCCCCTGGGGTTAAAGTAGGTAGAAATATCAAGAAAGGTTATATTATAGGTAGGGTTGAAAGTGATTTAACTTTTGAAGTAACCCAAAAGAATTTTCATATCAATCCTTTGGAAATGATTAAATAAATTAGTTTTTTTTAATGCGAATTTTGATATAGTTTTAAATCAAAGGAGAAATTTAATGAACAATAAAAGAAAAAGAGTATTGGTTAAATTTTCTGGAGAAGCTTTGGCTGGAGAAAATGGATTTGGTATAGAAAATTCTATTTTAAAATATATAGCTTCTGAAATAAAAAGTTTGATTCATGAAAATGTTGAAGTAGGTATTGTAATAGGTGGTGGTAATATCATTAGAGGGGTATCTGCTGCAAGAGATGGACTGATAAAAAGAACAAGTGGCGATCATATGGGTATGCTTGCTACTGTAATTAATTCTATAGCTATGCAAGAAGCATTAGAAAGTGCTGGACTTGATGTGAGGGTTCAAAGTGCTATCCAAATGGAAGCATTTTGCGAAACATATATTATGAGAAGAGCACATAGACATTTAGAAAAAGGACGCATAGTTATTTTTGCTTGTGGTACTGGCAATCCTTATTTTACTACAGATACTGCTGCAACTTTAAGAGCGGTTGAAATTCAAGCAGATATGATCATTAAAGCAACTAAGGTAGATGGAATTTATAATAAAGATCCTAAAAAATTTGATGATGCTATTATGCTTAATGAGTTAAGTTATGAAAGAGCTTTACATGATAATATAAAAGTTATGGATGATACGGCAATAGCCCTAGCTAAAGATAATGCTTTACCTATTGTGGTATGTAATATGTTTAAAGAAGGAAATTTATTAAAAATTATCCAAGGCGATATGAGCTTATGCTCTATTGTTAAAAATCAAGATTAAAGGTAAAAAATGAGAGTAGAACAAATAGCTGCAAAGGCATTAAAAAAATTAAAAGATGATAGATATAAATTAGCTCTTGTAGTAGCTAAAAGAGCTGAAGAGCTTGCAAATGGCGCAGAGCCTTTAGTAAATTTAGATAAAAATAAATATAAATATACTGATATTGCTTTATATGAAATAGCAGAAGATAAAATCGTATTAGAGGGATTTATTGAAGCTGGTAAATGATGAGTTATTGCTAGATAAACTTGTTGATGATGTAAAAAATTGCAAGGATTTACAAAGAGCAAAAGAAATTCTTTTTATGGTTTTTCCACAATCTGCTGTTTTGGAAAAAGCAGTGGAGTTTTGTATCCAAAAACACGAAGGACAATTTAGAAAGAGTGGAGAACCTTATGCGGTTCATCCTATATTAGTAGCTTCTTTTGTAGCTTTTTTAAGTCCTATACAATCTATGATTATAGCCGCATTATTACATGATGTATTAGAAGATACAAATTGTAATGAAGAAGAGTTAAATGCAAATTTTGGCGAAGAAGTAACAAAATTAGTTCAAGGTTTAACTAAAATAGTTAGTATTAGAGAAGATCATCTTACTCATTCTAATTCCAATGAGAAACTTGCAAAATCTGCTCTGACTTTTAGAAACATGCTTTTAGCGGGTGTTGAAGATGTGAGTGTGCTTGTAATAAAGCTTTGTGATAGATTGCACAATATGCTTACTTTAAATTATTTACGAGAAGATAAGCAAAAAAGAATTAGCGAAGAAACCTTAGTGGTATATGCACCTATAGCCCATAGACTTGGAATTTCAAGTATAAAGAATTTACTTGAGGATTTAAGTTTTAAATTTTTGCTTCCTGATGAATATGCACAAATTGATAATTATATAAATGCAAAAGATCAACAAATTCAACTTGGATTTAATGAATTTATTTCAAAAATAGAAATGTTATTTTTGGAAAATGGGTTTAGACAAGGTAGTTTTGTTATACATAAAAGAATTAAACATAATTATTCTATTTATTTAAAGATGCAAAGAAAAGGTGTGGGGCTTGATGAAGTTTTAGACCTTTTAGGTGTAAGAATTTTGGTTGAAAAAGTTTATGATTGTTATTTGGCTTTGGGAATTTTACATACGCATTTTAATCCTTTGATTTCAAGATTTAAAGACTATATAGCCTTGCCAAAACAAAATGGTTATCAAACCTTACATACAACACTTTTTGATGCAAAAAATATCATAGAGGCTCAAATTCGCACCTTTGATATGCATAAAACTGCTGAATTTGGCGTTGCAGCACATTGGAAATATAAAGAAGGAAATATTGCAACACCAAATTTAGATTGGCTTGAAGATATTTCTATGCATGGTAAAGAAGAAGGAAATAATATACAAGATTGTGATGCTATTGAGCTTTATGAATATGCAAAGGATAGTTTATATATTGAGGATATAGCAGTATATTCTCCTAAAGGTGAAATTTTTACCTTACCGCGTGGAGCTACGGCTTTGGATTTTGCATATGAGGTTCATACTAAAGTAGGACTTCATGCAAAAACCGCCTTTGTGAATCGTATGAGAGTCCCGCTTTTAACTGTGCTTAAAAATGGAGATATAGTTAGTATTGAAACTTCAGAAGAAGAATTTTTTAGATGCTCTTGGATAGATAGTGTTAAAACAGGAAAAGCTAGAGCTAGTATAAGAGATTTTTGTAAGCAAAAGAAAAAAGAATTAAACAATAAAATTGCCATTAATCTTTTATCTACGGCATTTAATAAAGATTCTAAACTTATAGAAGAATGGCTTGAAAAAGAAAAATTTAATAAAAAGCTCAGACAAATTGCTTTAGATTTTAATTATTTTAAAGAGGTAATTATAGCTCTTAGAAAATATGTAGGACAAAATCAAGCAGCTAAATTTGAACAAAATGAACAAAAATTTGAAAGCATAGTGATTGGTTCTAATTATAAAATAACTACGATTAATTTTGATTATTGTTGTAGACCTAAAAGAGGAGATGAAATCATCGCTTTTAGACATTCAACTAGTGCTACAATACACCATAAACTTTGCGAACAAGCAATGAAGATGATAGAAGATAACAAAGAAATGGTTTTTGTTTCTTGGAATGATAGCTCGATAAAAAGTTACAAAATCATTGTTTCTATAGAAAATAAAAAAGGCTCTTTAGCGGATTTTCTAACTACTTTGGCTAAAATGCAGATTAATGTTTTAAGTATTAATTCAGCCGATTCAGAGCCTGTGGTGGCAAATTATTTTGAAGTGCAAGTTGAATTACCTAATAATATAGATGTTGAAAATGCAAAAGAAAGATTAAAAGCTAGGTATAAGATTTTAGATTTTACATCTTTAAATGATGCATATAATAATCACTAAAAAAGGTTTTATAATGAATATTGAAGAAATTATTAAAGAAATTAAAAGAGGAATAGCAGAAATTATTGATGAGGAAAGATTGATTTCTTTGGTAAAAAATTATTATGAAAAAGGCGAAAACTTTTTTGTAAAAGCTGGTTTTGATCCTACGGCCGCTGATTTGCATTTGGGTCATACTGTAGTTTTAAGCAAGATGGCTTTACTTCAAAAGCATGGAGCTATAGTGCAATTTTTAATAGGTGATTTTACTGCTCAAATAGGCGATCCAACAGGAAAAAGTGTCACAAGAAAAAAACTTGATAAAGAAGAAGTGCTTAAAAATGCTAAAACTTATGAAGAGCAAGTTTTTAAGATTTTAGATCCAAGTAAAACTCAAATTCATTTTAATTCTAAATGGCTAAATGAGCTTGGTGCTGCTGGTATAGTAGAACTTACTTCGACTTTTAGTGTTGCTAGAATGCTTGAAAGAGATGATTTTACTAAGCGTTTTAAAGAGCAAAGTCCTATATCAATTTGTGAGTTTTTATATCCACTTTTACAAGGTTATGATAGCGTTGCATTAAAAAGTGATATAGAAATGGGTGGAACGGATCAAAAATTTAATCTTTTAATGGGTAGACAGCTTCAAAGAGTATATAATTGTCAAAAAGAACAAGCGGTGATGATGATGCCATTGCTTGAAGGTCTTGATGGTGTAAATAAAATGAGTAAAAGCTTAGGAAATTATATCGGTGTAACAGAAAATGCTAAAGATATGTATGCTAAGGTTTTGAGCATAAGTGATGAGTTGATGTTTAGATATTATGAGCTTTTAAGTGAAAAAAGCTTAAATGAAATTTCGCAAATAAAAGATGATATTAAAAATGGCTCATTACATCCTAAAAAAGCTAAGGAAAATTTAGCTTTAGAAATAACAGCTCGTTTTCACTCAAATGAATGTGCTTTAAAAGCCAAGGAAGAATTTGACAAAGTTCATAGTGCAAAAGAGCTTCCTAGTGATATGCCAAGTTTTACTTTAGAAGGTAGTATTTGGCTTGCAAAAGCTATAGTGGAATGTAAAATGGAAAGCTCTACTTCGGCTGCTAGAAGATTGATTAGTTCTAATGCAGTAAGTATTAATGGAGAAAAAGTTCAAAATGAACAATACCAACTAGAAAGTGGAGAATATATTATACAAGTTGGAAAAAGAAAATTTGCAAAATTAAAGGTAATATAATGAGTTTTAAAGCTTTAAAAATTGGAAAGCATGAGATAAAATATCCTATTTTTCAAGGTGGAATGGGGCTTGGTATAAGTTGGGATAAGCTTGCTTCTGCAGTTTCTTTAAATGGTGGTTTAGGGATTATTTCTTCAGTGGGAACTGGGTATTATGAAAATAGAACACATATAGATAAAGAACTTAATGCAAAACCTTATGGTAGTGATAATTTTTACTCAAAAGCAGGCTTAAAAGCTTTGATAGATAATGCTAGAAAGGTTTGCAAAGACGCACCTTTGGGCTGTAATATTTTATATGCAAGTAATAATTATGCGCAAATTGCTCGTAATGCTTGTGAGGTTGGTTTTAATGTGATAGTTTCAGGAGCAGGACTTCCTACAAATTTACCTGAATTTACACAAGATTATCCTGATGTTGCTTTGGTACCTATTGTATCATCAGCTAAGGCTTTAAAAATTATTTGTAAAAGATGGCAAAGTAGATACAATCGCTTACCTGATGCAGTTATAGTTGAAGGACCAAAAAGCGGCGGACATCAGGGTTTTACTTATGAGCAATGTTTAATGGATGAATATCAATTAGAAAATGTGGTGCCACAAGTTGCGCAAGAAATTAAAAATTGGGGCGACATACCACTGATTGCTGCAGGTGGAATTTGGGATAAGCAAGATATAGAAAAGATGATGTCTTTAGGAGCAAGTGGCGTTCAAATGGGAACTCGTTTTATAGGAACTTTTGAGTGTGATGCGAGTGATGATTTTAAACAAGTATTACTTGATTGTAAAAAAGAAGATATTGAGCTTTTAAAATCCCCGGTTGGTTATCCTGCAAGAGGAGTAAGAACTAATCTTTTAAATTTAGTAGATAAAAGAATGGGGCCAAAAATTTCTTGTGTGAGCAACTGCGTTGCACCATGTGGTAGAGGCAAGGAAGCTACTAAAGTAGGTTATTGTATAGCGGATAGATTATACGATGCTTGGAGTGGCAAAAAAGAAACAGGTTTATTTTTTACAGGAGCTAATGGGTATAGATTGGATAAACTTATTAGCGTAGAAGAACTAATGAAAAAATTAGTTTATGGTGAAGATGCTTAGAATATTTTTTATTTTTTTATTATTTTATATTGGTGTTTTTGCTAATGTAGAGGTTAAAAAATTTGATCAAAACTTTTTAGCCTCTAATGCAGAAGAAAAATTGCAATTACATCAACAACTAAAATCTTTATATATACAAAGCGTAATTAATGATAATAATGAAGAAAAAAATGAGATTTTAAAAAGATTAATCATTAGTTCAAATTTTTTAGGTTTTGATGATAAGGCTTATGTGCAAGAGCTTAAAGAAAGCGGAGTAAGTGAAGAAGAAATTTCGCGTTTAAAAAATGCTTTAAAAGTTATACAAGATCAAAAAATAAAAAAAGAGCTAGTAAAAAACGAAACTAATACTACGGCTTTTACTAATAAAAAAGAAGATAAAAAAGAAGATAAAAAAGAAGATAAAAAAGAAGATAAAAAAGAAGATAAAAAAGAAGATAAAAAAGAAGATAAAAAAGAAGATAAAAAAACTTCGGCACAAAAAGAGCTTTTTATTCTTGATGTTAAAAAATTAGATAATGGTATTTTGCTTGATTTGAGTGAAAAAATTAGCCAAAAAGATATAAAAAATTTTACTTTAAAAGGTGATAATTTTCGTTATGTTGCAGATTTTGATGGAATTTTAAAAGGGCCAAAAAGAAATTTTGAATTTAAAGATTTTGATATTATTGTATCACAATTTAATCCAACTAGCATGCGTTTAGTTTTGAGTTCTAAAAAAGAGTTAAAAGTAAAAATAGAGTTTAAAGATCAAAGTCTTTTTATGGGACTTGAAAAAATAGAAAAAAAAGAAGAACCTAAACCTATAGTTAAAAAACAAAGCGAGATTAAAAAAACAGAAGTTAAAAAAGAAGTTGTTAGAAATGAACCTTTATATATTTTAAAATCAAGTAAAGATAAAAGTGGTGTTAATTTAAAATTAAACAATGATATTGATATTGAAGATATTAAAATCAACTCTTTTAAAGATGGTAAAATGTATCGCTCTATTGTGAGTTTTGAAGCCATTCTAGAAGGCGATAGAAAAAAAATTGATATTAATAAAAATCAATCTATCACAATAGTGCAGTTTAATAAAACTACAGTAAGAATTGTTTTAAATTCTACTAGTGATTTTAAGACTAGTCTTGATTTGGATGATGATGAGCTATTTGTAGGATTTGAGAAAAAGATTAAAAAAACGCCAGTAAAAAATACTTCAAAAGCAGCAAAAGCTACTATCAAAAAATCAGGCAAAATTATAGTAATTGACCCAGGTCATGGAGGTAAGGATCCAGGAACTTTAGGAGATAAGGGTGTTAGAGAAAAGGATGTAGTTTTAAGTGTGGCTTTAAAACTTGGAAATGAGCTAAAAAAAAGAGGATATAAAATTTATTACACAAGAAGTACTGATAAATTTATAAACCTTAGAGATAGAACTTCCATGGCTAATGAGAAAATGGCAGATTTGTTTATTTCTATCCATGCAAATGCAGCACCAAATAAACAAAGAGCTAAGACTTTACAAGGAATTGAAACTTTCTTTTTATCTCCTGCAAGAAGCGAAAGAAGTAAAAAAGCTGCTGAAGCAGAAAATCAATCAGATTTTGAAGAAATGAATTATTTTTCCAAGCAAACATTTTTAAATTTTTTAAATCGTGAAAAAATAGTTGCTTCAAATAAATTAGCTATCGATGTGCAGAAAAAAATTTTGAGCAATGTAAGAAAAAAATATAAAGTTGTTGATGGCGGGGTTAGAGAGGCTCCGTTTTGGGTTTTAGTAGGAGCACAAATGCCAGCGATTTTGATTGAAACAGGTTATATTAGTCATCCTAGTGAAAGAAATAGATTGACAAATAAAAATTTCCAAGAATTATTAGCCATTGGTATTGCCAATGGAATTGAAAGTTATTTTTATAAGAATCAATGAAAAAAGCAAATATTATTATAAAAAATAATGCGCCTTTTTCTTTGGATTTTGATGATTATTATTTTAATTCTAGTGATGGTTTAAGTGAAAGCAAATTTATATATACAAATGCTTTTGACTTTGAAAACAAACAGACTATTGTAGCAGAACTTGGTTTTGGTATAGGCTTAAATTTCTTTCTTACATTAAAGCGTTTTTTAAAAGAAAAAAAACATAATCAAAGACTTTTTTATCTTAGCTTTGAAAATTTTTATATAGAAAAAGATAAATTAAGAGAAATTTATAAAAAACTTGGTTTTTATGAGGAATTTAAAGAAGTTTTAGAGCAATTTTTAAATTTTTATCCTCCATGTAAGGATGGAGTTTATAGGTTTTATTTTCAAGATTGTTTTTTAGATTTGGTGTTTGGTGATGCTAAAGAAAATCTACAAAATTTAGACTTTAAGGCAAATATTTGGTATTTAGATGGTTTTTCACCTTCTAAAAATCAAGATATGTTTGATGATAATATTATAAACGATGTTGCTAAAAACTCAAAAATAAATGCTAAGATTTTAACTTTTTCTTCTGCTAGTGTTTTAAAAAAGGCTTTAATTAACAACAATTTTCAAGTGCAAAAGATAAAAGGTTTTAGAAAAAGAGAAATGATACAAGCCATTTTTAATGGTTTAGAATTTGAAGATAAATTTGCATATTTTAATACCCCATCTTTAAAAAAAGAGATTCAAAAAATAGCTATTATTGGAGCAGGTATAGCCGGAGCAAGCATGGCTTATGAGCTTTCTTTAAGAAATGTTCAAGTAGATGTTTTTGAAAAAGAAAATTCATTAGGAAAAGGCGCTTCTGGAAATATCAATGGAATTTTAAGTTCTTTGATTTTAAAACCCGATGTTTTATTGGGCGAGTTTTCACAATATGCTTTTTTAGAAGCAAGTAGATTTTATAGACAAATTTTAAATTTAATTCCACAAGGGGTTTATGAATTTGCTCATAATGAGCTTATGCAAGAGCGTTTTGATAGTCAAAAAGATAATGTTTTATTTGAAATTATTAATAATCAAGCCTTTTTAAAAGATGGATTTTGTATAAAACCTCAAGAGCTTGTGAAGACACTTTTGCAAAAAAGCAAGGCTAGGGTATTTTTTGAGTATGAATTTAAAGATTATTCTTATAAAAATGAAAAGTTTTTTTTAAATTTTAATAATCAAAAAATTTTAAAAGATTATGATGTGTTAATCTATGCTCAAGGTGCTGATGTTAAGAATTTTTTAGAGTATAAATATATGAAATTAAGTAGTGTAAGAGGTCAATGTACTCATTTAAAACCATTTTTAAAAAACCCGTATGCCTTATCTTCTAAAGGATATATTTGTCCTATTAATGAGGAGCTTAATTTACAACTTATTGGCGCAAGTTATGATAGGCTTAATCAAGATACAACGCTTTTAAAAAATGATGATTTGCAAAATATTGAAAATGTAAAAGAGTTTTTGCACGATGAAAATTTAGAGATAATGGGCGGTAAAGTAGGATTTAGATCATATTCTAGTGATAGATTTGCCATAGCAGGTCAAGCCTATGATGAAAATTTTTATATGCAAAATTATAAAGCACTTTTATGGCATAAAAATAAAAATCAAGTCATACCAAATGATTTTATTCCTTTGTATTTTTCTATTGCTCATGGATCTAGAGCTTTTGCTAGTGCTATTGTTTGTGCTAGAGTGATGAGCTCATTGATTTTTGATGAGCCAAGAATAAAAAAAGAATTTTTATATGCCTTACATCCTGCAAGATTCTTAATTAGAAAGCTTAAAAAAGGACTTATTTAATCCTTGATTTATTAATTTTATATATTGGTATATTAAAATTAATATTTTAAGGAGGGTATATGAAAAGAAAAATTTTGCCAAATAATAATCAAAAATTTTTCAATGACGGACAAATGATTATTTCCAAAACAGATACTACAGGAAAAATCATATATTGCAATAGAATCTTTATTTCTCTTTCGGGCTATAGTGAGGAAGAATTATTGGGAAAACCTCATAATATAGTGCGTCATCCGGATATGCCAAAAGTTGTTTTTGAATTACTTTGGGAAAGACTTAAGAGTAAAAAAGAGATTATAGCTTATGTTAAGAATCTATCAAAAGATGGATCATTTTATTGGGTTTTGGCTTTTATCAGTCCTTCGTTTGATTCCAAAGGAGAAGTTGTTGGGTATTATTCTATGCGTTTAAAACCCAAAAAAGAAGCAGTTGAAAAAATAGAAAAATTATACAAAGAGCTTTTGATTGAAGAGCAAAAAGGTGGAAAAGGTGCATCAAGGAAGAAACTTGATGATTATTTAAATACAAAAGGGATGAGTTATGAAGAATTGGTTTTATCAATATAATATCAATCAATCTGTAAATTATTTTGCTTTATTTTTATTTTGTTTGATGGCAATCTTGGAAATAGTAGAAAATAATATTTTTGGTTTTATTTTTTGTGTGATTGGAACTTTAGTGGTGTTATTTGGACTTGCTAGTGCTTATTATAGAAATAAAGAAGTTTTAAGGATTACTCAAGTTTTAAATGAGCTTACAAAAGGAAATTTGGAAGCAAGAATTACTCATATAGCTGTTCCAAAATCTGGAGTAGGAAAATTAAGTTGGGTTGTAAATGATTTAGCTGATCAAATGGAGGCTTTTAATAGAGAAATTCTTAATGCTATTTTAGCTGTAAAAGAACAAAGATTTTATAGAAAAGCAAGATTAGAAGGCTTAATGGGTACTTTCGCATATAATGCTAAAATTATTAATGAAGCTACTTTAGAAATAGAAAAAACTCAAAATTTATCCATAAGAAGTATTGTCGTTGAAAATGTTTCTAAGGATATGTCAGATTCTTTGCAAAAAGAATTAGCTTTGATTAATGTGAAATTAAATGATAATGCAAGCACTATGCATGATATATATGAGCAAGCAAATGATATTTCTACTCATTCTTCAAAAAGTGCCAAAAATGCAGAATTAATTTCAGTCGATTTGCAAAATTTAGGTGAAAATATCACTCAAATTCATACTTTAATGGATACTTTTTCACAGCAAATTAATAATGTTTCTTCTTTTATATCTATTATAGAAGATATTACAGAGCAAACCAATCTTTTAGCATTAAATGCAGCTATTGAGGCAGCTCGTGCAGGAGAGCATGGTAGAGGTTTTGCGGTAGTTGCAGATGAGGTAAGACATTTAGCTGAAAAAACTCAAGAGGCCGCCAAAGAAATTTCTGTGATGATTAAAGTATCAATAGAGCAAATGAGTAATATTAAAAACATAACTAATGAAGCTTATAAAGTTGCTAAAAAATCTAACTCAAGTTTAGAAGAATTCCAAGAGGTGTTTACCGGTGTTGATGAGAAAGCTAAAATTTTATTAGATGAGATTTCTAAGACAAGTGTTGATACTAATAAAATATTGCTTTATTTAGAGTGTTGTTTAAAAACATATCTAGCTTGCTCTTGTGTGATTAATTCCAAAATAGAAGATATAGAAGATAAAAATTTAGCCAAATTTGATTCTACAAGTAATATTTATGTTTTAAATCAAAATTTAAATTCTTATATAGAAAAATTATTTGATTGTATAAGAAACAATCAAATAGTCAAAGAGGAAAGAAAAATTTATGCACATATTAAGCAAATTCAAGATATAAATGAAAAAATGATAAGCGAAATAGAGCATAAAAAACATATTTAATAAGAGGTTAAATGAAAAAATACATTTTTTTAAGTTGTATATGTTTAAATGCGCTTGCTTCTAATTTAGAAGAAAGCTTAAGTGAGGGTGATGTTAATATAACTAAAGAACAAAAAACAAATGCAATTTCTAAACAAGTATTTTTTCAAAAACCGCAGGAGTATCAAGGTCAAAATGTCGATTTTGGTACTTTTGCTAGTAATTCTTTAGCACAGGTTTTAAATTTAAGCTCAAAGGACAAAACAGAAGCTAGTTTAGATTATAACGCTTTAAATGTAAATATTAAAAATATCAACTCAATTTTAGATTATGATAATGCTACTTTACTTTTAGAAAAACAAGCAAGAATAGGGCAGTTAGAGCAAGCTTATTCTTTGGGAATTATTAATCGTTATGAATTTGATGAAATCAATTTTGGTTTTAATTATTTCAATGATCAATATAAACAAGCTTATGCAAAAAATAGTTTTGGCGCTGAATTGCAATTTAGTCAATATTTTAAAGCATATGCTAATCATTATGATATAAAAGAAAATAATAGTGATGATAGTACAGAGTTTGGGGTTATATTTGATTTACCTTATTTAAATGTTTTAAATGTAAATTCTAACATGAAAGAAACACAAAATCAGTATAACATTACTTATTCTCCAATTTCTATTTTGGATTTATCGCTTAATTATCAAGATGAAAAAACAAGCGCAAAAGATCAAACAGCAATGTGGGTTAAGTTTAGACTAAATTATGAGCAAAGTTTAAGTAAGCAATTTTATAATAGCTTTTATCGTAAAAATAGTATAGCTGAGTTTAATCGCTATGATTTTGCTACTAGGACTTATTAATTGCTCATAAAACGAGTAATGTCGTTGTAAGTTACAAATACCATTAAGCTTAAAAGTAAAGCCATGCCAAAATAACTAAGATATTCAAAACATACTTTTGGTACTTCTTTTTTAAAAATTAATTCATAAAGATTAAAAAGTATATGTCCTCCATCTAGTGCTGGTATCGGAAGTAAATTTAGTACTCCAAGATTGATGGAAATTAAAGCTGTGATTAAAAATAAAACTACTATACTAGTATTTGCTGCTTTGGAGGTTATATCCACCATAGTGATGATTCCACCCATATTTTTAGCATCTAATTCCCCACTGATGATTTTAGCAAGACCTTTGAAAATAAGCAAAGAAGCATTTATGCTTTCTTCATAAGCATATTTCAAACTGCTAATTCCTGAGTGATAAATAGTAACAAACTCACCCTTAGGTGCTATACCAATAAGAGGTTTTTGAACTTTTTGATAAAACTCATTATAACCTTGGTCAATTTGCGGTGTTAAAGTGATATTGATAAATTTATTATCGCGTTCTATGTCAAGCAGGGTTGGTTTTGCGTGAACAAGTTTGCCAATTTCTTCAAAACTTTGAATTTGAACTCCATCTATAGCTAGGATTTTATCACCAATTTGTAAATTTGCTTTTTGTGCAGCTGAATTTGGTGCTATATTGCCAATAACAGGTGCAAGTTTTTGCACACCTAAAAAACCTATGGCTATATAAAGTAAAAATGCTAGAAAAAAGTTAAAAAATGGTCCCGCAAAAAGTATATAAATTCTAGCTAAAGGACTTAAAGTGTTATAGCTATTTGGCTCATAATTTTTTTCACTAGGATTTAAATCATCTTGTCCTTTAAGTTTAACATAACCGCCAAATGGTAGGGCGGATAAGCGATATTCTGTATTTTTGTAAGTTTTTTTAAAAATAGCTTTTCCAAAACCTATGCTAAAAATTTCTACATCAACCCTCATATGTTTTGCAGCTAAAAAATGTCCTAATTCGTGAAAAAAAATTAAAAAAGATATCACTAAAAGTGTTATTAAAAAACTAAAAGAATAAAATTTAAAGCCAATAGCTAAGATAATAAATAAAAATAAATATGATTTCAATTTATACCTTTTTTAAATGTTTTACATAAGCTAGTATGTATTCAAAAGCTGAATAAAGTGTAAGCACTAAAGCAATAAATAACAATGTATTGGCAAAAGGCCATTGCATGATTAAAAATATAATAGCTATCATTTGAAAAGTTGTTTTTATTTTACCTGCAAAAGAAGCACTTACATCAATTTTTTCACTTACCATAACCACTCTAAAGCCGGTGATGAAAAATTCTCTTACTAAGATAATGTAAACCATCCATGGATCAGCTTTTTGTGTAAGTAATAACCCTAAAAATGCAGCTAGAATAAGCATTTTATCTGCTAAAGGATCTATAATAGCTCCAAGTTTAGTAGTTTGATTCCAAGTTCTTGCAATATAGCCATCGAAAAAATCAGTTAAAGCAGCTATGCTAAAAATAACACAAGCAAAATAATTTACCCAACTAGGATGGATATTTTCAAAATCATTAATAAGTAAAAAAAACAAAAGTGGAGCTAATAATATCCTTATAAAAGCTAAGATATTGGGTAAATTCATACTTTTAAAATCCTTTATAAAGCACCCTTAAGGTAATATTACTTAAAGGTGGTACCACCATCTACGATCAAAGTATGGCCTGTGATCCAATTTGCCTTATCAGAGCATAAAAATAAACATGCGCCAGCTAGATCTTGTGGCTGTCCAATGCGGTTTAGCGGACTAAGATTGATAGTTGCATTTTTTACCTCTTCATAATTTGTAAATGCTTTAAGCGCGTCAGTATCAATTGGTCCACCGCTAACTACATTTACACGGATATTTTTAGAACCAAGCTCGGTTGCAGCATATCTTGCCATAGCTTCAACCGCTGCTTTAGCTGTACCATGACCAGCATAATTTTCAATATGAACTAAATTTCCTGTTGAAGAAATAGATAATATACTACCCCCATCAACTTTTTCCATTCTTTTTGCCGCTTCTTGCGCTCCAACAACAAAAGCATTTACAGTTGCTGTGAAAATATTATTAATACCTTTTGGCTTTAATTTCATAAATTTAGTATATCCACCTACAACAGCACGACCTGAAATGATAGCATTAGAGATGAAAAAATCTATTCTATCAAAATCTTGATCAATTTTTTCAAACAACTCTTTATATGTTTCTGGTTCAAGTATGTTAAATTCATAAGCTTTTGCTTTGATTTTATAATTATTTTCTAAATCTTTCACAATTTCTTGAGCTAAATCTGCATTAGAATTATAAGTAAAAGCTACATTAGCTCCTGCTTTTGCAAACTCATATACAATAGCTTTACCAATCCCTCTTGTTCCACCGCTAATTACTAAAGTTTTATTTTGAAAAAAAGTATCCATTAAAATCCTTTTATATTATAGTTTTTCATAATCGCTTCTATTTTTGTTAAATTGCAATCACTAGGTTTGCAAAGTGGCAAACGATATTCTAAAGTAGGGGTTAAACCTGCTATATACATTGCCGCTTTAATAGGTATAGGATTGCTTTCACAAAATAAAATTTTATTAATATTATATAACTCATCATTGATTTTTTTAGCTTCAATGTATTTTTCTTTTAAAGCTAGATGAGTTAATTTTGAAATCATATCAGGAAGTAAATTTGAAGTAACTGAAATCACACCCTTACCGCCATTTGAAAGTATAGGATAATTAATCGCATCTTCCCCGCTTAAAAGTATCATTCTAGGTTCATGCGCTAGCAAATCAACGCACTTATCAATGCTTCCACTAGCTTCTTTTACTCCGTAAATATTTTCACAATCTCTAAATAATCTTATAATAGTTTCTGTTTGAAGCTCACACCCTGTTCTTCCTGGGACATTATATAAAAGTACAGGTATATCTATACTTTTTGCTATTTCTTTATAATGAAGATATAAACCTTCTTGTGTGGGTTTGTTATAATATGGAGTAACGCTTAAAATTCCATCAGCTCCATGCTCTTGTGCAAACTTAGCCAAACTTACAGCTTCATGTGTGGCATTGCTTCCTGCTCCTGCTAAAACCTTACAAGAACTTCCTTTGCATGCATCTAGTGCTATTTCTATACAAATTCTATGTTCTTCATGGGTTAAGGTGGCACTTTCTCCGGTTGTTCCAACAGGCACTACTACATCAATTCCATTTGCGATTTGTCTTTTGATGAGTTTATGGTAAGTTTGCTCATCTAATTTTCCATTTTTAAATGGAGTTATTAAAGCTGTCATTGCTCCTATGATGATGTTATTGTCCATTTTCGCCCCTTTTTAAGATTATTGTTGTAGATTTGTCTTCATTGAAGTATTTTCTAGCACAATGAATTAAATCATCTTTGCTTAGATTTTCTATATTTTTTTCATAATCAAGCAAAGGTTTTAAATCACCCTTTGCAAGATAAGATCCATAAATATTTGCAACGCTACTTGCATTGCTTAGTGAAAAAATAAAATCACTTTTTACGGTATTTTTGATTTTTTCCATGATAGCATCATCAAATTTGGCATTTTTTACATCTTCAAGAATTTTCAAAAGCTCTTTTTCAACATCTTCTGCTTTTATACCTTCATTGCAAACACAAATAAATATAAATAAATTCTCATCTATATTTTCACTTGCATAGGCATAAAATTCATTGATTAGTTCTAATTTATCAATTAAAATTTCACTTATTAAAGAACTTTTTCCATTTCCTAAAAGCTCACTCAATGCGCAAAGTTTTGGCATATCTTCATGATTAAATGCAGGAATTTTGTATGCAAGTGCTAGTAGTTGCGTATCGCTTTCTTTGTGCAAGATCACGCGTTTAGCACCATCTTGTTCAGGTTCTTTTTCATGAACTATAGGGATTTCTTTGGTGTTTTTTATATCTTGAAAATGTTTTTTAGCAAGATTGAAAACTTCATCTTCATTAATATCGCCACTCACAAGCAAAATAGCATTTTTGGGTTGATAAAAAGTTTGATGAAAATCTTGTATATCTTCTATTTTCCAATTTTGTATATCTTTAAAAAAGCCTATTGGAGTCCAATGATATGGATGATGTAAAAAGGCATGATTGTATAATCTAAAATATAAATATCCTAAAGGATTATTATCAGTTCTCCAACGCCTTTCTTCTAAAACTACATTTCTTTCAGGCTGAAACTCATCATCTTTTAAATTTAAATTACGCATTAATTCAGCAAAAAGCCACAAAGATTTGTCTAAATTTTCACTAGAGCATTTTATAAAATAATGCGTATAGTCAAAACCAGTACTTGCATTATCCACTCCACCAAAACCCTTGACTATCTCATCAAATTCGCCTGCTTTTAAATTTTTTGTACTTTTAAAATTTAAATGTTCAAGCATGTGAGCTATGCCGCTTTTTCCCATTTTTTCATTTCTTGAGCCAACTTTATAAAAAATATCTACACTTATAACCCCGCTTTTTTTATTTACAGGTAAAGTGTAAATTTCAAGTTCATTTTCAAGGGTGATTTTTTTATAATTAATCATTTAAAATTAACTCCTATAGCTTGACTAATATGATTAAAACCATCTTGTTTTAAAAGTTCAATTAATCCTTGATTGATATTTTTAACAATGCTTGGTCCTTTGAAAATCATAGCTGTATAAATTTGAACCAAACTAGCCCCATTTTTAATGCGTTCATAAGCAAGTTCAGCACTATCTATACCACCGCTTGCTATTAAAATAGTATCTTGATAAATTTCTTTAGCTACTTCTTTAAAAAATGTCGCACTTTTTTGAGTGATTAATCTACCACTAATTCCACCAAAGGTTCTTGTATTATCAATTAAAGAATAATCTATACTAGTATTTGCCATGATAATACCATCAGCTTTTGCACTAATAGCACTTTTGCAAAGTGAAATTGCACTATCTATACTCATATCTGGAGCAATTTTTAAAATCACAGGTTTTTTTGTGATTTCTTTTGCTTGATTAAATAGGGTGTTTACAAATTCCTCACTTTGTAAATCTCTTAAATTTTTGGTATTTGGAGAGGATATATTAATCACAAACAAATCGCACAAATCTTTAAATTCTTTTAATAAAATAATATAATCATTAATAGCTTCTTCATTTGGAGTGATTTTATTTTTGCCTATATTTGCTACTAAAGGTATGCTAAAAGGATAGACTTTTTTTACTTCTTTTGCGATAGCATCTTTACCTTTATTATTAAAACCCATAGCATTTTGAATACTTTCTTGTTCAACAAGTCTAAAAAGTCTAGGTTTTTCGTTGCCATTTTGAGGTTTTGGGGTGAAAGTTCCATATTCTAAAAAGCCAAAACCTAAAGCACTTAGCGGTCTTATCATAGTTGCATTTTTATCAAAGCCACCTGCTAAGCCCACAGGATTGTAAAAATTTAAATTAAAAATTTCTTGATTTAAAATTTCATCATTTATTATACAATCTTTTGCAAAAAAACTAAGCCCTCCAGGAAATATACAATCTAGCGTTCGCATACTAAATTCAGCTAAAGCATGGGCATTTTCTGGATCTAATTTATATATTAAAGGTTTTAAACTTTCATAAGTCATATTTTTCCTTTTTTTACAAAATAGCATATTTTACTAAAAAAATGATAATTCTTAGTTTTCATTTTCTTTAACTTTATCAGTTTTTTGTACTTTTTGTTTTAATTTTTGATAAATTTCACAATGTCGCATTAAATAAGCATCATTTCCTATAGAAGCTATTTTTCCTTTATCAAGCACAGCAATTTTGTCAGCATTTTCTATAGTGCTAAGCCTATGAGCGATGATGAGTATTAAGCGATCTTTTTTTAAGCTTTCTATAGTTCTTACTATGGCTTTTTCGCTTTCATTATCAAGTGCTGAAGTTGCTTCATCAAAAATTAAAATTTGAGGATTTTTATATAAAGCCCTTGCTATGGCAATGCGTTGTTTTTGTCCGCCGGAGAGATTTTTTCCATGTTCTTTTAATTCAGTATGTATACCACCAAGTTCTTGGACAAAATTATAAGCATTAGCTTGTTTTAAAACCTCTATCACGCGTGTTTCGTTATATTCTTTAGCATAAGCAATATTTTGAGCTATAGTGTCATTAAATATATAAATATTTTGAGTTACCAAAGAAATATTTTCTCTTAAACTAATAATATCAAAAGAGCTAATGTCTTTTTGATTGATTAAAATCTCACCACTATCTTTTTCAAAAAAATACATCAAAAGATTGATAATAGAAGATTTTCCTCCACCACTTGATCCAACTAAGGCTAGAATTTCTCCTTTATCAAAAGAAAAATTTACATCTTTTAATACTATTTTATCTTTTTGATAGCTTAAAGAGACATTTTTAAAATGAATATTTTGGATGTTTTCTGCAAGTTTTTCATCGCCACCTTTAATTTGCGGTTCTAAATCAGTTAGATAAAAAGTTCTCTCACTAGCTGCTATTGCATTTTGCAATCTTGTATAAAGTGAAGAAAGTCTTTTAATAGGAGTATAAGCCATAAATAAAGCTGTAGTAAAGCTAAAAAAAGAACCTATGCTTAAACTTCCATCAATTACTTCTTTACCACCTATTATAATTACTATTGCAAAGCCAATTGAACCCATAGATTCCATTAAAGGGCTACTTAAAGCTTCAATTCTAATGCCTTTTAAGGAAAGTTTGCAAACTTCGCTATTAGTTTGGCTGAATTTTTGCATTTCATTTTTACCTGCATTAGAAGCTTTAATAAGTTCTATATTAGAAAAGATTTCACTTAATCTTGAAGTAAGATCAGAATTTTTTTCTTGAGTATTGCGTCCTATTTTTTTGATTTTTTTAGCAAAAATAGCAAGAGGGTAAATTGCTAAAGGTAAAATAACTAAAGCAAAAAAAGCAAGTTTTGGACTTTGATAAATTACCACACTTAAAAGTCCAATCGCGGTTAAACTTTCTCTTAAAATTTCAGGTATTATAGTAGAAACTATATTTTGTAAAGCTCCAATATCAGAAGTACATCTACTGATTAATTCTCCACTTCTGTATTTATGAAAAAAGCTCATATCTAAGCGCAAAAGATTGCCAAGAACTAATTCTCTTAATCTTCTTAAAATATCTGTCCCAACATAAGATATATAATAAACTTGCATATAAGCACCAAGATTTTTTAAAGCATAAATTAAAACAACAAGCAAAGGCATATAATAAAGCAAATCAACATTTTTTTCTATAAAAATTTTATTTAAAATAGGCTCTATGATATATGCACTAGCTGCTGTTCCACCACTAGTTAAAAGCATGCCAATAATAGCTAAAACAAAATAAAACCAATAATCTTTATAATAAGGCTTAAAGCGAGTAAAAACCTCTTTAAGCTTCATTTCTTTGTAATTTTTATCCATTTTTCTCCCATACCACACCATTTGGTGTATCCATTAAAAGAATATTATCTTTAGCTAAATCATCACGAATTTGATCTGCTAAGGCATAGTTTTTTTCTTGCTTTGCCTTGTTGCGTAGAGCGATTTTTTCTTCTATTTCTTGACATTTTTCTTCACTAATGCCAAATTGAAAATATTTTATAGTATCCATAAAACCTATACCAAAAATAAAAGCGAGTTCTTTTAAGGTTTTTTCTAATTGTATTTTATAAGCTTTGTCTTTTAGGTTTTGATCTAAGTAAATATTACTTTCATTGATAAACTCATCAAGTAAAGCCAAGGCTTTAGAGGCATTTAAATCATCATTTAAAACTTCTAAGATATTTTTAGCTACTTCACTTTCTATGGTAGTTTTTTCATCTATAAAAGCATTTAAATTTAAGCGTTTTTTTAAACGGTAAAATTTATCAAGTCTTTTTTTAGCAGCTTGTAAGTCTTCTAAAGCGTAGTTAAAATGCGCTCTATAATGCACACTTAAAAGATAAAATCTCAAAACCTCTCCACTAAAAAGTTTTAAAGAATCTTTTAGAAAAAAGCTATTTCCCAGGCTTTTGCTCATTTTTTCACCATTAATTTGCACAAAGCCATTATGCAGCCAAAAATTAGCCAACTCATGATTGTTTTTACAACGACACTGACAAGCTTCATTTTCATGATGAGGAAAAAGTAAATCTATGCCTCCTGTATGAATATCAAGTTTATCTTTAAAAATACTTTCTATCATCACAACGCATTCTGTGTGCCAACCTGGTCTTCCTTTACCAAAACTTGCAGGATAAAATTTTTCATCAAATTTCCATAAAACAAAATCGCTATCATTTTTTTTAGCCACGCTTTCTTCTAGGCGTGATTGATTATCTTCTAAATTTCTTTTAGAGATATAAAAGTATTTATCATCTTTGCTGGTATCAAAATAAATTCCATCTTCAAGTTTATAAGCTAGGTTTAATTCTAAAAGTTTTTCTATATATATAATCATTTGCTCAATATAAGCTGTAGCCTTTGGTTTAAAATCAGGTTCTAAGATATTAAGCGCTTGCATATCTTCTTCATATCTTTTAATATAAAAATTTGTAATTTCTTCTAAACTTTTACCACTTTCTTGCATTTTTTTTAAAATTTTATCATCAATATCAGTGTAATTTCTAGCAAAAATCACTTCATAATCACTTGCTAGTAAAACTCTTCTTAAAAAATCAAAACAAACACTACTTCTTGCATGTCCTAAATGTGCATCATCATATACAGTAGGCCCGCATAGATAAATGTTTGCTTTTTTTGCCTCATTTGGGATAAATTCGCATTTTTTCTTTAAAACACTATCAAAAAAAACCATTAAAACAAACCTTTAAAAAAATGATAAATTCCAATTAAAAATTGTATTAAAATATCTTTAATTTCAAATAAGCCTAAAGCAAATAAACTTAAAAATACTATGCTAATAAGCCAAAATTTAACCCTAAAAATACCCCAAAGATTTTTAAAGCCAAATTCTTTAATATTAGCATATAATAAATAAAAAGCACTAATAGATGAAGCTAATGCAATGCCTAAGCTCTTATAAGCTTCTTCTTTGATAAGTAAAATAATCACTATGCTAAAAAATGCTGAAATAAAAAGTGTTTTAAAGGCTATTATAGCGGCTATTTTTTGTTTAAATTTAGCATAAAGCCATAAAGAGAAAAGTTTTTGCAAACCAAAAGGTAAAAGTCCTAAAAGATAAGCTTGTAATAAAAATGCAGTGATTTTTGTATCTTCTTGATTAAAATTTCCTCTTTGAAATAAAAACTCCACAATTTCTTTAGCTAAAATAATCCCTACTATACTAGCTAAAATCAAAAGCACACTTAAATATTCAAAAGCTTTTTGCATAAAAGCTAAGGCTTTTTGTTCTTCATTTGCTTTTAAATGTCTTAGTATTTTTGGAAAGCTTACTTGACTTAGAGCGATTGCAAAAAGAGCTAAAGGAAGCTGAAAAACTCTGTTAGAATAATACAAATACGAAATACTTCCAGACATTAAAAAACTAGCTATAGTAGTATCTAATAATGAACTAATTTGATTTGCCGAAGAACCTAAAAGTCCATGGGTAAAAGTAGAATGAAATTTATCTAAATTGGTCTTTGTTTTTTTAAGTTTTATGCTTAAATACATGCTTTTTAAAATTCTAGTATTTTTTAAAGCAAAAATATGCCATATAAGTTGAGCTAAACCACTTAAGACAGTCGCATATGAAAAATAATACAAGGCCTCTAAAGGCTCATCTTGATTGACAAAAAAACCTGCAATCACAACAAAAAGATTAAAAAATGAAGCAGAAAAAGAAGTGATGAAAAAATTTTGTTTATAATTTAATAAAGAGCCTAAAAAAGTTACTAAAAAAATAAAAAACAAATACCAAAAATTAATAGAAACTAAAGGCGCAGCTAGGATAATTGTTTCTTTATTAAAGCCAAAAGCAAAAATCTTTGTAAAAAATTCAGCAAAAAAACTCACTAAAATACAGGTTAAAAACACTATAATACTAAATTGCAATAAAACATTTATACAAAAAGCACCTTTTTTACTTGCTTTTAAAAAACTTGGTAAAAAAGCTTGTCCAAAGGCCCCTTCTGCAAAAATTCTTCTAAAAAAAGCAGGCATTTTTAAAGCCACAAAGAAAATATCGCTATAAATTCCAGCTCCTAAGTACAAAGCTAAAACAATATCTCTTAAAACGCCCATAATCCTAGAAAATAAAATTCCTAAGGCATTGATGATGAAATTTTTAAAAACAATATTTTTTTTCATTAATTTTCATTCTTTAAACATTAGTTTGAGTATTATAAAATTTTTAATAGAGCTAATTTTAACTAAATTTTGATTTTATTTTTGCTAAAATCAAAATTTTATATATAATAAGGAAGCTTAAGCTATGGAAGAAAAGAAAATTTTATACACTAAAGACCCTTATAGAGAGCTTTTAATATTTGCTTCTGAAAATAAATGTGAAGTTGATGAGCTTGATTTTAGGTTGTTAAGTTTTAATACTTCTTATACTTATGATAATCAAGAATGGATAAAAGTTAATGAAAAAGAGTTGAAAATTTTTGAAGAAGATGAGAAATTTTTAAATCATGAATTAAATATAGAACAAGAATATAAAATAGAAATTTATTTTAAAAAATTTGCACGCATTTCAACTTTTGAAGTTAGTTTATATACTAATGAGCTTTGTACTTTATTAAAAGCCAGCGTTAGAGCTAGTGAAACTATTGCTTTTCATGACAAATTAGCTCTAGAGCTTTTAGAGGCTATTTATAAAGCGATGATAAAAGAAAAATATTTGCTTGGGCTTAGAATTTTTGATTTTAAAAAGCAAATTATTGATTTTAATGCTAAGGTTAAAGAGAAGCAAAAATTTGATTTTGAAGTTGAATTTGAAGTATGTAAGGGAGTTAATCCACAAGAGCCTACAAATGAAGAAATTCAATATCACTATCTAGAAAATCTAAAAAAACACAACGATGTGATGAATAGAAACTATGTAGCACCTATAGGAAAAGATGAGGTGGCTATTGAGAGAATCAAGCCAAAAGAGGGTAGCGATGGCAAGGATTTAAGATTTAAAATTTTAAAAGCACTTCCACCAAAAATAAATAAAGAAAAAGTTGTTTGTTCTGATAAATTTGAAGTTAAAGAAGATGATGAGAGTATAAAATATATTGCTAAAAAAGATGGTTTTATTATACAAAGAAAATCCATTTATGAGATAGAAAATTATTTAGAATTTAGTAAAGTTGATTTTAAAAGTACAGGTTCTATTTGGGCGGGTTTTGATAAGCAAGTTATTATTGTGATTAAAAATACAAACACTCTAGAAGATGCAATAGGTCCTAGAATTACTGTTGAGGCTCAGGAATTAGAAGTTACTGGTAATATGGCTCAAGATTCTGTTTTAAGAGGTAAAAAAATAATTCTTAAAGGCAATATGCATCATAAAAGCACTATCATAGGACAAAAGGTTGAGGTTAATATCTTAAGAGGATATTGTGAGGCTGAGGAGGTTTTTGCTGAAACTTTGGAAAATGGCTCTATCAAGGCTAAAAAAGTAAATATTAAAAAGGCTATGGGTGGAGAGATTATTGCTGATGAAATTTACATACAAGAACTCGGCGGAAATTGTTTATGTAGTGCTAAAAGTTTAATCCATGTTGAAAAAATTCAAGGCAGTGGAAATAAATTTATAATTCAAGATCTTAAAGCTTTTGGAGAAGAAAAAAGCGGAGAAGAGATACTAATACATGTTGATGGATTGAAAAAAGAACAAGAAAATTTAGCTAAAGAAATAGAAGAGACTAAACACACAATCAATATAAGTAAAGACTCCATACGAATTTTACAGCAAAAAGTAAAAGAATTAATGAGTGCAAAAAGAGCTATACCGCAAGCTTATAAAGCTACTATTAAAGATTTTAATCAAAAGATTGAAAATCTAAGTATTTTTGCCAATAAAATAGAATCTTTAAAAGAAGAAGAAAAAGCAAATATAGAAAAGCTTAAGAAAATTCAAGAAAAACTTTTAAAATCTAAGATTGTTAATAAAACTGGAAAATGGATGGATTTAAATGAAATTAAATTCATTTTATTAAATCCTAGAAAAGAATTAAGCTATTATCCTCATGATGAAGAAAAAATTCAATGTTTTGAGCTTCAAAAAATTGATACAGAAAATGAGATGGAACTTTTTGAAATTCGTGCTATTAGCAATTACAAGGAAGAAACTAAATGATAGTGGCAATTGAAGGAATAGTGAGTAAAAAAGAACCTACTTTTGTAGTTTTGAAAACTTCAAGTGGGGTAAGTTATGGTGTTTTTGTTTCGCTTTTTTGCTCAAGTAATTTTGAAAAAGATCAAAAGGTTGAGTTTTTAATCACACAAATTATCAAAGAAGACTCTCATAAATTATATGGATTTTTAGATATAAATGAGCAAAAAATGTTTGAGTTGTTGATTAAAATTAGTGGTATAGGAGCAACTACTGCTATGGCACTTTGCTCAAGTTTAGATACTAATACTTTTTATGCAGCTTTGCAAAGTGGTGATGAGAGTGTATTTAAAAAGGTTCCTGGTATTGGTCCAAAGAGTGCAAAAAGAATTATAGCTGAGTTAAGTGATGCAAAAATCAATATAGAAAATTCTAATCAAGACCAAGCACAAGCTTTGGCAGCTTTACTTTCACTTGGTTTTAAACAAGAAAATATTTTAAAGGTTTTAAGAACTTGTGAGAGTAAAAATACTAGTGAGCTTATTAAAGAGGCTTTGAAAAAATTAGCATAATAAAAGGAAAAATATAATGATATATGGTGTAATTTTTGGTGCAAATTCTTATGAGCATGAAATTAGCATTGTAAGTGCTGTGGTATTAAAAAAAGTACTCAAAGCACAAAAAAAATTTATATTTTGTGATAAAAATAAGGAATTTTTTCTTATAGATGAAGAAAAAATGAATGCAAAAACTTTTAGCAGCGGTGCTTATAAAAAAGAAAAAGCCTTGGTGTTAAAGCAGGGTGGGTTTTTTATAAAAACTATGTTAGGTGAGAAAAAACTTGACATTGATATAGCGATAAATATCATACATGGAAAAGATGGTGAAGATGGCAAAATAGCTGCTCTGCTTGATTTTTATGGTATAAAATACATAGGCCCACGCATAGAAGCTAGTGTTTTATCTTTTAATAAGGTTTTAACTAAACTTTATGCACAAAGCGTAGGGGTGAAAACACTTGATTATAAGGTTTTAAATTTGCATAAAGAGCAAAATGTATCTTTGGACTTTCCTTGTATTTTAAAGCCTGCAAGATTAGGTAGTAGTATAGGTATAAGCATAGTTAAAGATGAAAGCGAGCTTAAGTATGCCAAAGATGTTGCTTTTGAATTTGATGAGGATATTGTGATAGAACAATTTGTAAGTAATATTAAAGAATATAACTTAGCAGGTTGTATGATAGATGAAAAAATGGAATTTTCTATTATTGAAGAGCCTAGAAAAAATGAAATTTTAGATTTTGAACAAAAATATTTAGGTTTTTCAGAAAGTTCTAAAGTAAGTGAAGCAAATATTAGTGAAGAATTAAAACAAAAATTAAGGGATAATTTTACTAGAATTTATAATCCTTTATTTAAAGGAGCTTTGATTCGCTGTGATTTTTTTGTGATAGATGATGAGGTTTATTTAAATGAGATCAATCCAAATCCAGGATCTTTAGCAAATTATTTATTTGAAGATTTTACTAATGTAATTAATAGTCTAGCTAAAAATATAGAATTTGAAAAGCAAATTAAGATTGATTATGCTTTTATTCATAGTATTAATGGACAAAAAGGTAAGCTATAATCATGGCTACTTTTAGCAAAGATGAAATTTATACTGCAACTGAAGTGGTAAGAAATTTCAGCACTATGCTTGAAAAAACAAAAAAAAGTGAAAATGGTAGAGTGGTGATTGTGAAAAACAATAAATTTGAAGCTGTACTTTTGAACTTTGAAGAATATGAGCGTTTAAATGAAGCTGTGATGCTTTTAGAAAAGATTTACAAAGATAAAAAAGGCTAGAAATGGCAAAAACTAGAGTATATTCTAATGGGTATTTTTATAATTTAAGTTATGAAATCATCAATCCAAAATGTGAAAAAACAATTCTTATTTTACATGGTTGGGGTGCTAATAAAGAGCTTATGAAGCAAGCTTTTGAAAAGCCTTTGAGCAATTTTAAGCAAATTTATTTAGATTTACCTGGTTTTGGAAATTCAAGTATAGATGCACCTATGGATTCTTATGCTTATGCAAAGGTTGTAGAAGACTTTTTAACTACAATTGAGCAAAAAACAGATTATTTAATGGGGCATTCTTTTGGCGGAAAAGTTGCGACTATTATGTGCCAAAATGCTAATTTTCAAGGTTTGATTTTGCTTTCTAGTGCAGGCGTAGTTTTACCAAAAAGTTTTAAAGTGAAGTTTAAAATAGCCTTGTTTAAAATTTTGAAAAATCTCCCTTATGGGGATTTTTGGAGGAAATTTTTTATTAGTAAAGACGCTCAAGGCATGAATGAAGTGATGTATGAGACCTTTAAAAAGGTTGTTAATGAAAATTTAGAAAATGAATTTCAAAAGCTTAAAAATCCTATTTTGATTTTTTGGGGTAATGAAGATAAGGCTACACCTTTAAAAAGCGGAGCAATTATCCATTCTTTAGCACAAAAAGGGAAATTTTTTGCATTAGATGGGGATCATTTTTTCTTTTTAAAACATGCTGATTTTATAAATGAAAAAATACATGAGGAATTTTTAAAAAATGATTAGTATGATAGCTTTTTTAAGTTTGAATTTTTTACTTGGATTTTATCTGATTTTAGCCTTACAATGGTACTCTTACAAATTTTCACGCATAATTTTACACTTTCCCAAACCCTTATGGCATTTGTATTTTTTAATAATTCCTTATTTTGCTTTTGTATTTTTTTTGTATAGTGGAAATTTTTATTTATATTTTATAGTTTTTGCTCTATCTTTACTATATGGTGGATATTTATATAAAAATTTAGATAAAAAGCTAGTTTTTACTGCTAGGATTAAGCGTTATTTTTTATTTTTGTTACTTTTTAGCTTGATATTTATGCCATTTTTTTGGATAGGTTTAGAAGCTTTAGTAGTTACATTTTTATTAAGCTTTTTTGTGGAAAAAATTAATCAGAAAAGTTTTATAAAAAAAGCAAGTAAAAAGATTTGTGATAATCCAAATTTAAAAATTATTCTAATAACTGCAAGTTTTGGAAAAACAAGTATAAAAAATTTTTTATACGAACTTTTAAAAGATGAGTTTAAGTGCTATAAGACTCCAAGAAGTGTTAATACTTTTATGGGTATAGTAAAAGATATCAATGAAAATTTGGAAAATAATACTGAAATTTATATCGTAGAAGCTGGTGCAAGAGAGCAAAATGATATTTTAGAAATTACAGAGTTTTTAAATCCTCAAATTTGCATAGTAGGTGAGATTGGTTTGGCGCATTTGGAATATTTTAAAACTCAAGATAATATCCGCAAAGCTAAGTTGCAAGCTTTAAAATCCGAGCGTTTAGAAAAATACTTTTTACACTCAAGCACCTTATATGAAAATGAATTTTATGATGAGTATTTAAGTGATGTTAGGGCAAGTTTGGAAGGATTGGATTTTAAAATAAGATTAGATGATAGTATTTATGACTTTCATGCAAATTTACTAGGTGCTTTTAATGCTTATAATATTAGTGTGTGTATTTTGCTTGCACATTATTTAGGAATTAAAATAGAAAATATTACAAAAAGCGTATCGAATTTAAAGGCAGTAGAACATCGCTTGCAAGTGATTTCTAAAGAGCCTAAATTTATCATAGATGATGGCTTTAATGGAAATTTTAAGGGTATGAGTCAAAGCTATGAGCTTTGTAAAAGCTATCAAGGAAGAAGAGTTTTAGTAACTCCTGGTATAGTTGAAGTTAATGAAGAAGAAAATATAAAATTATGTAAAATTATTAATGAATGTTTTGATTTTGTGATTATTACTTCAGAGGCTAATAGCGCGATTTTACAAAAACATATCACATTAGATTTTTATGTATTAAAAGAAAAATCTCAACTTGTGCAAACTTTATCAAGATTAACTCAAAATGGGGATTTGATTTTATTTTCCAATGATGCGCCAAGTTTTATGTAAAACCATTTAGCTTAAAAAGGCCAAATGGTCTCCATAAATTTTGTCCCCCAAGGCTTGCGTGTAGATTTGTCTATATCGCCTTCGGTTTTATAAAGAATCTTTGCATCAGCTATATATTTACTATCTATCATATTATCTTGAGAAATATCATAAGGTCTTATAACCCCACTTAGTTGAATGATTTGTTTTTCTCCATTGATTAAAAGCTCACGACTTCCTTCTATAAAATAATTTCCATTAGATAAAACCTTAATTACTCTAGCAGAAATTGTAGTTTGGAAATTTTCACTTCTAGTTTGGCTTCCTGTGCCTTGATATTGTGAAGTACTTGCTGTGGTATAGCCTATATTTGTATAGTCATTAACAAAATCTCTAACTTTGCTAAGTCCAGCACCTGTAGTTATTTGTCCACCGCCTAAATTTACATTGTTGTTTTTGCTTGTAGATTTAGAGCCTTGTGAATTTTGTGTAGCATTTTCTCTAATGACTACGGTTACCAAGTCATTTACATTCATTGCTTTTTTATCAGAAAATAAAGGGTTATCTCCTTTACCAAACAGCGATCCAGGATTGCTTTGAGTATTATGATTTTGCTTAGGAGCTAGTTCTTCTACATAAGTAGGTGGTTTCATATTAATATGTGGATCAACTGTGGCACTACAGCCAAACATTACAAAAGGTAACAAGTAAAAATTAACATTTTTAAATTTCATAGCTTTATAACCTTATATTATTATGATGAATTTTAAAATAATTATATTATAAAAAACAATTATTTTGTTAAATAAAGAGGAAAAAATGAAATCTATGTTTTTGTTAAACTGCATTGATGAAAAATTTTTGCAGCAGTGTTTAGAAAAGGTACGAGGTAAAATAGCTTTTTACTTTCCTGTTTTTTGTGAAAAAAATAAAGAAAAAATTACTTCATTTTGCACAAAAAGAAATCTTAAAATAGATTTTTTTAGTAGTTTTGAAAAAAATGAGTATCAAGGTAAATTCACTCAAAATTTAAATGATTTTTTTAAAAAGATTATTGAAGATTTTGAGAAAACAAAAAAAGAAAATGATTTTACTATAGTAGTTGGAGTAGATGATTTTGGCTTGATGGGGGATTTAAGTTTAAATATAGCCTTAGCTAAAGAGCTAAACGCTCCATTGTATGCAAAAAGTCAAGATGAAAATTATACTATGTTAAATTTTTTACTAAGCCAAAAGCTTAGCGACTTTGTTTTGTTAAAAGAAAATGAAGATTTTACTCAAGATTTATTACAAGAATATACTTATAAAACTCAGGCAAGATTTTCTTATGAGCTCTTTGAAAAAGCAAAAGCAGATAAAAAAATAGTAGTTTTACCTGAAAGTTTTGATGAAAGAGTATTAAAAGCTAGTGAATTTTTAATACAAAATGAAATTGTTGATTTGATTTTGCTAGGTGATAGCAATGAAATTTGTGCGAAAGCTAATAGTTTAAATATCAATATCGATGGTGTGCGTATTATAAATCCTAAAAATTCTCAATATAATGAAGAATTTGAAGAACTTTTATATGAAGCTAGAAAAAGTAAAGGTATGAGTAAAGAAGAAGCTAAAAAACTCGTGCAAGATAAAACTTATTTTGCGACTTTACTTGTACATACTCAAAAAGCCCATGCTATGGTAAGTGGTGCAAGTACAACTACTGCTGAAACTATTCGTCCTGCTTTGCAAATTATCAAAACAAAACCTGATGTGAGTTTGGTTTCTGGTATGTTTTTTATGTCTTTAGAAGATAAGGTTTTGGTTTTTGCTGATTGCGCTGTTATGCCAAATCCAACCCCTGAACAACTTGCTGAAATTGCTTATGTGAGTGCAAATAGTGCTAAGGCTTTTGGACTTGAATCTAAAGTGGCTTTACTTTCATATTCTAGTGGAGATAGTGGGAGCGGGGTTAGCGTGGATGCAATTAAAGAAGCTACTAAAATAGCTAAAGAAAAATATCCTCAACTTGAGCTAGAAGGTCCTATACAATTTGATGCAGCATATGATATGCTAACAGCAAAAAGTAAAATGCCAAATTCTAAAGTAGCAGGAAAGGCAAATGTATATGTGTTTCCTGATTTAAATGCGGCAAATATTTGCTATAAAGCAGTGCAAAGAACAGCAAATTCTTTAGCTATTGGCCCGATTTTACAAGGTCTTAAAAAGCCAATTAATGATTTAAGTAGAGGTTGCTTGGTGGAAGATATTGTTAATACTGTGATTTTAAGTGCTATTCAAGCACAAGAATAAGGAGAAAAATGAAAATATTAGTTTTAAATTCAGGTTCATCTTCAATTAAATTTAAGCTTTTTGAAAAAGATGAAGCCCTAGCATCTGGTTTAGTGGAAAAAATAGGCGAGCAAAGCTCTAAAATAGAACTAAAAGATCTAAAAAGTGGTCAAAAATACCAAAAAGAATTAGCAATTAAAGATCATGAGCAAGGTATTGAATTAGTAAATGAATTATTTGCTCAAAGTGGAATTTTACATGATTTAAATGAGCTTGATGGGTGTGGACATAGGATAGTTCATGGAGGTCCAAATTTAACTAAACATTGTTTAGTAGATGATGAAATTTTAAAAGAAATTGATAGGGTTTCTCATATAGCACCTTTACATAATCCTGCACATTTAATAGGTATTAAAACTATGATAAAAGCAGCTCCAAAAGTTCCCAATGTGACAGTTTTTGACACAGCTTTTCATCAAAGCATACCTGATTATGCTTATATGTATGCTTTGCCTTATGAGTTTTATGAAAAACACCAAGTTAGAAAATACGGCTTTCACGGTACTTCACATTCTTATGTAAGTAAACAAGCTGCACATATACTTGGTAAAAATATTAATGAATTTAATGCAATTAGCGCTCACCTTGGAAATGGTGCGAGTGTTTGTGCTATAGAAAATGGAAAATGCGTAGATACTTCTATGGGTTTTACTCCACTAGAAGGTTTGATTATGGGAACTAGATGTGGTGATATTGATCCTGCTGTATTGCCATTTTTAGCAAAAGAATTAAATTTAAATCCATCTGATTTAGATACTATAATGAATAAAAAAAGTGGTGTTTATGGAATTTGTGGGTTTAATGATTTTAGAGATATTGAAGCACAAATTGAAGAAAATAACGAAAAAGCAAGACTTGCTCTTGATATGTTTTGTTATCGTTTGAGTAAATATATTGGCTCATATTTTGCGATTTTACCTAGAGTCGATGCGTTGATTTTTACAGCTGGTATTGGAGAAAATGATAATATTGTTAGAGCAAAAGTTTGTCAAAGACTAGCGCATTTGGGATTTGATATAGATTTAGATAAAAATACACAACTTAGAAATGGTGAGATTAGTAAAAAAGACTCTAAAATTAAAATTTTAATTGTTCCAACAGAAGAAGAATTAGAAATAGCTAAAATTACCACAGAACTTATTAAAAAATAAATAACCTTGAGTTTTAAACTCAAGGTTTGTTTTAAAATGCAGGAACTACGGCACCTTGGTATTTTTCATTGATAAAATCTTTTACTTTTTGACTTTGCAAAGCCTTTATTAAAGCTTTGATTTTAGGATTATCTTTATTATCTTGGGTAGTTACTAAGATATTTGCATAAGGACTTTCTTTGCTTTCTATTAAAATAGAATCTTTTACAGGATTTAAATTTGCCGATAAAGCATAGTTTGAATTAATCACTGCAAAATCAACATCATCTAAAGCTCTTGGAAGTTGTGCTGCTTTTAACTCTTTAAATTTGATATTTTTTGGATTATCTTTAATATCAAGTGGAGTTTTTAATGCGATATTTTTAAAACTAACTAGTTTAGTACTAGCGATAATATCTAAAGCTCTGCTTTCATTTGTCGGATCATTTGGTACAGCTATAGTAGCATTTTGTGGAAGATCTTGGATATTTTTATATTTTTTAGAATAAACAGCCATTGGTTCGATGTGAACTTTTGCAACGCTAATTAATTTTGTGCCTTTATTGGCATTAAACTCATCCAAATAAGGTTGGTGTTGGAAGAAATTCGCATCAAGTTCTTTACTATCTGTACTAAGATTTGGTAAAACATAGTCATTAAATTCTTTAATTTCTAATGTGTAACCTTCTTTTTTTAATAAATCTTTAGTTTGTTCTAAAATTTCAGCATGAGGCACAGGTGTTGCACCTACAGTGATAACTTCATTAGCAAATAAACTTGCACCTAAAATTGTGCTTACAGCGAGCAATTTTAACAATTTCATATTAACTCCTTTTTATAGTTTTTTAAAATGTTTGATTATATTGTAAAAATATTAATAAGATGAGAAAAGTTTTATTTTTGTTTGTTTTTATATTCTTTAGAAAAGCATTTAAGTTCTTTTATAAATTTTATATAACCACCTTTATACCAACTTTTTTGAGCATTAATAAGGGCTTTTCCAATTTTATAAGAATAAGTATTTTGATTTTTAATACCTTCGCTTTTGTAATCATCATAGCTTGATAAAGGTGGAAGTTTAAGGTAAGGTTTTGTTTTCAAATCTTTTTGGTATTGTTTAGCTAGTTTTGTGTGTTTGTAATAAATCTTTAGTAGAGTAAAAGGTAAAAAAGGAATTTTTTTCTTATTCTTAGCACACTCTATAAAGGCATAACCTAGTTTGTATGATAAATGATATCTTGTGCGTTGGATGGATTGCTTGTTGTCTTTGTGAAAAGAGCCTATATATTTACTTCCTCCAAGTTTTAACCATTTTTCATAATATTCTTGCCATTTAGGCCATGTTTGATTGCAAAATTTACTATTCCAAAAACGACTGTTGGTGCCACAAGCATGAACTATAGAAGCATTTTGTGTAAGATTTGTAAGGTAATGAGTACTTCCCGTGTATTTGTCTTTTAAATCTTTGACTTTAAAGTGATTTTCATAAACCATTAAGGAAAAAATTCCTTGATCTTGCCAATTTTTAGTATTTTGTGAAAGATAATTATAAATGAATTGATAACACTGTAAAGGATTTGGTATAAGATCGTTAAAGACTAAAATTCCTGTTTGATATACACGCTTATTAAGATATTTTTTTTCTAAAGGCAGTGCTGTGTGAATTAATGTTTTACCTAATCTTGCACCAAAATGATATTTTCTAGCTCTTAATTTACTAAGTTCATCTATACTTTTTAAAAGTAAAACATCAAAATCAAGATAGATAATACTTTCGCATTCATCTAAAAACTTAAAAGCTTCAAATCTTGCAAAAGCCATATGCGTCCATCTTTTTAAGAAAAATAAATTATTAATATCGTTTTGATTTTTATCAAGAGTGGTTAAAAAATCTTCTTGGGTAAAAAGAATAAATTTAATTGTTTTGTTTTTAACAATTTTTTGCATGATATTTTGATCATTCAAGCTAAAACCATCATGTAAAATGTAAAACACATCTACCTTTTCACCCATAACATCCATGATATTAATGAGCAAGGTTCCTATGGTAAAGCTTGAATTTTTAGTCGCTGCTAGTAAGATACCAAGTTTATGTTTCATTGTTTATCTTTTGGTGATTTTATAAAGAATATTTCCTATAAATTGTATGATTTGAACTAAAACAATTAAAACCACAACAGTTTGAATCATAATATCAGTTCTAAAACGCTCATAACCATAGCGAATAGCCACATCACCTAAACCACCACCACCAACAGTTCCTGCCATAGCAGAAAAACCAATAACAATAATCAAAATTAAAGTAATACCATTAATAATACTTGGTAAAGCCTCGCTAAACATAACTTTAAAGATAATTTGTGCTTTACTAGCTCCATAAGATCTTGCTGCTTCAATGATAGCAGGATCAATTTCTTTAAAAGCACTTTCAATCATTTTGGCCAAATAAGGCGCAATTCCTATGGTAAGTGGTACTATGGTAGCAGTTGTTCCTATGCTAATACCAATGAGATATTTTGTAAAAGGACTTAAAACTACAATAAGTACTAAAAATGGAAAAGATCTTAAAATATTGATAATAAAATCAAGCACACTGTAAATGCTTTTATTTTCCCATAAGCCACCTTTATCAGTAACAGTAAGCACAATTGCAGGGATAAGCGCGATTAAAAAGGCTAAAAAAGTGGCTGTAAAACTCATATAAAGAGTTTCTAGTAATGCCGGATAAAGTATATTTTCAAAATTTCTTAAAATTGTTTCTAAGTTCATTACACAAGCTCCCAAATAACGCCATTTTCTTGTAAATAATTTAAAACTCTTTCTTGATCTTTAGCTTCTATATTGATTACCAAATTTCCTAAAGCATTGTTGTTTAATTTTTCTATCTTACCCCAAACTATATTAAAATCAATATTTAAACTTCTAGCCATATGAGTAATAATGCTTTGGTTTGCTTTTTCTTTGCAAAAGTATAAGCGCACATTAACTCCATTTAGTGGTAAAAAATCACTTTCCCCTAGAAATTCACGCATTTTTTCACTTGGTTTTAAGAATAAATCTTCGATTTTCCCTTGACCTATGATTTGTCCATGCTCTAGCAATACAGCCTTTTGTGCTATTTGTTTTACTGCCTCCATTTCATGAGTTACTAATACTACACTGATGTTAAATTCTTGATTGATTTTGGCAATAAGTTCTAAAATATTATTTGTAGTATTTGGATCAAGCGCAGAAGTAGCTTCATCACTTAGTAAAATTTTAGGATTTAAAGCAAGGGCTCTAGCTATGGCTACTCTTTGTTTTTGCCCACCACTTAGCTCATTTGGATAAGCTTTGCTTTTAGCTAAAAGTCCCACAAGATCTAAAAGTTCATTAACTCTTTTTTGAATTGTGCTTTTGTCAAAATTATGAATTTCTAAAGGCATAGCTACATTTTCAAATACATTTTTTCTACTCATAAGTGCAAAATGCTGAAAAATCATCCCTATATCTTTTCTAAATACTCTTAACTCTTTTTCTTTTAAAGTAGCTATTTCTTTACCAAAAACTTCCACACTACCGCTTTGATAATTTTCTAAACCATTAATACATCTTAGTAAAGTTGATTTTCCTGCCCCGCTGTGTCCAACAAGAGCATAAATTTCTCCTTCTTTAACTTCTAAAGAAACATCATTTATAACTAATTCTTTGCCATAATATTTTTTAAGATTTTGTATTTTTATCACTTATTAGCCTTCTAAATTAGAAATTTCATCATTGATTTTTTCAAGTTGAGCTTTAATATTTTCAAGTTGAGTTTTATTTTGCTCAACGACTGCAGTAGGTGCATTAGAGATAAATTTTTCATTTTTCATCATAGCATCTAGCTTGTTAAATTCTTTTTCAAGTTTTGTTTTTTGACTATTAAGTCTATTTAAAACACCGCTTAAATCAAGATCTTGAGTTGGTATAAATACTTCTAAATTCTCGCTTACATCTCTAATGGATTTTTCCAAATTTGTATTGATAAACTCGATGTTTTCACATTTTGCAAGTGTTGAGATGAAATTAGTGTAATTTTTTAACTCAGCCATTAAACTCTCATCGTTTAATTTTATACAAGCTTTTTGAATTTTTGCATTTGCAAGTTCTACTAAGGTTTTTGCACGGCGTAAACTCACTATACTTTCTATAATGATATTGAATAATTTTTCTATTTTTTCATTTCTAGAATTAAATTTAGGATATTTTGAAATCATTATAGATTCATGAGTTTGGATAGAAGTTTTACTTAACTCATGGTATAAATGCTCACTAATAAATGGCATAAAAGGATTTAAAAGCTTTAATGCTTCTTTAAAAATACTTCCAAGCTCTTTTATGCTTGATTTTTCAGCCTTACTAAGCTCAATCCCCCAATCACAAAATTCATCCCAGAAAAATCTATACAAAGTATTTGCCGCATCATTAAAACGGTAGTTGTCTAAATTTTCTCTTGTTTCTTTTACGCATACTTCAAAACGAGATAGCATGTATTTTGCTAAGTTAGTTTGAATTTTGCTTTTATCTAAATCTTCAAATTTTTCTTCATTTAAAAGTAAAAATTTGCTTGCATTATAAAGCTTGTTGGTAAAATTTCTAACTTGTATGAGTTTGTCATTGCTTAACTTTATATCTCTACCTTGGATAGCTAAAAGAGCAAGAGTAAAACGCAAGATATCAGCACTATATTCATCCACACTTTGCACAGGATCAATGACATTACCTAAAGACTTACTCATTTTTCTACCTTGCTCATCTTTAACCAAAGCATGCAAATATATATCTTTAAAAGGAAGTTCACCTAAGGCATTAGTGCTTTGAAACATCATTCTAGCAACCCAGAAAAATAAAATATCAAAACCAGTGATTAATAAAGAATTTGGATAAAAGTCTTTTAAATCATCTTCATGCCAAAGTGTATTTTTACCCCAGTCTTTATTACCCCAACCTAAAGTACTCATAGCCCAAAGACCTGAAGAAAACCAAGTGTCTAAAACATCAGGATCTTGTTTGAAATTAGTGCTTTGGCATTTTGGGCATTGACTTGGAGTTTCTTCGCTTGCCCATTCATGAGAGCATTTACAGTAATACACAGGAATTTGATGACCCCACCAAAGTTGTCTTGAAATACACCAATCTTTTAAATCCCTCATCCAAGCATTAAAACTATTAATCCAATGTGCAGGGTAGAATTTACTTCCACCAAGATTAACTTTTTCTATACTTTCTTTTGCGATTTCATTTTTTACAAACCATTGTTTAGAAATATATGGCTCAACCACATTTTTACAACGATAGCAATATCCTACTTGATTAGTATAATCTTCTATTTTTTCAACAAAACCTTTTTCTTGTAATTCTTTTATAATAATATTTCTTGCTTCTAATCTTTCTAAGCCTTTAAAATGCAAGCAATGTTCATTTAAGATACCTTTTTCATCAAAGATGGTAATAAATTCAAGTTTATGTCTTAAGCCTACTTCATAGTCATTATGATCATGTGCTGGGGTTACTTTCACAAAGCCTGTACCAAATTCCATATCCACATGCTCATCAGCAATAATAGGAATTTTTCTATCTATTAAAGGTAAAATGACATTTTTGCCTATTAAATGCTTAAATCTTTCATCGTTTGGATTAACCATCACAGCACTATCACCAAAATAAGTTTCTGGTCTTGTGGTGGCTACTACGATATATTCTTGAGAATTTTCTAAGAAATATTTTAAATAATATAATTTTCCTTTATTTTCTTTGTGTTCTACTTCTATATCGCTTAATGCTCCATCATGAGTGCACCAATTTACCATGTAATTTCCACGCACAATAAGCTTTTTATCATAAAGATCTACAAAAGCTTTTTTTACTGCATTTACCAAACCCTCATCCATAGTAAAACGCAAACGACTCCAAGCGGGAGTGATACCCAAAATTCGCATTTGCTTAACTATGGTACCACCGCTTTGCTCTTTCCATTCCCATACCTTTTTTATAAATTCTTCTCTACCGAGTTCTTCTTTTTTAATGCCTTGAGCTAAAAGTTGTTTTTCTACAACATTTTGTGTTGCAATCCCTGCATGATCAAGTCCTGGCTGATAAAGAGTTTTGTAACCATCCATTCTTTTATAACGCGTTGTGATATCTTGTAGAGTACAAGTTAGAGCATGACCTATATGCAAAACACCTGTTACATTAGGTGGTGGCATCATAATACAAAAGTTTTTACCTTTTTCTTGAATTTTTTCATTACCATTGATTTCAAAATATCCGCGTTCTTCGCAAATTTTATAATATTCTTTTTCTAGTGATTTATCATACATAATTGCTACCTTGAGAATGAAAATAAATTGTTATGTTAGCTTAAAATTGTTAAAGAAGTTTTGAAATTTAGAAATTAGTTATAAAAACTAATTTCTACTTTACGATTATTTTGTCTTTGAGAATCAGACTTATCTTTAGTAGGATAGGTGTCTTTTCCCAAAGATTCTATTTCTATAACCTCAGTAAAACTAAAGAAATGTTTAGCCACATTCATTGCTCTATTTAATCCTATCATATAGTTTGCAAAAGTACTACCTCTATCGTCTGCATAACCTTGAATTTTAACTCTTTTGAGTATATCTTCTCTTGCTAGATTTTGATTGATTTTTTCAAGTAGATTTTCATTGCTGTATTCACTATATCCATTTCTTTCAAATAAAAATTTTAAATCAGAAATTTTAACATCTACATAATTGTATTTTTTCTTATTTTTAGCAAAAACAATATCTTTATTATATATGCTTAGTTTCATATTGTCATTTGAAAGCATATCGATAAAAATAGTTAAATTGTAATCTTGAGAATTAATTTTAACAGGATTAATCATTTCTTTTAACATATCAACCCTATAATCGCTTAAACTTTTTCCATCCAATACATAAACTTTAACAAAATCATTACTTAATCTTGGTTCATATCTGCTAGTTTTGCCTTTTGCAATGTATTCTTGCATAGTATTTTTATATTTTGTTGTTTTTTCTTTTTTTACACTTATTTGTTTGTTGTTTTCAACGAGAACTTTTTGTTCTTCTTGGGCTACTTTAGGAGTAATAGTTTCATTTTTAGAAACTTCAGCTATATTTGTTTGGGTTGTTGGCGCGACTTCTTGAGCGCTTATATTTTCATCTATGATGGGATTATTTTGTACCGGAGTTTCTTCTTTTAAAGACTCCGGATTTATTTGTTGTGATGGATAATAAGTATTATCACTTATATTATTTCTTTCTTGATTGTATTGAGTACTTGGCGGAGTGTAGCTTTGATAAGAACTACTTTTTTTATAATCATATACATAAGTATTTGAATCATCTTCAAAATACCACATATAAAAACCAATACTAGCGCCTATTAGCACCACAAAAGCTATACTAAAAGCAATAATACTTTTCATTTTTTATCCTTTGTGAAGTCCTCAAAAGGACTTTGATTATTTATAATTTTTAATAGAATTTTCTAAAATTTCACTTGCTTTTTCAATACCTGCAAATTCTTTTACTTTTACCCATTTGTTTGGCTCAAGCATTTTATATGTTTCAAAGAAATTTTTGATTTTATCTAGGCTTGCTTTTGGTAAATCATCTAAACATTTAATATTACCATATCTTGGATCTATTTTACTTACAGGAACAGCAAGTAATTTTTCATCCATACCGCTTTCATCTTCCATTAATAATACCCCTATTAAACGACAAGGAATCACAGCTCCTGCTTGAATAGGGTATTCATTTAATACTAAAACATCAATAGGATCGCCATCATCTGCAAGAGTATTTGGTATAAAACCATAGTTTGCTGGATAAAACATAGCTGAATACATCACGCGATCAACCATGATGGCTCCGCTTTCTTTGTCAAGTTCGTATTTAATGTTTGATCCATAAGGAATTTCAATAACTGCATTAAGTTTATTTGGTACTTCTCCAACTTTGATTTTGCTAATATCCATTTTTTATCCTTTATTTTAATAAATCATTGATTAAATTTTTCATATCAGCTACGATAGCTTCAATACTTCTTTCACCATTGATTACATGGTGGATATTTTCTTTAGTATAAAAATTTGTTATTTCTTCTAAAGGTTCTAAATAAACTTTCATTCTATTATTAAAAACTTCTTCGTTATCATCAGCACCTCTAGCACGCCCTAAAACTCTTTCTCTAGCAACTTCTTCGCTAACTTTAACTTCTATCACACCTTTTAAAATTACTTCACTTTGATTTTTTAATACCTTATCAAACTCAAGCATTTGTTCAACACTTCTTGGATAACCATCTATTAATATAGTATTAGTTGGTGCATTTTTTAAAGCAGTGATGATAGTATTAACTACCACTTCCAAAGGAACCAAATTTCCTTTAGAAATAAAACTATCAATAGTCTTTCCAAGTTCGCTTCCACTAGCCACTTCTGCTCTTAGCAAATCACCTGTAGAATAATGAGTAATGCTCGCATCATCTGTAGCTATGATGCTTGCATCGGTTGTTTTACCACTACCTGGTGCACCTATGATTAAAAATAATTGTTTCATTTAGTATTCTCCCTTAATCTTATACCTAGTTCTCTCATTTGTTCATTGCTTACTTCGCTTGGAGCTTGAGTCATAAGACATTGCGCTCTTTGTGTTTTAGGAAATGCTATAACTTCTCTAATACTTGAAGATTTTGTTAAAAGCATGATAAGTCTATCAAGGCCTATTGCTATACCACCATGTGGTGGTGCTCCAAAACTTAATGCATCAAGTAAGAAGCCAAATTTCTTTCTTTGTTCTTCTTCATCAATATTTAAAAGCTTAAATACTTTTTGTTGGATAGGACTTTTGTGAATTCTTATACTACCGCCACCTAATTCTACACCATTTAACACTACATCATGTGCAATAGAATTAATTTCTTCTAAGTCTTGCTCATCAATATTTTTTGGCATAGTAAATGGATGGTGCATTGCAGAATAGCTTCCATCATCATTTTGCTCAAACATAGGAAAATCAATAACCCATAAGAATTCTAATTTATCCTCATCGATAATTTTCATTTCATCAGCAAGGAATAATCTAAATCTGCCCATATAATCAAGCACAGTTTTTTTAATCCCTGCGCCAAAAAATACTACATCACCAACTTCTAATTCACATCTTTGGATTAAAGCATTTAAGTCCTCTTCGCTAAAGAATTTACAAAGTGGGCCTTTAGGACCATCTTCTTTCATTTGTATAAATGCAAGTCCTGCTGCTCCAAATTTACGCACAAATTCTTCAAATCTTTGCATTTGGCGTTTAGAAAAAATCGTATCGCCTTTTGGAACTCTTAAAGCTTTAATACGATTTTTCTTTGTATCTTTTGCAATATTTGCAAAAATTTCATTATTTGATTTTGCAAAAATATCAATCACATCAATAAATTTCATATCAAATCTTAAATCAGGCTTATCAGAGCCATAATTTTCCATAGCTTCCTTGTAACTCATTTGTCTAAAAGGTATGCTAATTTCTTTTCCGCAAGCTTTGAAAATATCTTTAAGTAAATTTTCTGCCATGGCTATGATATCTTTTTGCTCACAAAAACTCATTTCTATGTCTATTTGAGTAAATTCAGGTTGGCGATCTGCTCTTAAATCCTCATCTCTAAAACATTTTGCAATTTGAAAATATCTATCAAATCCTGAACACATTAAAAGTTGTTTGAAAAGTTGAGGGCTTTGAGGTAGGGCATAAAATTCACCTTGATGTACGCGTGATGGTACTAAATAATCCCTTGCGCCTTCTGGGGTAGCTTTGGTTAAAATAGGGGTTTCAACCTCTAAAAATCCCATTTTTGCTAAAGAATTTCTTGTTGCTATACAAGCAGTTGATCTTAGAGCAAAATTATCATAAAGTTTTTTGCTTCTTAAATCTAAAAATCTATATTTCAATCTTAATTCTTCATTTACACTTTCATCGCCTATAGCAAAAGGTACTACAGCACTTTCATTTTCAATAGTAAGTTTATTTATAACAACTTCTATTTCTCCGGTTTTTAATTTTGGATTTACAAGTCCTTCACCGCGTGGGCGAATTTTTCCTTGTGCTATTAAAACATATTCATTTCTTACTGATGAAGCTATATTATGTGCTTCTTGATTATCTGCTGGATCACATACTAATTGTATAAGTCCGCTACGATCTCTAAGATCGATAAAAATTACACCTCCATGATCACGGTAAGAATTTACCCAACCACATAATGTTACTTCCTCGCCAACATTTTGTATGTTAAGCTCTGTATTATAATGAGTTCTCAAAATTTTTCCTTAGCTTAATTTTGTTCAATTTTGTTATTATAGTATTTTATTCTTTTGCTTAGCTAAGTTTTGTTATAATTTTTTTATGAAAAAATGTATAAATATAGAAAAAATTCAAAAAGTAGGCTTATTTTGCAGGTTAAATACAAATTTAAATGAGCAAATTGCTTTTTTAAAAACAATTTTTTTGCAAAAAAATATAGAGCTTGTGCTATTAGATCAGAAAAAAAATAATCTTAAAGATTTACAGAAATTAGATTTTTTAATTTCTCTAGGTGGGGACGGCACGCTTTTGTCTTTATGTAGGCAAGCTTATCAAGCAAAAAAGCCTATTTTAGGGATAAATGCAGGAAATTTAGGTTTTTTAACTGCTTTTTCTTTTAATGAAGTAGAAAGTTTTTTTAAAGAGTTTTTTAAAAATGATTTTAAAATAGAAAAAGCTAAAATGCTTCAAATAACGCTTTGTAAAAAGAATAAAATCATTAAAAAATTTGCTTTTAATGACGCGGTTTTTTCTCGCGATAATGCTTTAATGGCAAATGTGGAAGTTTTTTTTGAAAATAAACTTTTTAATGCTTATTATGGAGATGGTTTGATTATAGCTAGTTCAAGTGGTTCAACTGCTTATAATATTAGCGCAGGTGGGCCTATAGTACATCCTTGGAGTGAAATTTTTGTTCTAACTCCGGTTTGTTCTCATTCTCTAACTCAAAGGCCTATAGTTTTGCCTTATGGTTTTGAGCTTGAGCTAAAAGTTGAGCATTGTTTGTTGTATTTAGACGGGCAAGAAGTGGTTGATCCTAAAGAATATGATAGAATTCTTATAGGGCTTAGCAAGAAAGAACTTAGTTTTATACATAAAAAAGATAGAGATTATTTCCAAGTTTTAAAAGAAAAGTTAAATTGGGGTAAGTGATGATAGAAAGTATTTTAATCAAAGAAAATTTAGGTTTTAAACAAGCAAAATTAGACTTAGAAGCGGGACTTACTGTCTTTACTGGTTTAAGTGGTGCTGGAAAGTCTGTGCTTTTTAAGGCTATTTTGGCAGCATTTGCTCTAAGTGAGAGTGAAGCTAAAATGGTGGAAGTTTTATTAAATGATGAGCTTGAATTAGATGAGTTTGGTATTGAAAATGAAGAATTAAATGTATTTAAACTTTTAAAAGATAAAAGCTCGCGTTATTTTGTCAATAATCAACTTATTTCAAAAAAGAATTTAGCCTTGCTTTCTAAGAAATTTGTAAAATATCTTTCAGCTAAGGAAAATAATGAGTTTTCAAATGAAAGATTTTTAAACTTACTTGATTTTATGCAATCAAAAGAAGATAAGAAATTTAAAGATTTTTTAAATGAATATAAAAATGTTTATAAAGAATATATAGAAAATAAAATTAAATTAGAAAAAATTCAAGAAGAAGAAAAAAAGGTAGAAGAATTAAAAGAATTTACAAGCTTTGAAATACAAAAAATCCAAAGTATTAACCCAAAAATAGGCGAATTTGATGAGTTGATGAGTTTAAAAAAAAGGCTTTCTAAAAAAGACAAAATTGATGCAGCTTGGAACAGGGCAAGCAAAATTTTTGAATTAGAATCAGCAGTGATTGAAGCTTTGCAAATTAGTGATGTTGATAGTTCATTTTTTTCAGAGTGTTTAAATGAACTAAGGGTGGTGTGGGAAAATCAAAGTTTTGATGATTTTGATTTTGATATAGAAGAAGTGCTTGATAGGATAGAAAAACTTTCTTCTTTGATTTCAAAATATGGAAGTATAGAAGAAGCTTTAGAAGCTTTAGAGAAGAAAAAAGCAGAATTAGCTCATTATGAAAATTTAAGTTTTGAAAAAAAAGAATTAGAAGAGAAAGTGCAAAATGCTAAAATACTTTTAGATGAGAAAAGCCAAAAATTAAGTACTTTGCGCAAAAAAAGATTAAAAGAGCTTGAGAAATTACTTAATTTTTATCTTGAAAAACTTTATATGAAAGAGATTAAATTAGAGCTTAAAGATTGTGCTTTGAGTATTTTAGGTAAAGATGAAGTGAATTTAAATATAAATGAAGCTAGTTTGAAAAATTTAAGCTCAGGTGAGATAAATCGTTTAAGACTTTCTTTTATTGCAACTGAATGTAATGTTACTAATAAAGCTAGTGGGATAATATTTTTAGATGAAATTGATGCAAATTTAAGTGGTAAAGAAGCAATGAGTATAGCTGAAGTTTTAAAAGAGCTTGCTAAGTTTTATCAAATTTTTGCAATTTCACACTTACCACAGCTTTCATCAAAAGCAAGCAATCACTTCCTAGTAGAAAAAATAGGAAATGAAAGTAAGGTAAGAAAGATAGAAAAAGAAGAAAGAGTAAAAGAACTTGCTAGAATGGTAAGCGGGGAAAATATTACCCAAGAAGCTTTAGAATTTACTAGAACTTTGCTTTAAAAACAAAAAGTAAATTTCAATATGATATAATTAGTTTTTTAAAATTATTTAAAGAGAGTGTTTTACCATGGAAGAAAAAATTTTAATCATTGATGATAATAAAATGCTAACTAAACTTTTAGCAAAAAAAGTAGAAAATACTTTAGGATTAAAGGTAGATGTTGCTTTTGATATGAATAGTGCAAAAGATTTATTGAAAAATGATTATTTTATGGCTTTTGTAGATCTTTGTTTACCAGATGCTCCTAATGGTGAAGTGGTTGATGTAGTTTTAGAAAAAAATATCCCCGCTATTGTTCTTACAGGAAGTAATGACGGACAAACTCGTAAAAAATTTATGGAAAAAGATATTATTAATTATATTCAAAAAGAAAGTGAAGATTGTATTAATGAAATGTTAAATTCTATTAGAATGCTTCAAAAAAATAATAAAACTAAGATAATTTTAGCAATTGCAAATGTAACTTTACGCGCAGAAATGAAGAAAAACTTAAACAATCAGCTTTTTAATGTTTTAGCAGCAGCTCATGGAGAAGAGGCACTAAGTTATTTAAGTGATCATCCTGATACAAAATTAGTAATTTGCGATGCTACTATGCCGGTAATTAATGGGGAAGATTTACTTGTAGAAATTCGCTCAAAATATTCTAAAATAGAACTTGGTGTGATTATGGTTGGGGATAAAGATGATGCATTAGAAGCAAGAGCTTTTAGAAAAGGTGTGAATGATTATGTGATTAGACCTTTCCAAAAAGAATCACTTAATTGTAGAGTAAATAATTGTTTAGATTATATGCAAAAATGTGTTTTGCTAGATGAGTATAGTTTAGGTAAAGATTTATTAACAGGACTTGATGATTATGCTACTTTTGAAAAAAGATTTTTAGATTATTTAGAAGATATACAAGAAAATGAAGAAATGGCGTTGGCTTTGATTGATATTGATAATCTTGCAACAATTAATTATGAATTAAGTTATGATTGCGGTGATGGAGTGATAAAATATACAGCCGAAAAGATTAAAGATCAAATTCGTGGTATGGATTTAGCTACTAGAATTGAAGATGGTAAATTCTACATTGCTTTAAAAAATATAAGCAATAAAGAGGCTTTAAAAGCTTTTTCAAATATAAGAGTTAATATTTCCAAAGAAAGCGTTTTGATAGCTTTAGACGAGGTTGATTATAGCATCTCTGTGGGGGTTGCTTTTGGTAGCAAAGGAAGCCAAATGCAAGATTTGCTCAATAACGCACAAAAGGCATTAGATTTAGCTAAGGCTAATGGAAAAAATAGGGTAGAGGTATGTTTTTAGATTGTGATTTTAGCGAAAAAATCATAGATACTCATTGTCATCTAGATAGTCAAGCTTATTTTGGATATTTAGATGAGATGTTAACGCATGCATTTGAAAATGGTGTAGATAAAATCATTATACCAGGTGCAGATATAAAAGATCTACCAAGAGCAAGAGAGATAGCACATACTTATAATAATGTGTATTTTTCTTGTGGGGTGCATCCTTATGATATAGATGATTTTGATTTAGAAGTTTTAAAAGAATTTATAGATGATAAAAAATGTATCGCAGTGGGTGAGTGTGGGCTTGATTATTATCGTTTAAATACTAATGATGATACTATCAAAACAAGACAAAAAGAAGTTTTTATAGCTCAAATACAACTAGCTATTGAATATAAAAAGCCATTGATTGTGCATGTGCGTGAAGCTAATGAAGACAGCTTTAATATTCTAAAAACATACTCAAAAGAATTACAAGGCGGTGTTTTGCATTGCTTTAATGCAAGCGAGCTTTTACTTCAACTAGCAGGTGAAGGATTTTATTTTGGTATAGGCGGGGTTTTAACTTTTAAAAATGCAAAAAAATTAGTGGAAATTTTACCTAAAATTCCAAAAGATAAACTTGTTTTGGAAACAGATGGGCCTTATTTAACTCCAGAACCACATCGTGGTAAAGTAAATGATCCTATTTTAACGCATTTTGTAGCACAAAAAATATCTGATCTTTTAAAATTATCTAAAGTTGAAGTAGTAAAACTTACGAATTTAAATGCTAATCGTTTGTTTTTTCAAGGTTTATAATGAAAAAAAACTTTATATTTTTTATATTAGTATTATTATGTTTACATGCTAAAGCCTTGCAGGTAACTCCTGAATATTATACTCAGCAAGCTCAAATTCTAAGAAATTTAGACATAGAAGCAAGCTATCTTAGTGATATGTTATTTTTAGAATTTAAAGAATCTTCTTTAAATATGCATTCTAAAACTTTAGTTGATACCATGAGAGAATTTTATAAAATCACTCCAATTATCCGTAAAATTTTAGAAAAAGAAAATATTCCTCAAGAATTTTTATATTTGGCAATTGTAGAATCTGGTTTAAAAATTCATAGTGTTTCTAGAACTAAAGCAGTAGGTGTTTGGCAGTTTATGAAGCCAACAGCACAAACTTTAGGTTTAAGAATAGATCCTTATGTTGATGAAAGAAGAGATTTAGTCAAATCAACTTATGCAGCCATTGCTTATTTAAAGCAATTAAAAGAGCAGTTTGGAAAATGGTATTTAGCAATTTTAGCTTATAATTGTGGTGATGGTAAATTACGCCAAGCTATAAAAAAAGCAAAAAGTGATGATTTAAGAATCTTGCTTGATCCTGATAAAAAATATTTACCATTGGAAACTAGAATTTTTATTAGAAAAATTCTTACTATGGCATTTTTGGCTAATAATAATGATTTTTTGATTTCACAAGATAGTGCTTTGCTTAATTATGCTCTATCGAGTGAAGTTAAAAAAATACCTGTTCCACCAAGTGTTTCTTTAAGAGAGCTTGCTAAAGTAGCTAAGATGTCTTATAATGAATTTAAGCGTTATAATCCACATTTTAATTATGACTTTACTCCGCCTGATAAAAAAGATTATTATATGTATATTCCTTTAAGCAAAAGTGTGGCTGTGGAAAATGCATTAGAGAATGTAAAGCTAGCTAAAGTGGATACAACTATTCTGCATACAAAAATTTATATAGTAAAAAAGGGTGATAGTCTTTATACTATTGCAAAAAAACATAAAATTAGTGTTGAAAGCATTAAAGAATATAATAAAATCAAAGGAAACTTGATTAATATTAATCAAAAACTTGTGTTAAAAATTAAGGAGAATAACAATGCAAAAATCAAAACTACTCAAAAATTACCAAAAAACTCTCATACAAAAGTCGTTAGTCGTTAGTTGTGTAGGGGTTTTATTTAGTGCTTGTAGTATGGTGCCTATTAGCACACCTACTGTGTATTATCCAGAAAGAGATTTTAAAAGTATAAAGCATAATAATACAGGCTTAAAAGGCACTATGAAACCTTATACTATTAATGGTAAAACATATTATCCAACCGTAGTAGAAGTAGGTGAGACTGCTGATGGTATAGCTAGTTGGTATGGACCGGGCTTTCATGGTAAAAAAACTTCCAATGGTGAAACTTATGATCAACATGCTTATACAGCAGCTCATAAAACTTTACCTATGAATACTATAGTAAAGGTAACTAATTTAAAAAATCATCGTCAAACTACCGTAAGAATAAATGATAGAGGACCTTTTGTAGCAGGTAGGATTATAGATTTATCTAATATGGCCGCAAGAGATATTGATATGATTCAAGCAGGAACAGCTCCTGTAAGACTTGAAGTAATTGGTTTTGGAACAAGTGCAAATTCAGGTTCAGTGCATACTAATTCTAATTTAGGTAGCAGTGGGGAGATTGCTGATAGTGGCCATATTTTCCAAGGTGGAGCTTTTATGGTGCAAATTGGGGCATTTAGAAATAAAAGTGGCGCAGAGTTAATAGCAAGTAGATATAAAAATTATAATTCTTATACTTCAACAATACAAACAAGTGCTAAAGATGGTTTACATAGAGTATTTTTAAAAGGCTTTAGAAGTGAGCAAGAAGCAAGGGATTTTGTTGATGGTGGTTCTTTTCCTGGTGCGTTTATAGTAAGAGAGTAAAATTATGATAGAGCTTATTTTTTTAGATGTAGATGGTTGTCTAACAGATGGTAAAATCATCTACACACAAAATTATGGTGAAATTAAAGAGTTTAATGTAAAAGATGGTGCAGCAATTGAGGCTTGGCAAAAGCTTGGCAAAAAAGTTGCTATTATTACAGGCAGGACTAGCGAATGTGTATATTTTAGAGCTAGAGATTTAAAAATTGATCTAGTATATCAAGGTATTAGTGATAAATTAACTTGCGCTAAAGAAATTTTAGAAAAATTAAATTTAGACTTTTCTCAATGTGCTGCTATTGGGGATTATTATAATGATATGAGTTTACTTGAAGCAGTTGCTTATAGTTTTAAACCAAAAGATGCACATAAGGCTTTAAAAACTGATAAAGTTTTAAATAGAAAAGGTGGCAATGGGGCGGTAAGTGAGATGATAGAAATTTTAATTGAACATAATAATATGCAAGCTCAATGGGATAAACTTTGGCGATAAAAATTTTTGCTATATTAATGAGTTTATTTGCCTTTGTTATGGTGATTTTAAGTACTCAAGATCCTTATTTGTTTGCAATAAAACCGCAAAAGGTAGATGTGGCAAATATGCAAGCTTTTGATGTGCTTGATTATGAGCTTAATACATCTGTTACAAAAGCTAGTTATCAAGCAAGTCGTTGGATAAAATACCAAGATAAAGATATTTTTGATGATTTTAAAGTGCAAGCACTTGATTATAATTTAAGTTCGGATTTATTAGTAAGAAATGATGAAAAATCCATTTTAGAAGGTAATGTAAGTTATTTTGATCAAAATCAAACTTCTATTTTTACTCAAAAAGCAATTTATGATATGAAAAATAAAATTTTATTTTCCAATGAAAAATTTAAGGCATATATAGGGTTGAATGAGGTTTTTGGGGATAATTTTTTATATGATGTAAATCAAAAAGAATTAAAAATTCAAGGAATAAAAGCATGGTTTTTAGAGCAATAATTTTTTTGTGTTTGTTAAATTTATTTGCATTTAGTGCTCAAAAAATAGAAGTTTATGCTAAAGATTTTTATTTGGATGAGAAAAATGAAACGAGCATATTAACCGGTGATGTGGAAGTAAAAAAAGGTAAAGATATTTTAAATTCGCAAAAATTAGTCATTTATATGAAAAATAAACAACCTATTAAGTATATAGCTACTAAAGATGCTAAATTTAAAATTATGATGAAAGATAAGATTTATCATGGAAGTGGTGATGAGTTTGTTTATAATGTAGCTAAAGATACATATGAAATTAATGGTAATGCAAAAATTATAGAAGTGCAGTCAAAAAAAGAGCTTATAGGTGATAAAATTATAGTAGATAGAAAAAATATGACTTATAGAGTAGTTAGTAAAGATAAAAAACCTGCTAAATTTGTATTTGAAGTAAAAGAATGATATTAAATGCTAAATTTTTAACTTCTGCTTCTAAAATAAATGAAGCTCCACAGCCTATATATACTGAAATTGCATTTTTAGGCCGCTCTAATGTAGGAAAAAGTTCTTTGATTAATACTCTTTGTAAGAATAAAAATTTAGCAAAAAGTTCTTCAACTCCAGGCAAAACCCAACTCATTAATTTTTTTGAAGTTGATTGTAAAAAAGATGAGGATAAATTTAAATTGATGTTTATCGATTTACCTGGTTTTGGCTATGCTAAAGTGAGCAAAAAAACTAAGGCTATTTGGAATAAAAATTTAGATGAGTTCTTAAAAGAGCGTAGTTCTATCAAACTTTTTATTCATCTAATAGATTCAAGACATGAAAATTTAGATATTGATGCAAATTTGGATTTGTATTTAGATTCTTTTATTAGAGCTGATCAAAAAAAAATAATAGTTTATACAAAAGCAGATAAGCTCAATCAAAGTCAAAAAGCAAAAATTTTAAATGTAAATAAAAATGCCATTTTAGTTTCAAATTTGAAAAAAAGTGGTATTGATAAATTAGAACAAAAAATTATTTTAGAGAGCTTAGGTTTTAATGAGGAGTAGAAATTTAGTAAAAAATAGATTTGATTTTTCTTATTTATTTTTTTATTTATCTTTGATTTTTTATCAAGTGCTAAGCTCTGTTTATTATTGGATGCCTCCTTTATTTGGCGTGTTTTTTTGTTATATGATAGTGCTTTTAAAAGAAAAAGAAAGAACTCTTAATAAGCTTGATTTTAGATGGTATTTTTCTTTGTTTTATCTTTTATTAATTGATATTATCCATGGATTTTATCTTTTTAGTTCTTGGATAGCTTTTTTCGTTTTTTATCATCTTTTTGTTGATTGGTTTAAAAGTAAATTAAAACTAGGCCATTATTTGCTCGTTATATTTACCTTTTGTGCTTATATTTTTATCTATCTTTTTGATGCATTTTTGGCATATTTAGATAATAGTCAAATTTTAAAATTTGGTATTGAATATCTATGGTTTTTTGTCGTTGAAGCTTTGATTTCTTTTGTTATTTTTAAAGGGAAAATCTAATATGCGTATGCGTTTGGTGATGGGATTTATAGCTTGTTTTTTTATACTTTTACTTGCTAGAGTGTATTATATAAGCATTAAATCTAATGTTTATTATGAAGAAATAGCTAAACAAAATGCCATTAAAACGCAATTTTTAGCACCTGTAAGAGGGCAAATTTTAGATGTTAAAGGCAGACCCTTAGCAGTAAATAAATTAGGTTTTTCAATCTCTATAAAGCCATATTTATATATAAAAAAGAAAAACAGAAATCTTTTAGAGCAGGAATTGCAGGTTATAGTAGATGCTTTTCCTGATTTAAACATAACTAAATTAAAACGAAATTATATAAAAGCAGATTCTTATTATAATCAAGATTATATAGAAGTAGTTCCATTTATAGAATATGATGCTATGATTAAGCATTTTACTAAGCTTAATTTGCGTGAAAATATGCAAGTTAAATCTACTACTCAAAGATTTTATCCTTATGATGCTTTAGCTAGCCATGTTATAGGTTATGTTGGAAAAGCAAATTTAAACGATATGAATGAAAATGAAATTGCAAGATTAACTAGCTATGTAGGGCGTAGCGGTATAGAGCGTTCTTATAATGAAATTTTGCAAGGTCAAAAGGGTGAAAAGGTTAGCAAAGTAAATGCATTAAATAAAGAGATAGAAGAACTTTCTTATAAAAAACCTACTTCAAGTAATATCACTTTAAGCATTGATCTTGATTTGCAAGAATACTTGGCTAGTATTTTTGAAAATTTAGCAGGCGCTGCTATAGTAATGGATGTAAAAAGTGGAGCTATTTTAGCAGCGGGTAGTTTTCCTGAATATAATCTCAATCCTTTTGTTACCGGTATTAGTCAAGAAGAATGGGATAAACTTTCTAATGATTTAAACCATCCTTTTACTAATAAACTCATTAATGGTCTTTATCCTCCAGGTTCAGTTATAAAAATGGGAACAGCTTTAGCATTTTTAGATAGTGGAAAAGTGAATGAAAATCATAAATATTTGTGTGATTCTAATTTTGAACTTGGTGGTAGAAAATTTAGATGTTGGAAGGCTATAGGTCATGGTTATGTAGATATGACAGATGCTATTAGAGAAAGCTGTGATGTATATTTTTATAAAGGAGCTTTGGAGGTTGGTATTGACATCATTAGTTCTGTTTTTGAAAGAATAGGTTTTGGTGCAAAAACAGGAGTAGATTTACCTAATGAATTTATAGGAACGGTTCCTAATAGAATTTGGAAAAAAGAAAAATACAATCAACCTTGGTATCAAGGTGAAACTTTAAATACAAGCATAGGTCAAGGTGATTTTCTTGCTACTCCTATGCAAGTGGCTAAATTTACAGCTATGATTGCTACGGCTAAAAATATCACACCGCATTTTTTACATAGCATTGATGATAATGTTACTAAGGTAAATTTTGACAATAATGAAAGTGTTTTTACGACTTTTGAATTATCAAAACTTCCACTTTTAAGGCGTGCGATGTATGAGGTGGCCAATGTTGATGGTGGAACTACAGCAAGATTTTTAAGAAATTCTCCTATTACTATAGCAGCCAAGACAGGAACAGCTCAAGTAGTTGGAATTTCCCAAAGTGAAAAAAAGCGTATTAAAGAAGAGGATTTAGAGTATTTTTTAAGATCTCATGCTTGGATTACTTCTTATGCGCCTTATGAAAAACCTCAATATGTAGTAGTAGTTTTAATCGAACATGGAAAAAGTGGTAGTAGCGCAGGCGGACCTGTACTTGCTAAAATTTATCAAAAACTTATAGATTTGGGTTATATTGATAAAAAATATATTAAGAAAAAAGCTAAATGATTAGCATTCCATCGCCATAAGAATAAAAACGATATTTGTTTTTTATAGCTTCATGGTAAAGTTCTAAAGTTTTTTCTCTGCCTATAAAAGAAGCCACAAGCATAATAAGAGTTGATTTTGGTAAATGAAAATTAGTGAGTAAAAAATCAAGTCTTTGTGGGGTATTTTGTGGGTGTAAAAACAAATCACAAAAACCTTCTTTTAATTTTTTTCTATGATAATACTCTATACAACGAGTAACTGTGGTGCCTACACCAAGTATTTTTTTAGAAGAATTAATCAAAGCACAAGTTTCATCATCAACATAGAAAAATTCTGAATGCATTTTATGCTCGCGTATATCTTCGCATTCTACACCTTTAAAAGTTCCCGCACCAACATGAAGTGTGATAGTATGGATATTATGATTTTTTTTAAGTTCTTTTATCATTGCTTCGTTAAAGTGCAAGCTTGCAGTGGGTGCAGCAACCGCACCTTGATTTTTGGCAAAAATGCTTTGATAGTTAATGTTATCTTGTGCTTCATCTGCTCTTTTAATATATGGTGGTAAAGGTATATGGCCTATTTTTTCTAAAATTTCAAAAACTTCATGATGATTGAATTTTTTTTCATCATTAAAAAATTCTACTTCTCTTGTGCCATCATCGTGTAATTTTTTGATTTTAGCTTTTAAAGAATTTTCAAAATATAAAATTTGTCCTTCTTTAACCTTACCACGAATTTGAACTAAAAAATCATTATTTTTTAAAGGGTGATTAATGAAAAGTTCTATTTTGCTACCACTTTCTTTAAATCCATAAATTCTTGCTTTTATTACTTTAGTGTCATTAAAGATAATTTCACAAGGTGGTAAAATTTTAGCTAAGTCCTTAAAATGTAAATGTAAAATTTGATCTTTACATCTTTCATAAACTAAAAGTTTAGCATTCTCCTTGGGTAAGATAGGAAAATTTGCTATAAGTTCATTAGGTAAATCATAATCATAACTAGAAAGCAAAAGATCTTTATCAATCGTTTTCATCATTTTCTTTTTGACTAGGATTAACTTTTTTGGCTATGTAAATAGAAATTCCATAAAGTCCGCACAAAGGAACGGCCATTAAAAATTGTGAGATTATATCGGGTGGTGTCATCATAGCTGAAAAAACAAAAATCACTAAAACTGAAACCCTAAAGTGTTTTTTTAAAAATGCATCATCAATAAGTCCAAGTTTGGCAAAGAAAAAGGTTATCACAGGCATTTCAAACGCTAAGCCAAAGGCAACTACAAGTTTAGTAAAAAATCCCACATACAAGCCTATGCTGATTAAAGGTTTAAAATCTTGAGTTTGCACCCCAAAATCAATTAAAAATTTAAAAGCCAAAGGTATGACTATATAATAACAAAACAAAGCTCCAAGCGCAAACATAATACTAGCAAAGCTTACAAAAGGCACTACTAATCTTTTTTCATTATCATAAAGTCCTGGTGCTACGAATTTCCAAAACTGCCAAAAAATAACCGGTAAAGAAATCAAAAAAGCTGTAAAAAATGAAACTTTCATTGCAGTAAATAAAGGCTCTTGTAATTCAACGAAAGTCATTTGTTTTGAAATTTCAGGTAAGGCTGCTTCAACGGGTGCTTTTAGTATATCTATAATATAACTATTAAAACTAAAGCATACAAAAAACATTACAACAACACAAGCTACGCTTATAAATAATCTTTTTCTAAGTTCTACTAAATGTGGTTTTAATTCTTCAAACATTCTTAGCTTTCCATTTTTTGAGTATTTTTTTCATCTTTTTGAGTTTTTTCTTCTACACGCGAAAGTTCTTGTATATCTTTTTCTAAATCATTAATTTCACTTTTTAACTCTTTGGTATTATTTAAAATATCTTCTTTGAGTTGATCAAATTCTTCAAAACTCAGTTTTTTTCTGATATTTTCGTTAGTTTGTGAAAATTCATCTTTGTATTTTTGTGCTTCATCTTTTAACTCTGCTATTTTTAATTCTTTATTGATACTTGCTTTTGCTTCATCAATATTACTTTTAATGGCTTTTAAAATTTTTGCAATTTCAACTATAGTTGAAGGTAGTTTTTCAGGCCCAAGAACTAAAATAGCTATAACTAAAATAACTAAAATTTCTCCAAAACTCATTATTTTATCTTCTTTCGCTTAAATATATAGTTTGCATTTTACATAAAAATACTTAAAAATACTATTACTTTTATAATATCAATATATAAAGATATATTGATATATTAATATATTTTTGTTATGCTTATTTTAAAATGAAATGGAGTGAAAGATTATGGAAAAGTTATTTTTTATTTTTAAAGATTTTTTGATTTTATTTGTTGAAATTTCTATTTTATTTATATTAGTTAGTATGCTCATTGCTTATCTTAATGAGCGTTATGCTAAATTTTTCAATGAACATTTAAAGAAAGATTCTTTTGTAAGTTATATAAAGGCTATTCTTTTGGGTAGTTTAACTCCCTTTTGTTCATGTTCAAGCATACCGCTTTTAAATGCATTTTTAAAAGCTAAAGTACCACTTGGAGTATGTATAGCTTATTTGATAACTTCGCCTTTAATTAATCCTATTATAGTAGTGATGTTTGTAGTAAGTTTTGGCTTAAAAATCTCTTTATTTTATGTGGGATTTTTATTTAGCGTGATTTTATTTATTGCTTTTTGTGTTTCAAAAATAAACACTCAAAGATTTTTTAATGAAGATTTTTTAAAAAATGATTTAGAGCAAACTTCAAAGTGTTGTTCTAATGATACTTCTAAAAGTTTATGCTGTGAAAAACCTAGTTCTATTTTTGTTAAAAATTCTAAAATTAGCAGTAAAATTTTAAAATTTAAGACTAAAACAAAAGAAAATAAAATCAAAATATTATTTATGCAAAGCTTTAATGAATATAAAAAAATTCTGCCATATATTATTATTGGTATGGGTATTGGGGCTTTTATACACGGCTTTTTTCCACAAGATTTTTTTCAAAATTATATGAAAGATTATGGGATATTGGGTGTATTTATAGCAGCATTTATAGGGGTTTTGCTTTATATGAATTGCACTGCTATGATTCCTGTAGCACTAGCTTTAACTACCAGTGGAATTCCGCTTGGTATAATGATGAGTTTTTTAATAGCAGGAGCAGGGTGTTCTTTACCTGAACTTATTTTACTTAAAAGAATTTTTAAAACAAGCTTTTTGTTTTTATTTGCAGGTATGATTGTTTTTATTGCAATTAGTTTTGGACTTTTAATGTTTTTTATATAAGGAATTTTATGCAAGAATTTTTAAAAATAACAAGTGCAATTAACGATGAAAGTAGGATTTTAATCCTAGCTTTTTTACAAAAATATGGAAAACTTTGTGTGTGTGATTTACAAAGCTCTTTAAATATGAGTCAATCAAGGCTTTCAAGACATTTAAAAATTTTAAAAGAAGCTAATTTTTTAGAAGTAGATAGACAGGGTGTTTGGGCATATTATGGAGTAAAAGAAAATTTAAATAATTTTTGCAGCGATATATTAAAAAATATCAATGAAATTTCTATAAAACTCCCTGAATTTAAAAGAATTTCTTGTGAATGCAAAGCTTAAGTGCTAATATACAAAGCTAGTTCATCGCTTAAAAGATAATTAGTATTATAAAAAATTCCATTTTTATATATTAATTTCCCTTTTTTGCTAAGAAACATTGCCTTTTCTTTTTCTAAAGGTTCTAGCTTTGTTTCATCCACTCCTATAATGCTTCTAAGTCCTAGAAAAATATGCTCTAAACACAAATCTTTTGAATTTAAATTTTCAACCTCCCTAAAACAAGGATTTGCTATATAATCTTTTAAACTTTTTTTAGTATAAAATCTTTGATTTTTTGAAAATCCTACTGCACTTAAACCACATCCTATATAGTCTTTTCCTTGCCAATAAGCAAGATTATGTTTGCAAATTTGTCCAAAATTACTGATTTCATATTGTTTATAACCAAGGTTTTCAATAGCTTTGATAAAATGTTTTGCAAGGCGTGGAGCGTTTTTTTTATAATGATTTTTTTTGGCAAATCTTGTCTTTTCTTCTATAGTTAAATTATAAGCACTCACATGGCTAATATCAATTAAAGCGAGTTTAGAAATTTCATAATCAAGCATTTTACTATCATCGAGTTTTGTATCATAAATTAAGTCTAAATTTATATTATTAAATCCTGCTTTTTTTGCATTTTCTATACTTGTAAAAATGCTTTTTTGATCATGAATACGCCCAAGGAATTGTAATTTTTTTTCATGAAAACTTTGCATCCCAAAAGAAATGCGGTTAAAACCTAAATTTTTTATCTCTTTAAGCCAAGAAAAATTGCTTGAGTTAGGATTTGCTTCTATGCTTATTTCATTATTTTTTTGTAAATAACTTTGCAAAAAAATAAAAATTTTTTCATAAAAATTAACACTCATTAAACTAGGAGTACCACCACCTATAAAAATAGTTTTTATGGAATTTTTATCAAGCTTGAAAAAATCTAATTGATATTTTATATCTTGCATTAATGCGTTTAGATAATCTTTTTCAAAATCTTTTTTTTTAAGTGAAGTAAAAGAACAATAAAAACATTTACTTTCGCAAAATGGTATATGTATATATAAATGCATAAAACTTCTTTAAAATGTGATTATAAATTCGTATTTTTTTGTTAGAATTATATTATTAAAAAGTCAAGGATAAGAAAATCATGGAAAAAGAAAAAAAATATAGGCCAAATGTAGCCGCAATAGTGCTATCATCAGCTTATCCTTTTGAATGTAAAATTTTACTCGCTAAACGCAATGATATGGAAAATATATGGCAGTTTCCTCAAGGTGGAATAGATGAGGGAGAGGATGCTAAAAGTGCGTTATTTAGAGAATTAAAAGAAGAAATAGGTACAGATGAGATTGAAATTTTAGCCGAACATCCTGAATGGATTAGTTATGATTTTCCACCTAAGGTTGCACAAAAAATGTATCCTTATGATGGTCAAAATCAAAAATATTTTTTAGTTAGATTAAAAAACAAAGCTATTGTTAATCTAAATACTAAAAATCCTGAATTTGATGCTTATAAATTTGCTTCATTAGAAGATGTGTATGATATGATTAATCATTTTAAAAAGCCTATATATATTAGGGTTTTAAAATATTTTAAAGAAAGGGGGTATATTTAATGCTGGTCGTACAAAAATATGGGGGAACGAGTGTAGGAACGCTTGAGCGTATTGATGAAGTTGCTAAAAGAGTGGCAAAAAGTAAAAAAACTTGTGATAAGTTAGTTGTAGTAGTTTCTGCAATGAGTGGAGTTACTAATGAGCTTATTGATTTTGCACATCATTTTAGTAAAAATCCTTCAGGTCGTGAAATGGATATGCTTTTAAGTAGTGGTGAGCGTGTAACTTCATCTTTACTTGCTATTGCATTAAATGAAATGGGTTTAAAAGCTACTGCATTTTCCGGACGCAATGCAGGGATTATTACAGATGATGTTTATACTAAGGCAAGAATTGAACACATTGATACTACAAATATCAATACAGCTTTAGATGAGGGGTATATTGTAGTAGTTGCTGGCTTTCAAGGTATCGACAAAATGGGTAATGTTACTACTTTGGGTCGTGGTGGAAGTGACTTAAGTGCAGTTGCATTAGCAGGAGCTTTAAATGCTGATTTGTGTGAAATTTATACTGATGTAGATGGGGTATATACTACCGATCCTAGAATTGAGCCAAAGGCTAAAAAGCTAGATAAAATTTCTTATGAAGAAATGCTAGAGCTTGCAAGTTTGGGAGCTAAAGTTTTACAAAATCGCTCTGTAGAGCTTGCTAAAAAATTAAATGTAAAATTAGTTACTAGAAGTAGCTTTAATGAAAATGAAGGGACGATCATTACTAAGGAGGAAAATATGGAACAAGCTTTGGTTAGTGGTATAGCACTAGATAAAAACCAAGCAAGGGTTACTTTAAGAAATATTGATGATAAGCCAGGAATTGCTGCTGAAATTTTTGGAACTTTAGCAAATGAAAATATCAATGTAGATATGATTATCCAAAATGTAGGTGTAGATGGAGCTACAAATTTGGGCTTTACTGTGCCTGAAAACGAGCTTGATTTAGCAACTAATGCTATGAAAAAAGTTTTAGGTGCTAATGCTAATATAGAAACAGATAGTGCAGTGGTAAAAGTTTCAGTTGTGGGTGTGGGTATGAAATCACATTCTGGAGTAGCTTCAGCAGCTTTTAAAGCATTGGCAAATGAAAATATTAACATACAAATGATTTCTACAAGCGAAATTAAAATTTCAGTCATCGTGCATGAAAAATATGGCGAATTAGCTGTAAGAGTATTGCATGAAGTTTATAAACTAGATGTATAAATGAGCAATAGTTTTTTAAAATTTACCCTAGAGCAAATCCGAGAAAATGGCACTTATACAAGTTGGTTAGAAGAAAGGCGTCTTGAATGGTCGCCTTTGATAGCTTCTAAATTAGCTTTGCTTTTACAAGGTTATACTTTTATTGTGATTACTGATGAGCAAAGAGCTTGGTTTGAAGAGTATTTTTTAAGCCAAATCAATGCTAGTACCACAAGACCTTTAGTGCCTTTTGTGTCTTTAAAAGGAATTTATAATAAGGCTTGCAATACCCAAGAAGATATAGATTTGCTAAATGATCTTTTGAGTATTTCTTTTCCTAATGGTTATGCTTTTTTTTATATAGGAACTAATACAGGATTTAAATTTAAAATCGCTAATTCTAAAGCAGAAAGTATGCTTTGGCTTTTTGATGAGCAATTGCAAAATAGCTTTTATCTTTCCTCACGCGATAAGGAATTAGACTATAAACTTATTTCTTTATATAAAGTATTTGAGCAAAGCTTAGAGGCTGTGCTTTTTTCTAAGGTAGAAATTTGAATCTAAGAAATAAAATCATTATCCATAATGATTTTGAGTTTATGCAAGAAAAACTCACAGAAGAATATGGAACAAAAAATCTTAGATTTTTCATACCTAAAAACCCTGATTTAGAATTAAGATTAAATGACTTAACTTATGACAAAAACGCTCAAGCAACGGCAAGGGCTATTATAAAAGAAAGTTATATGGCTGAAGCACAAGCTAAAATTATTGTTATACTAGCTAAGTCTTTTCGTGAAGAAGCACAAAATTTTTTATTAAAACTTTTTGAAGAGCCACCAAAAAATGTATATTTTATTATCGTAGCTCCTTCAAAAAATGTTTTTTTACCTACTATACTTTCAAGATTTATCATAGAAAAGCATAAAATTCAAAAAGAAAAGATGTCTTTAAATTTAGATCTTAAAAAAATGGATCTAGCTCAAATTGCTTCATTATTAAAACAATATGAAAATATAGACAAGCATGAATGTTTAGATTTAATTAGTGTTTTAAGCTATGAGTGTTTTAAACAAGATATAAAATTAAACGATGAAGAAATTGATTTTTTTTATAAAGCTTATGAGTTAGCTAAATTAAATGCAAAGCCAACTATTTTACTAAGCACCATAGCTTTAATTTTACACGAGAGAAAAAATGAAAATCATTAAAATCAATCCTAACACAGACTTTGAGCAAATTTCTAAATATATAAAGCCACATAAAGCAGGTGAGAAAATTATGAGTGAAAAAACTCAAATTCATTTTTTTCTTATCAAAGAACTAAGAGCACCTGCTGCAAATATACTTAAACAAGACGCACTAAGGGTTGGAGCTGAACTTGTAACACATAAAGAAGTTATACTAGGTAAAGAACATACTAATGCCTTACTTATGGTAACACAAGATCAAGCTAAAAAGCTTATAGAAAAAGAAAAACTACAAGATTTTAAGCTTAAAAATTTAGCACTATTTTTAAAGTCTAATTTCGCTAAACCAAAATATGCAAAAATTATGGGTGTGATTAATATTAATGAAGATAGTTTTAACGCTCAAAGTAGGGTTAAAGAAAATGAAGTTTTAGAAAAAATCGAACTCATGATTTCTCAAGGGGCTGATTATATAGATATAGGCGGGGTTTCTTCAAGGCCTGGAAGTGTGTATTGTGGGAAAGAAGAAGAGTTTAAACGCTTAAAAAATACCCTAGATTTAATCTATAAAGAAAAACTTTATGAAAAATGTATTTTTAGTTTAGATAGTTTTGATGAGTATTGTTTAGAATATGCTTTAAATAAAGGCTTTAAGCTTATTAATGATATCACCGGTTTTAAAAATGAAAATTTAGCCAAACTAGCTTTAAAATACAAAGCCACTTATACACTCATGCATATACAAAATACCCCACAAAATATGCAAGATAACCCGCATTATGAAGATGTACTCGCTGAGCTTGATGATTTTTTTGCTCAAAAACTAGAAAGATTAAGTGAGCTTGGTTTAGAAGATGTGATTTTAGATGTTGGCATTGGTTTTGGTAAAAGTCCTTGGCATAATATGATGTTAATCAAACATTTAGAGCATTTTTTACGCTTTGAAAAAGAACTTTTAATCGGAGCTAGTAGAAAAAGTATGATAAATGCTTATTTTAGCTCAAGTGTTGAGCAAAGACTAGCGGGTACGCTTTATTTGCATTTAGAGGCTTTTAAAAATGGTGCCAGCATTATAAGAGTGCATGATGTGTATGAACATAAGCAAATGTTTGAACTTGCAAAAGCTATGGATGAACTTTCTTTGGAGTAGTGATGACTTATCAAGAGTATTTAGAAAAGGTAAAATTGGCAAAAGAATGGATGAGGGCTTATTATGAAGATGATGAGCCTTTAGCAAGCGATGAAGAATATGATAAACTTATAAGAGAGTTAAAAGCATTTGAAACGCTTCATCAAGAAAAGATTTCTAAAGATTCTCCTACGCAAAATATCGCCCCAACTATACAAAGTGAATTTTACAAACTTGCACATAGTGCAAAAATGTGGTCTATGGAAGATGTTTTTGATGAAGCTGAGCTTAGAGCTTGGGCAAAAAGAGCTAAATGTGAATTTGATTTTTTCATAGAACCTAAATTTGATGGAGCGAGTTTAAATCTTACTTATGAAAATGGTATTTTAATCAGCGGTGCTACAAGGGGTGATGGAGAAGTAGGCGAGGATATTACTTTAAATGTAAAAGAAATATCAAACATACCTCAAAAAATTCCTTATAAAGACAAGATAGAAATTCGTGGCGAAGTGGTAATTTTAAAAGAAGATTTTGAAAAAATCAATGAAAAAAGAGCTAAAGATGGCTTGAGCTTATTTGCAAACCCACGCAACGCAGCAAGTGGTTCACTAAGACAGCTTGATACAAGCATTACAAAAGAAAGAAATTTAAAATTTTATCCTTGGGGAGTGGGGGAGAATTCTTTAGAATTTAGCAAGCACTCTGAAGTAATGGAGTTTGTAAGAAGTCTTGGTTTTTTAAAAGATGATTTTGTTTTTTGTGTTAAGACTTTAGATGAGGTTTTAGAAAAATATCACGAGCTTTTAGAAAAAAGAGATCAAAAGCCTATGATGATGGATGGTATGGTTGTAAGGGTAGATGATTTAGCTCATTGTAAGCTTTTGGGTTATACCGTGAAATTTCCAAAATTTATGGCTGCGTTTAAATTTCCTGCTTTGGAAAAAACTACAACATTGCTTGGGGTTAATTTGCAAGTTGGAAGAAGTGGGGTGATTACCCCTGTGGCGGTTTTAGAGCCTGTAAATTTAGATGGGGTTGTAGTAAAATCTGCAACCTTGCATAATTTTGATGAGGTAGCTAGACTTGGAGTGATGATAGGCGATAGCGTAAGTGTGATAAGAAGTGGAGATGTTATACCTAAAATCACTAAAGTTTTTACTCAAAGGCGTGATGGTTTAGAAAGTAAGATTGCTAAACCAACTCTTTGTCCTGAGTGTTTAAGTGAACTTTTAGATGAGGGTGCTTTTTTAAAATGTCAAAACTTAGATTGTAAAGCAAGACTTGTAAATTCTATCATACATTTTGTATCTAAAAAGTGTTTAAATATAGACGGCCTTGGAGAAAATATCGTCGAGCTTTTATTTAAAGAAGGAAAAATCACTAACATAGAAAGTATATTTTTCTTAAAATATAGTGATTTTGAAGGATTGGAAGGTTTTAAAGAGAAAAAAATCAACAATCTTCTAAGTGCTATTGAAAATGCAAAAAAATGCCCCTTATCAAGGTTTATCACTGCTTTGGGTATAGAGCATATTGGCGAAGTAGCAGCTAAAAAATTAGCTCAATCTTTTGGCTTTGAATGGTTTATGCAAAGCTATGAAGCTTATGCAAATTTAGAAGGCTTTGGCGAACAAATGGCTAAAAGCTTAGAAGAATTTACCCATGTCAATGCAAATCGCATTAAGCATTTTTATGAAATTTTACATTTAGAAGATGAGAAAAAAGAGCTTATTATAAATGATAATATTTCTAATAAAACCTTTGTTATCACAGGCACTTTAAGCAAATCACGCGATCATTTTAAAGAACTAATCGAAAACTTTGGAGCAAAGGTAAGTTCAAGTGTGTCTAAGAAAACTGACTTTGTATTATATGGAAGTGAAGCAGGCTCAAAGCTTGAAAAGGCTCAAAGCTTAGGGGTTAAGTGCATCAATGAAGCTGAGTTTAACGCTCTTTTAGGTGATGATGATGAGGTATGATGTCTTTGTAAGTGCAAAGTTAAACATTTCTCGCAATAAAGCTTGTGAGCTTATAGAAAACAAGCAAATTTTACTCAATAGTGAGTTTAAAAAAACCTCTTTTAAAATCACATCTTTAAATCCTTTAGAAGATGAGAGTTTAAAACTCACGCTTTTAGAAGAGCTTTTTGTAAGCAGAGCTGCTTTTAAGCTCAAGCATTTTTTACAAGAGCATACATTTACTATCAAAGATAAAATTTGTTTAGATATAGGTTCATCGACCGGAGGTTTTGTGCAAATTTTACACCAAAATAATGCTAAACACATTACAGCTTTAGATGTAGGTTCTAACCAACTTCATGAGAGCTTAAGAAATTTAGAAAATATCCAAATTTGTGAAAACACTGATTTGCGTGAGTTTAAAAGTGAAATTTTATATGATGTTATCACTTGTGATGTGAGTTTTATATCTTTAACACATTTGATTTTTCATATAGATAAACTTGCTAAAGATCTTATCATCTTGCTTTTTAAACCTCAATTTGAAGTAGGTAAAAATGCTAAGCGCGATAAAAACGGAGTGGTAAAAGATACCAAAGCCATCAAAAATGCTAAAGAAAGCTTTGAAAAAGCTTGTGCAAAGCTTGGTTGGATCTTGCAAGCAAGTCAAGAGTCACACTTAAAAGGAAAAGAAGGTAATGTTGAGTTTTTCTACGCCTATAGAAAAAACTAAGATCACAAATTTAGCCATAGGGCGTTTTGATGGTATGCATTTGGGGCATTTTGAGCTTTTTAAGCATTTAGATGAAAATGGCGCCTTATTTATCATCACTAAAGAGGAAAAAGAAGCCTTAACACCTAAGGATTTTAGAGTAAATTTGGTTGATTTTCCTTTGATTTTTTGTGATTTTGATAAAATCAAGGACTATAAAGGCGAGGATTTTTTAAAACTTTTAAAGCAAAAATTTCCCAAACTAGAAAAGATCATCGTAGGTTATGATTTTAAATTTGGCAAAGAAAGAAAATCCAGTGCCAAAGACATACAAAGTCTTTGTGGTATAAACACTATCATCGTAGATGAGTTTAAAATTCAAAATAAAAGTGTTCATACAAGTATGATTAAAACCTTACTTAAAGAAGCAAAAGTCAAAGAAGCTAAAAATTTTCTAGGTAGATTTTATACTATACAAGCAAATATCATAAAAGGGCAAGGCATAGGCGCTAAAGAGCTTTTTGCAACTTTAAATTTACATACAAAAGACTTCTTTTTACCTAAAGATGGTGTATATGCGACTTTAGTAAAGATTGAAAATAAAAGCTATCATAGTGTAAGTTTTATAGGCATAAGATCTACTGATGAGAATTTTGCTTTAGAAACGCATATTTTAGATGAAAATTTCACAAACACAAAAGCAATTTCAGTTGAGTTAAGTTTTATTGACTATATAAGAGCTAATGAGAAATTTAACGACTTAGCTTTATTAAAAGCACAAATTAGTAAAGATATTGACAAAGCAAAAGAAATTTTAGGAAAATTAAATGAAAGATGAAATTTTTAAAAAACCCTTAGAAAAACAATTTGAATTTGATAAAAGCGTAGCAAGTGTTTTTGATGATATGGTGTCAAGATCTGTGCCTTTTTATACGCAAAATTTAAAACTCATAGTCGAACTTATTGATCATTTTGCACCACAAAATGCGAGAATTTGTGATCTTGGTTGTTCTACGGCTAGTTTATTGCTTGCACTTTATGAAAAAAGAAAAGATTTTCTTTTAAGCGGGGTTGATGAGGCTAATGCTATGTTAGAGATCGCCAAAAACAAATGTCAAGCCTTTGGGGCTAGGATGGAATTTCATCAAAAAAATTTAGATGATTTTGAGTTTTTTAAAAATGATGTTTTTATAGCTACTTATACTTTGCAGTTTATCCGCCCACCTAAAAGACAAGAATTAGTTGATAAAATCTATCAAAACTTAAAAGAAAATGGTATATTTGTGCTTAGTGAAAAAATTCTTTATGAAGATGTAAAAATAGCTAAAAAAATGATACAAATTTATGAGCAATATAAACTAGAGCAAGGTTATAGTAAGCTAGAAATTTCAAGCAAACGAGAAGCCTTAGAAAATGTCCTCATTCCTTATACTCAAAATGAAAACATAACTATGCTTAAAAAGGCAGGATTTTCTAAAGTAGAAAGCGTATTTAAGTGGGTAAATTTTGAAACTTTCATAGCTTTTAAATGATAAATTAATAGCTAATTTTTTAAATCGCTTTGTATAATTTTTTATAATTGTTAAAAATATTTATTATTTATAAATTAATAATTATTTATATATTTTAAAATAATTTATTATATAGTGTGATAATAAGTGATATTTTACTAAAAAAGAGGTGTAATAATGTCTTATTATCGATATGGGGGGGGGTATAATGAATTCCTCTCTAGAAAGATTAAATGCAAAGGAAAATTTTAATTATTCTAATACCCAAAGAATTAAAAATATTTTTTTATCTTTGGCAACTATATCTTTTTTAGCAACATGTGCTAATTCTAGTGTTATTATAAGCGATCCATCTTCTTCTGGTTCTATAAAAATCTCTAAAGCAGGAATGTTAGAAAAAAATGTAAGTGGTGCTGGATGTTTAGATGGTAAAAACTGCACCATAAACACAGATGCTTCAGCTAGACTTTGGTTAAAAAATGTTGATGGGTATGATATACATGTTAGCAATTCAGGTAAAATCTCTAAAAATAATCAACATGCTATTATGATTGATGAAAATTCTAAAAATATAAAGATTATTAATAATGGTTCCATTATCGGTGGAAAATCGGAAATAGTAGAAAAACCTGAATTACCTCCTGAAGGGACTCAAGACCCATTTGTAGAGGGAGATGGGATTTTTATTAGAAATAACTCACATGTAGCAAGTATCATAAATAATAATCTAATAGATGGAAATCATGGTATTTTAATCTATGATGGAACTATTGATAAATTTACAAATAATAATAATCTACTCGCAAAATATGATGGTTTTTATATAGGCGATAGTAAAGTTACTATTATCGAAAATAAAAAAACCATACAAGGAAGCAATTTTGGAATATTGATTAGATATAGCTCCACTATTGATAATATTAATAACAGTGGATTAATTCAAGGTCTAAATAGAGGAGGTATTTCTATAGAGTATGGTTCAAAAGTAAAGAAGATTGATAACGGAGGAAGTATAGTAGCTAAAACCGATGGCATCTATCTTGGAAAAAGTTTAGAAAATTTAAATAATAATGGAGCTATTAAAGGTAATAATTATGGTATTTTAGTTAGAGAACGATCAATATTGGATAATTTGTATAACTCAAAAGATATAATTGGTAGTAGGGATGGAATAACTATTGAAGATAGGGGTAAAATAAAAACTTTAAACAATTTAGGAGTTATTAGTGGTGAAAAAAAAGGTCTTAGAGTAGGTAGTAATTATAAAAGTAAAGGAGCACTAGATAATTTAGATAATAAAGGTAAAATATTAGGAAAAGAACACGGGTTGTATATGCAAAAGCAATCAACTTTACAAAATTTTACTAACAAAGGAACCATACAAGGTGCTACTGCTATTGGAGTTAATAATAGCACTATTGTAGATTTTAAAAATTATGGAAGTATTATATCTATTACAGGTCCTAGTATATCTTTAACAAATTCAACTATGTCAAATTTTACTAATATAGCTGGTATTGATTCACAAAAAGAAATTCTCAATTTAAATAGTTCAACTATAAAATCTTTTGTTAATTCAGGAGTATTAAATAGCCAAACATCTTCTATGGTTTTAAAAAAATCCACTCTAGAAAATCTAAGCAACTCAGGAACCATACTGGGAAAACAAGCTGGTATTAGTTTTGAGGAAGCTATAGGTGGCACCCTTACTAATGCAGGAAGTATAATAGGTGATACTAACGGAATAAATATAGATAGCGCTTCTAAGGTAGATTCTATAATATTAACTAGTTCTAATGCTTTAATAGCAGGAGTTAATGCCGGTATTAATAATGAAGGAACTATAGGTAAAGATGATACTTCTAATGCAATCACTTTAAAACAAGGTATTATAACAGCATTACAGAATAATCGTCAAATAAATACCGCAGGCAATGCTTTAATCAATAATGGAACTATACAAGGAAATATTTCTTTAACTAATAATGCTAAAATAATTGGAACATTAAAAAACACAAAAACTATTACAGGTGGCATTACCTTAAATAATTCCAATATAGCAAACATTAATAATGAAAAAACTTCTAATATACAAGGTAGCATAGAATTAAATTCTAATTCTCAAATAAACACAATTTCTAATGAAGGGACTATAAACAAAGATATTAAGCTAAATCAATCAACCATAGCAAACATCAATAATGCAGGAACTATAACTAATGGTATAAACTTAAGTAATAAAAGTGCTATAGGGGATATCACTAATAGTGGCAATGTAAATTCTATAACTTTAGCTAATAGTGGAATAACTAATATCACTAATAGTGGTAGCATTAATAATACTATTTCACTAAATGCTAGTTCTATTAAAAACTTTACTAATGCTAATAGTGGAACAATGCATAATCTTACTCTAGCTAATAGTGGAATAGAAAATATCACTAATAACAATCAAGCAAATTCTATAACTTTAGCTAATAATTCTTTTATTACTTCATTAAAAAACACAAAAACTATTACAGGTGGCATTACCTTAAATAATTCCAATATAGCAAACATTAATAATGAAAAAACTTCTAATATACAAGGTAGCATAGAATTAAATTCTAATTCTCAAATAAACACAATTTCTAATGAAGGGACTATAAACAAAGATATTAAGCTAAATCAATCAACCATAGCAAACATCAATAATGCAGGAACTATAACTAATGGTATAAACTTAAGTAATAAAAGTACTATAGGGGATATAATAAATAATTCAACCATAGGTAAAGAAGCTACACTTTACAGTATGTCTAATGATCAAGTTTATGGTATTAAAAACCATGGTAATATTGGCCAAGTAAATAATAATGCGGTTATTTTCAATGGTATATATAATGCTAATTCTATAACTTCGTTATTAAATAATGGCAATATTTATAGTGGTATTAAAAATACTGGAACTATAGAATCTTTAGTTAATACTAAAAAAGCAATAATTCATGATGATATTGAAAATGATGGTACAATGAAATTAACTAATTATGGAACAATAGGAGGAATTACTAATAGCAATTCTTTCACTCTGATTAATGGTTATGTTCAAGGTTCTGGAAAACATGCAAAATATATTAGTGGTGTTTTAAATAAGAATAAAAATGGATACCATATTGAAAATAATGGCAAAGGTGTTTTTAGTATCAATAGTTGGTATTTTGATGCGCCTGAATTTTTAAATAAAGAAGATAGATTAAAAAATTCGGTTGTATTAGGTGGTAATAATCTTGGTGGTATTAAAGTAGATGAAGTTTATATTAATACTGCAAATTTAGATACTAAAAAAATATATGATAGTAATACTTTTTTTATTGATGAAAAAGGTAATAGTATAGGAAATAATACTAATGATGATAAAGGCATTGATGCAAAAAATATTCATAGTCTAACAGATATTTATTATTTTATGAATGTTCCTTCGGAAAAAGGAAAATATAGAGTTAGTGTAGATATTAATGAGTTAAGTGGTAAAACTTTAGCTAAATCTATGGTATATTCTGCAAGATTAAGAAGCATTAATGTGTCTAATTTGTTAAGAAATGCTGCTGGATTGAATTTGCAATCTGATTTATCTAAAAATAATCGTAAATATCTTGATTCAAATACAACATATTATTTTTTTAAATCCATATTATAATCACTCTTCAGCTAAAATTGGAAAAAGTGTAGGGCAATTAAGAATGGATACTGCAGGTTTGATTGGTGGTTCATTTAAGCAATTGCCAAAAGATTATGGTGTTATAGGTTTTTATCTAGGTCATGAGGATAGCTCTAAAAAACAAAACACACAAAGATTAAATTTTGATGATAAAACATATTATGGTGGTTTAACTTATTATAATGTATTAAAAAGAAAAGGATTAGATGAATACTATTTTAGTGCATATTCAAAATTTGATTATACCAAGACAAATATAGAAAAGTCTTATAAAAATAATCCTGCTAGTTCTAAAGCAAATACATTAGTATATGGATATGGCGCTGAGGCAAAAATAGGTGCTAATTATTATAATGCTATAGATGTAGCTAGAGTATCTCCAGAAATTGGACTAAGTTATTATGGTATGAGTAGTAAGAATTTTAGTTTAAATCACTTAGGTGGAACAAAAGAACATTATTTGGCAGGTCAATTTAACTTTGTTGATGCAAGTGCAGCTTTAAAATGGTATAAGCCATGGACTGATAAGTTTAAATCTAATATAACCATAGGATCTATAGTAAATTTATATACTGATGCAAGAGGTAAGTTGAAATTAGATGAAAATACATTAACAGCCGATGTTATTACTTCCAAATACTATGGATTTGGGCAATTTGGATTATCTTATGCTCTTAATAAACATTCTGATATATCATTAAATTATGCGGGTGTGTTTACATTTGATAATACCACTTCTCATACTATGTTTTTAAAACTAGGTTTATGGTGGTAAGTATTTTTACATATCAACTAAAATAGTTGATATGTAATTTTAATTCCCTAGAGCTTACTTGAAATAGTGCTAAACAACATATTTATTTTCGCCTCCTTTAAAAATATTAGTAAGCTCGAACTAAATCATAATATATTTATTATGATTTAGTTTTTAGTAAGTTCTAGGGAATTAAAAAATATATTAATGTAATATCATAGAGGAGATAATGTTAGATAAAATAATATATCATTATTATAATAATAACCATCAAAAGTGTTTAGAGTGTAGTGAAGAATATTTGGAGCAAGATCCTAAAAATGCTTTAGAATATGCGATGATGGCTTCTTTTAAAATAGGAGATTATGGTAAAACTTTACATTATGCAAGACAAATTTTTAATTTATATCCTACTAGTTTTAATGGACTAATGCTTGCAAAAGCACTTTTATATAATGGAAATTTTAATGATGGTATTGGATTACTTGAAGAGCTTTTACAAAGACAATGTTTTTTAAAAGATGAGCTTAATTTGGAACTTGCTTTTGCTTATCAAAATACAGGAAGCCTAGAAGATGCAGAAAAACTGTATAAGCTTGCTTTAGAAAAAGATATGTATAATCTTGATTTGTGGAAAAATTACGCTGAGCTTTATTTTAAAACAAATTTCCAAAAGGCACTTGAAGCACATAATGAACTTTGTGATTTTACACAAATTATGATATCAAAATTACAAAGTGGGGAGTTAGTAGAAAAAAATTTTACAAATAGTATTAATTTACAAGATAGATTACAAGAGAAAACCCAAGAAAACTTGACTATAGTTAAAATTCATGAGTTTTTAAATACACAAATTTTACCACAAAAAGCATATTTGCTTTTTAAGCTTTTGAGATTGCAAGAGTCATTAGAATTATTTTCGAATTTATGTGAGTATAATCAAAATAATGCTCAATTTTGGCAAAATTATGCAAAAGCACTAGAACTAAGTGCTAATTATCAAGGTGCTTATGATGCATACCAAAAAGCTTTGAGTTTGCATCCACATGCAACTTATCAGTTTGACTTGGCATATTTGCTAATGCGTATGGGAGAAAGTGATAATTTTGAAGAAGGTAAAAGAGTATATGAAAGTAGGCTTTTTTATGCCCATAATGAAACTTTTTCACCTTATCATTATAATAAAACCATACAAGCCTTTAATAAAGATGGAGTACAGGCTTTTAAAGATAAAGAAATTTTAGTTTTTTGTGAGCAAGGTTTTGGTGATACTATCATGTATGCTAGATGTTTGGAAAAACTTTGTCAAATTGCCTCTAAGGTTTTGTTTGCTCCGCAAAGCGCTATGTATAAAATGTTTAAAAATCAACTCAAAGAGCTTAATAAACAAAATAATTTTTTTTCTAATTTGAAAATTTTAAAAGATTTTCCGAGTGAGTTTGATTATGCTATGCCGATTTGCTCTTTACCTTTGCTTTGTGATATTAAATTAGATGAAATTTCTAAGTTAAGAACGCCTATTATTGCTTTAGAAAAACCAAATAATAAAATTAAAAAAATAGGAATTTTTTGGTTTACTCCTAATGCTATAAATACTGATTTATTGAGAAATGTAGATTTTATATTTTTGTATAATGCATTAAAAGATTTATGTTGTGAGATTATTTCTTTTCAAGTAGATGGGGTAAATAATGTTAATCTACCTCAAGAAATTGAAAATAGGGGAGTAAAGCTAAAAAATTGGAATGATACTTTAGATAACTTAAAAGATATTGATTGTATTGTAAGTATAGATAGTGCTATTGCGCATTTAGCCTTAGCTTTAGATATACCTACAATAGTACTTTTAGCACCTAGGTTTGATTGGCGTTGGGGTAAATTTGAAAATCCTAAAAGTTATTTTTGGCCTAAAGCGAATTTACTTACTTTTTCTAATGAATATGATACTAAGGATAAATTGCAAAGCTTAATTAAAAAACAAATCAATGTTTGATAAATTATCAAACATTGAATCTAAAATGCATTACATCGCCATCTTGTACGATATAATCTTTCCCTTCAAGGCGTAGTTTTCCTGCTTCTTTAGCACCACTTTCGCCTTTGCAAGCGATATAATCCTCATAAGAAATTACTTCAGCTTTGATAAAACCTTTTTCAAAGTCATTATGGATCACGCTTGCTGCTTTTGGTGCTTTCCAACCTCTTTGTATAGTCCATGATCTAACTTCTACTTGACCTGCTGTAAAATAGCTAATCAAGTTTAGCTTTGAAAATGCTGTGCGTATAACTACTTCAAGCCCGCTACTTTCTATACCTAAAGATTTTAAAAATTCATAATTTTCTTCATCGCTTAAAGCTATCATTTCTTCTTCTATTTTAGAGCAAAGTTTGATTACTTCATGGCCTGATTTTGCTGCAAATTCTTTAAGATCTTTTACAAATTCATTATCTTCTAAAAGCGAATTCTCATCTACATTTGCTCCATATATCACTTCTTTAGCTGAAAGCAATCTTAGTTCTTTTATAAGAGCATGATAGACTTCATTTTTATTAGCAAAAGAACTTGCACTGTTATTTTGATTTAAATGCTCTAAAAGCTCATTAGCTAAAGCTAAACTTTCTTTTGCGCCTTTTTCATTGGCCTTTGCACCTTTAGTGAGTTTTTCTATTTTTTTGCTAAGTTGTTCTATATCTGCTAGTATAAGTTCTGTTTCTATGATTTGTACATCACGCACAGGATCAACACTGCCCGCAACATGGGTGATATTTTCATCATCAAAACAACGCACAATATGTAAAATCATCTCTGTTTCGCGTATGTTAGATAAAAATTTATTACCCAAACCCTCACCTTTGCTAGCTCCTGCTACTAAGCCTGCTATATCAACAAATTCTATATTTGAGCGTATAATTTTTTGTGGATTAACAATTTTTGCTAGTTCTTTTAAGCGATGATCAGGCACAGGTACCACTGCTTTGTTTGGTTCTATGGTGCAAAATGGATAGTTTGCACTTTCAGCATTTTGTGCTCTTGTTAGAGCGTTAAAAGTGGTAGATTTTCCAACATTTGGAAGTCCTACTATACCAACTGATAAACTCATTTTTGTTTCCTTGAAAGATAAAGTAAATATGAAAGGCACATTCTAACACCTGCTCCGGTTGCACCAAAATTATGATAACCCCAAGTCTTTTCTAAATAAGCTGGTCCTGCAATGTCTAAATGTAGCCACTTGTCTTTGTATTCTTCTCTAATGAAAGAATTTAAAAATAATCCCGCAGTAATGGCCCCGCCATAACGACTTGAAGAGGTATTACTAACATCTGCTATGTTTGATTTTATAAGCTCTTTTAAGTGCGGATTAAAATGTAAAATAGTAGCTAAATCTCCACTTTTTTTACTTATTTTGTAAAATTCATTTTGCAAATCTTCATTATTTCCCATGATGGCACTTGTGTATTCTCCAAGTCCTACTACGCAAGCTCCAGTTAAAGTAGCAAGATCTATTAATAAATCAGGTTTTAGATCTTGAGCAAGCGAAAGACAATCTGCTAAAACTAATCTTCCTTCTGCGTCGGTATTTCTAACCTCTATACTCACACCTTCTCTTGAAATAAGCACATCATCAGGTTTATAAGCATTTCCGCCTATCATGTTTTCAGTTGCGCCGATGATAGAATGAACTTCTATATCAAGGTTTAACTCGCTTGCACCTTTGATAATAGCCATTGCAGCCGCACCGCCGCTTTTATCTGATTTCATCGTTAGCATGTAATCAGCAGGTTTTAAACTAAGTCCACCACTATCATAAGTTAGCCCTTTACCTACAAACACTACTTTCATTTTTGGATTTTGTGGTTTATAAGAAAGATGAATGAGTTTTGGGGGATGAATTGAAGCACGATTTACTGCTAAAAATGCTTGCATTTTTTCTTGCTCTAAGAAATCGCTTTCATAAATTTTACATGAAATATTAGAATTATTTTGGCTCAGTTCAAGCGCATCTTCGGCCATTTTGGCAGGAGTGTAAATTTGCGGGATTTCATTAACGATATTTTTTGCAAAATCACAAGCATTTGAAAAAATTTGACCATAGTTTATACCTATGCAAGCTTCTTCTAGGTTGTATGTTTTGTCATTGATTTCATCTTTTGAGATGAAAATATTCTCTAACTTGCTTGGTGTTTTTTCTTTTTTGTATTTGTTAAATTCATAAGCACCAAAAGTAAATCCTTGAATCATAGCATTAAAGCTATTTACTACACATTTTCCTATGACACTTTTTGTTTTTACGCTTTGAATTTCAAGTTTTTTTAAAGCTTTGTATGCATTTGCAAAAGCAAGCCTTATATCTTCATATTCTAAGCTTTTAAGTTCACTATAAAGAATTTTATTTTGCATATCTATGCAAATTCCTTCACCTTTATAGCTTGAAAGCTTGAAAAGTTCTTGACTTTGAGTGTATTTTTCTATTTTTTTATCTTGTATTAAAATGATTTCAAAATCAGCATTTATAGAGCCGATATTTTCTTCTATAAAATTAAAAGTCATTTGTGAGTCCTTTTTGTAAGTATTGATTTTTCTATTTGTTTCATTCCTAAAAATAAAGCTAATAAAAAGCCAGCAATAATTGGCACTGCAAAATACCAATGATTTCCAGCCCATTCTACTGCAAGCCAAATTTCTTTTCCAAAAAACCATGCAAGTAAAATAGTTATAGCAGCCCAAGCCCACGCACTAATAAGATTAATAAACGCAAATTTTTTAGCACTATAGCGAGTTAATCCTATACTCATAGGTATAATAGTTCTAAAACCATACATATATCTTTGTATGAAGATAATAGGCCAACCAAAACGCTGTAAAAGTAAGTGTGCTATGGCAAATTTACGCCTTTGGGTGCGAAGTTTTTTCTGAATGTATTTTTTGTTATATCTTCCTATATAAAAGTATATTTGATCGCCTACAAAGCCACCTAAGCCTGCTATAAAGATAATAAGTCCTAAATTTACATGGCCTTCATGTGCAAAAATACCTGCTAAAATAAGTGCAAGTTCTCCTTCAAGTATGCACCATAAAAACACAATAATATAAGCCCAATTTTTATAATCATACAAAAGTTGTTTTAAAAATTCTTCCATTTTATACCTCTAAAACACTATAAACAGAAGTTAATTTAGCTAATTCTTTAGCACCATCTAGATCTTTTAACTCTAGTAAAAAACAAGCTTCAACACATTTTGCATTGAGTTTTTCTATAAGTTTCACAGCAGCGATAGCTGTGCCACCTGTAGCGATAAGATCATCTATAAGTAAAACATTTGCTTTTTGATTATTAAAAGCATCGATATGAATTTCTATAGTATCACTGCCATATTCTAAACTATAAGATTCTTGTAAGCATTTTGAAGGTAGCTTTCCAGGTTTTCTTATAGGTACAAAAGGAAGTCTTAAACTAGCGCTCAAGGCAGCTCCAAAAATAAAACCTCTACTTTCTATACCAACGATATAATCAAGCTTTGCGTTTTGATATTTTTCAACTAAATGATCCATTAAAAACGCAAATGCTTCTTTGTTGTTTAATAAAGTAGTAATATCTCTAAAAACAATCCCTTCTTTTGGAAAGTCCTTAATAGCTCTAATGCTATCTAGTAAATATTTTTTATCTTGCTCTTTTATCATAATAATGCCTCTATTTTTGCTTCTAATTCTTTGATTCTTTGTCTTAGTTTTTCATTTTCAATACGATATTGTGAATTTCTTGTTCTAAGAGAGGTTAAGTCTGCTTTACTTTTGTTTAATTCTTCAGTTAAAATATCAATATTACCCAAACTTCTTTGAAGTTGTACTTGTAGTTTTCTAATAACAATTTCAGTATCATCAAGGTTATTTTTTATAAATTCTTTTGCTACTTTTTCTTTATGAAGCAGGGTTTTATAATAAAGTAGCATAATAGTCATATAAATACTAATACAAATTAATACAGTTAATACAAGCCAACTTAAGATCATAATCTTTCCTCTATTTTGCTAATTCTTGCACAATGTCTTCCGCCGCTAAAAGAAGTGTTGATAAAATTTGAGATAATTTCAAAAGCCATATCAACCCCTATTAATCTAGCTCCTAGTGCTAAAACATTTGCATCATTATGTTCTCTTGAAAGTTTAGCACTTAAAGATTCATTACACAAAGCACAGCGTATATTTTTATGACGATTTGCTGCTATACTCATACCAATTCCTGATCCGCACACTAAAATTCCAAAACTTTTTTCGTTTATTTTAGAGCTTAATAAATGTGCATAATCAGGATAATCACAACGATCCTCACTAAAAGGACCTAAGTCTTCAAAAGTAATATTTTTTTCTTGTAAAAATTTAGTAATTTCTTGCTTTAAAATAAAACCAGCATGATCACTTGCAATATAAATTTTTTCTCTTAACATTTAACATTCACTTTATCATTTTTGAAATTTAAAGTATTAATTTTATCATATTTAATTAAAATTTTTCTTTCTTATATATAATTATTTTTTTATGTTTTCAAATATTTATTTGATATAATAACAATAATTATTTAAGGTAAAAAATGAAGCTTATTCTAATTGGTTCTTCAACAGGTGGCCCAAGCCAACTAAAGTTTTTACTAAATGATGTAGAATTGAAAGATTGTGCAGTAGTGATTGCTCAGCATATGAATCCTGCGTTTATTCCTTCTTTTGTAAATCAATTTAACAAAGAAGCATTAAGCGAGGTGATTATACCAAGTGATAAGGAAGTTTTGAAAAATAAAATTTATATTTGTCAAAGAAATATGATTTTAAGTGGCAACAATACCTTAACATTAAATACTACAGATGAAACTAGTAGTTTTAATCCAGGGATTGATGTGCTATTTAATTCTGCTGTTAATCTTTGCAAATATCATAAAATTTTAGCTTTGATTATGACAGGAATGGGCGATGATGGTGCTAAGTCTTTGTTTGAACTTTATAAAGCAGGAGTAAGGTGTTTGTGCGAAAATGAGGCAGATTCTATAGTATATGGTATGCCAAAAAAAGCTAGAGATACTAATCCAAATTTAAAACCTATGAGTTTAATAGAACTCAAAAAAGAAATAACAAATTTCATCAAATCGTAGGACAAAAAAAGATGATAAAGATTACAGAAAATGAAATGAATGATTTTGTAAAAATCGTAGAGCAAATAAGTGGAAATAACTTAAATGCGAAAAAGGATATATTATCTATTAAACTTCCTAAATTTTTACAAGAATTAGGCTTGAGCAGTCTTAGTGAATTAAATGAAAAAGTGCAGTTTCAAAGAAATTTAAAACAAGAAACTATGGATTTTATTACAGTTTGTGAGACTTATTTTTTTAGAGAATTAGAGCAATTAAAAGATGTGATTTTTTATATAAAATCTCTTGATCGCCCTGTAAATGTGCTTTGTGCTCCATGTTCAAGCGGCGAAGAAGTGTATTCTTTAGCTATTTTAGCAAGTGAGAATTTTGTTAAAGGTATGAATATAGTTGGTATAGATATTAATAAAAAAATGATAGATAAATGTAATGAAATGATTTATTCAGAGCGTTCAGTATCTAGATTAAACACTATGCAAAAAACGCGTTATTTTGATGTAAAAGATAGAATGTATCATCTTAAAAAAGAAACCCTAGCTTGCAGATGCCGTTTTGATCTTTGTAATGTCTTTGATGATTCTTTATTTAAATTTGGAAAATTTGATGTGATTTTTTCAAGAAATATGATGATATATTTTGATCAAGATTTTAAAATAAGACTTATGGAGCGTTTTTATAGGATATTGAATAAAGAAGGTAGAATTTACCCAGGAAAGTCAGATCTTGTGCCTGAAACAGCTTATTTTGAAAAAAACTTTTCAGCAGGTGGAGTTTATTATTCTAAGGTGGATTAATTATATTTTTTATTAAACCACCACCAATAAATTGCTGCAAAGATAAAACATACTCCTAAGCCAAAAGTAAAATGACTTAGTTTTATTCCATAAAATTCAAATAAATATCCTGTTGAAAAAGCAATGATTGCACTAAAGGTTAAATATACCATATCATTGTAAGCAATCACTCTGCCATAATATCTTTTGTCGCAATCATTTTGTAAAAGTGTATAGGTATAGCTCCATAAAGATGAAGTGCAAAAACCAGCCATTACCAAGCCTACAAAAGCAAGATAAAAGTTAAATTGCAAGCAAGCCCAAAGCATTATACCTACACCTTGCGCTAAGTATAAATATACCAAAGTGTTTTTATTAATATAAGGACTAAGCACATAAGGGCCTATAAGTAAAGATATGGCTCTTATGGCATTAGAAAGCCCTATGGCTAGAGGTATGGAAATAACTTTTGCGTATTCATATTCTGCTAAAAGAGTGATTAAAACATCATAAGCAGTTATCCCTACAACCCCATGAAGTAAAATCAAATGAATGATTTTTTTATTATTAAATACATAAACTAAGCCTTCTTTGATTAATATAAAAAGATTATTTTGTGTGGTATTTTTTTCATTAGGTAAAATCAAAGTTTTGAGTATAAGCATAGCACAAAATAGCATTAAAGTATCAGCTATAAAGGCTGGCTTTACTCCAAAAAGATCTATAAAAAGCCCTGCTGCACCCATACCCAAAGCATATGATACAGCCCATATGATACTATGAAGCTCATTGCCTAGTTTTAATTCTTGTGGGGTTAAAATTTTAGGTAAAACTGACATTTCTGTTTGAAAATACATACTTGCAACCGCCATACGAACAAAGGTTAAAAAGTATAACAACCAAAGCATGGCTAAAGAATTTACAAAAATTAACATAAAAATAGAAATCATTTCAATACTAATCATTGTGAGTAATAAATTCTTAGGTTTAAATCTATCTACTATAACCCCATTTATAGGTGCAAGTATAATAGAAGGTAAAAAAACAAAAATAGCTGAAAAACCTATGATATTAGCAGGTGCACCGAGTTCTTTAGTTAAAAGGGTAAAAACACCTACTTGAGAAAACCACGCACCAAAATAACTTATAAATTGTACTATTGCTAAAAGGCGAAAAGTTTTATTATTTTTAAGTAAAGACCTATAAGTCATGAGTATCCTATGAATATATGAAATTAAAGGGCTTGATTATATCGTCTTTAAGATTATTTTACATTTAAATGTTATAATAATCCTTTTTACAAAAAAGGTTTAAGAATGAGTAGATTAAGTAAAAAAGAAGCGTTAAATTTGCTCCAAAATGCACCTTTATATGAACTAGGTGCAATGGCTTATGAGAGAAAATTGGAGCTTCATCCTGAAAAAATAACTACTTTTGTGGTAGATAGAAATATAAATTATACAAATATTTGCTGTATTGATTGTGATTTTTGTGCTTTTTGTAGAAAAGAAAAAGATGATGACTCCTATATTTTAAGATATGAAGAAATAGGGCAAAAAATAGAAGAATTACAAGCTATAGGTGGAACGCAAATTTTATTTCAAGGCGGGGTACATCCAAAACTTAAAATAGAATGGTATGAAGATTTGCTTTCTTATATAAAAACTAATTATCCAACGATTACCGTGCATGGTTTTTCAGCAGTAGAGATAGTTTATATAGCAAGAGTTTCTAAAATTTCTATAGAAGAGGTTTTAAAAAGATTACAAGTCAAAGGACTTTTTTCTATACCTGGAGCGGGTGCTGAAGTATTAAGCGATAGGGTAAGAGATATTATAGCGCCACACAAATGTGACACAGTTACTTGGCTTAGGGTGCATGAGAGTGCGCATAATATAGGTATGAAAAGTACTGCTACAATGATGTTTGGTACGGTTGAAAATGATGAGGAAATCATCGAACATTTTGATCATTTAAGAAATTTACAAGATAAAACAAATGGCTTTAGAGCTTTTATTTTATGGTCATTTCAAAGCGAAAATACTCCTTTGATCAAAAAACATCCTGAAATCATCAAACAAAGCTCTAATAGATATTTAAGATTGCTAGCTTTAGCAAGATTATATTTAGATAATTTTAAAAATTTACAAAGTTCATGGGTAACACAAGGCTCTTTAATAGGTCAACTTGCTTTAAAATTTGGTGCAAATGATTTAGGTTCAACTATGATGGAAGAAAATGTTGTAGCCGCAGCTGGTGCAAAATACAGAATGAATCAAGAACAAATGATAGAACTTATTAAAGATATAGGGGAATTACCTGCCAAACGCGATACAGCTTATAATATTTTAGAAAGGTTTTAATGTTAAATTTAGACTTTAATGAAACTAAAATAGACATAATATATGAGTATGAAAATGAGCTTCCTGTAGTATTTTTTAAGCTCATTTTTAAAAATAGTGGAAAAATAGCAGAAAAACACAATAGAGGTTGTGCAAGTATGCTTGCTAGGCTTTTAAATGAAGGAAGTAATGATGAGTTTTTTAAAAGCTTAGAATACCGTGCTATAGAGCTTTATGCTAAGGCTAGTTTTGAACATTTTCAAATTAGTATTAAATGCTTGAAAGAACATTTTGATTTTGCTTTAGAAAAATTACAAGAATTATTTTTAAATGTGCGTTTTGATGAAAAAATCTTACAAAGATTAAAAACTTTAGCTTTGGGTGAACTTGCAAGTTTAAATACTAATTATGATTATCAAGCAAAAAGACTTTTGAATAAGAATGTTTTTAAAGATGAAATTTTTGCTAGTGGTCTTGATGGGACTAAAGAAAGCATAGAAAAGATTAGTTTAAAAGAATTACAAGATTTTATGAGTGAAAATTTAGTACTTGATAATGCTTTATTTGTTTTTGGTGGAGATATTAAAGAAGATGAAGTAAAGATTAAAGTAGAAAAAATTTGCCAAATTCTAAAAAGAAATGCCCCAAATCAAAACAAAAGCTACAAGCTCGTTGATGAGAGTATAGAAGTAAGTGAGCAAAAAAGCACTGAGCAAGCTTATATATACTTTTGCTCTCCATTTAATATACAAATTAATGATGAGAAAATGTATTTAGCTAAACTTGCTTTGTTTATTTTAGGTCAAGGTGGTTTTGGTTCGCGTTTGATGGAAGAAGTGCGTGTAAAAAGAGGCTTGGCGTATTCAGCATATGCTATGCTTGATGTAAATTTAAATTATAGTAGAGTTTTTGGGTATTTGCAAACTAAAAATGAAAGTTCTAATGAGGCTAAAGCTTTAGTTAAGGAAGTTTTTGAAAACTTTGTCCAAAATGGAGTCAATGAAAAAGAATTTCAACTAGCTAAACAATTTTTAGTAGGATCTATGCCTTTAAGGTATGAAAACTTGGCTAAAAGACTAGATATAATGCTAAATGAATATTTGCATGGTTTAAAACTTGGAAATTTAAAAGAAGAAATGCAAAAGATTAAAAACACTAATCTAGATGAATTAAATGACTTCATCAAAGCACATAGTGAAATTACCAAAGTGAGTTTTGCAAGCATAGAAAATGAAAGTTGAAGAAAAGGACTTAAAACTACTTCATGCTTTAGGGGTTAAAAATTGTATCGATTTGGCTTTGATTTTACCTAAAAAATTTGATGATTTTAGAATTTCAAAGTTTCCAAAAGATACATTTTGCACTCAAAATGTAAAAATTATTAGCATACAAAATCATCACTCCCAGCTTTCTATACTTTGTGAATGTTTAGAATGGGGTATAAAAGCAAATATAGTAATTTTTCATCCTAATAGATGGCATTTTAAAATTTTTAAACATAATGCTTTGGTTTGTATCCATGCAAAGATGAATTTTTTTAATGGAATTTGGCAGTTTATAAACCCAAAAATAGTAAAAAACATAGGTCAAATAATCCCTAAATACCAAATTAGCTCTATTAAAGATGAAAGCATCAAAAAGCTTATTTTAAAATATGTCAATGAAGCTAACTTAAAAGCGCTAAATTTAGAACAAAAATATATCAATTTACTTTTGAATTTACACAATTATGATGATTTAATTCTTTATGAAAATTTTAATGCCATAGTTAAAGATTTAAAATATATAGAAATTTTTAATCATTTAAGGCGTTTAAAGGGTAAAAAAATATCACAAAATGCTTATGAAATAGAACTTTTTGATATAAGCTCTTGGCTTAAAGGTTTAGAATTTAGCCCTACAAATGATCAGCTTTTAGCAATAGAAGATATTAAAAAAGATTTGCAAAATAAAGTCGCTAAAAGGCGTGTGGTAATGGGTGATGTGGGTTGTGGTAAGACTTTGGTCATACTTGCTGCAAGTTTGCTAGTATATCCTAAAAAGGCTATTTTAATGGCTCCAACTAGTATATTAGCAGAGCAAATTTATCATGAAGCAAAAAGACTTTTGCCTGATTTTGTTAATGTATTGCTTTTAAAGGGTGGTAAAAAAGATAAAGATTTAGCAAAATTAAAAGAACAAGCCCATTTTATCATAGGTACACATGCGCTCATTCATCAAGAAGAATTTGAAGCAGTTTTAGTGATGATAGATGAGCAACATCGCTTTGGCTCTAATCAAAGACAAAAAATAAGTGAGCTTAGTAAAAACTCTCAATATGCTCCACATATCGTGCAATTTTCTGCTACACCTATACCAAGAACACTTTCTATGATACAAAGTGAGCTTGTAAATTTTAGTTTTATTAAACAAATGCCTTTTAAAAAAGACATTAAAACTTTTTGCATACAAGATAAAGATTTTAAATATTTGCTTAAAAAAATCGACGATGAACTAGCTAAAAATCATCAAGTAATCATCATTTATCCTTTGGTAAATGAAAGTGAAAATATAGATTATTTATCGCTAGAACAAGCACAAGGGTATTGGATAAACAAATACAAAAATGTTTATGTGACTCATGGAAAAGATAAAAATAAAGATCAAATTTTGCAAGAATTTAGAGAAAAAGGCACGATTTTACTTTCTACGACCGTGGTTGAAGTGGGAATTTCTTTACCAAGACTAAGCGTGATTGTAGTTGTTGGGGCTGAAAGACTTGGGCTTGCTACCTTACATCAGCTTCGAGGTAGGGTAGGTAGAGTAGGGCTTGAGAGCTTTTGTTATTTATATACTAAGCAAAAAGAAATTCCAAGTCGTTTGCTTGAATTTGCTAAAACTTTAGATGGGTTTAAAATAGCTGAGCTTGATTTAAAAAACAGGTTAAGTGGGGATTTACTAGATGGCAGAGTGCAACATGGAAATCACTTTAAATTTTTTGATTTTGCAGATGATGAAGAGCTGGTTTTAAAAGCAAAAGAAAGTATTAAAAATATGGAAGAAAAAAATGGATAAACATTTTGAAATTTTGATTTCAAAGGGCAAAAAGAAGTATTTTAAGAAAGGAAATATTTTATTTTTTCAAGGTGAAAAAGCAAATAAAATTTACATTTTACTAAGTGGAAAAGTGCGTATATATAAGGTAAATGCAAAAGGTTTTGAGCTAACACTACACACTCTAACTCCAGTAAATTTTATAGCTGAAATGCCTGTGTTTGAGGGTATTGATTACCCAGCCAATGCAATTTGTGAGCAAGATTGTGAAATTTGTGTTTTTGATTTTAATGAATTTAAAAAATTATGCTTAGAAAATGGAGAATTTAGTTTTTTACTTTTGACTTCTTTAATCGGTAAAATTCGAATTTTAGAAAATTTTATCAGACAAAAATCTTTGGATTTAAAGTCAAGATTAGTCAGCTTTTTACTAGAAAATGAAGAAAAACTACAAAATTTAAAACAAAAAGAAATCGCTGTGATTTTAAATTTACCCCCAGAATCTTTGTCGCGTTTTTTAAAAGAATTAAAACAAAATGAGCTTATTTGCACAAATAAAGGTAAAATAGTAATTTTAAATAAAGAAAAAATGCAAAATTTAATTAAGTCTTTTTAAGTCTTATTTGTTACAATATTATATTTTAAAGTATGGATGGTTTCATGGATTTTGATTTTTTAGTCAAGTTTAGCCCTATGTTTATACAAGCTTCTTGGCTTACATTAAAACTTGCTATTTATGGGGTGTTTTTTTCATTTTTAGTAGGTTTATTTTGTGTGGGAGTGAGTTATTTTAAATTTTCCTTTTTAAACACAATTTGTAAAATTTATATAGAATTTTCAAGAAACACACCTTTGCTAATCCAACTTTTCTTTTTATATTATGCTTTACCTGAATTTGGAATTCAACTTAGCTCTTTTGCTTGTGCTGTGATAGGACTTAGTTTTTTAGGTGGTTCTTATATGGCTGAAAGTTTAAGAGCGGGTATGGAAGCGGTTAAAAAACAACAATATGAATCAGGACTTTCTTTGGGTTTGAGCAAATGGCAAAATTTCCGTTATATTATTATGCCTCAAGCTTTGGGTATAGCTATGCCAAGCATTAGTGCAAATATCATTTTTTTACTTAAAGAAACTTCTGTAGTAAGCATTATTGCTTTAGCAGATTTAGTATATGTGGCTAAAGATCTTATAGGGCTTTATTATAAAAGTAACGAAGCATTATTTGCTTTGGTGCTTTGTTATTTGATCTTGATTTTACCTTTATCTTTAGTGTTAAACCGTATAGAAAAAAGGTTAAATTATGTTTGAAATTTTAAATCAAGATACCTTTTTTAGACTAGCGCAAGGTTTAAAGGTTACTTTAGAGCTTTCATTGATTAGCGTTTTGATTTCACTCATAGGAGGAGTTTTTTTTGGAATTTTAATGCATTCTAAAAACAAATTCCTTTATGTTTTTTGTCGTTTTATGCTTGAGTTTGTGCGTATTATGCCTTTGATTGTTTGGCTTTTTATAGTGCATTTTGGCTTGGCGAAATGGTTTGGATGGCATTTGAGTGCTTTGGGTTCAAGTATTATTGTTTTTAGTATTTGGGGTGTATTTGAGATGATGGATTTGGTTAGATCATCTTTAGCAAGTATACCAAAACATCAGTATGAGTCAGGACTTTCACTAGGTTTTAATAAATTTGAAGTTTATCTTTTTATCATTATACCTTTATCTTTGAGAAGATTATTGCCAATGAGTATTAATCTTTTCACAAGAATCATCAAAAGCACTTCAGTGATTTATCTAATCGGCGGTATAGAGCTTATTAAAGTAGGTCAACAAGTGATTGAGCTTAATTTATTTCAAAATTCTTATGCGGCTTTTGTGATTTATGGTTTGATTTTACTGATTTATTTTATACTTTGTTATCCTTTGTCAGTATATTCAAAGTTTTTAGAGAAAAAATGGAGCTAATATGAGCATTTTAAAAATACAAAATTTACAAAAATATTATGATGATCATCATGTTTTAAAAGATATTAATTTAGAAGTAAATCAAAAAGAAGTAGTGGTTATACTAGGTCCAAGTGGTTGTGGGAAATCTACACTTTTAAGATGTATTAATGGCCTAGAAGAAATGGCTGATGGAGCTATTTTAGTAGATGATGAGAAAATTGATAAAAATTATAAAAAATGGACTCAAATTCGTCAAAAAATAGGTATGGTGTTTCAATCTTATGAGCTTTTTGATCATTTAAATGTTGAGCAAAATATACTTTTAGGACCTTTAAAGGTGCAAAAAAGAAAAAAAGAAGAGGTTTTAGAAGAAGCAAAATACTGGCTTGATAGAGTAGGACTTTTGCATAAAATAAAAGCTTATCCTAAAGAATTAAGCGGTGGACAAAAGCAACGCATAGCCATAGTTAGAAGTCTTTGTATGAACCCTGAAATCATGCTTTTTGATGAAGTTACAGCAGCGCTTGATCCTGAAATCGTGCGTGAAGTTTTAGATGTGATTTTAAATTTGGCAAAAGATGGTATGACTATGCTTATAGTTACACATGAAATGGGTTTTGCAAGAGCAGTTGCTGATAAAATAGTTTTTATGGATGATGGTAAAATAGTAGAAATTTCAAATCCTGATGAATTTTTTGAAAATCCAAAGACAGATCGTGCGAAAAAATTTCTCAATTTGTTTGATTTTCATCGTTAATTTTATTTTTTTAAAATATTTATTTAAAAAAATAATATAAGGTTTAAAAATTTAAATTTTTAATCATAAGGATAAAACATGAAAAAAATTTTTCTTTTATCATTTTTGATGGCACTTTTTTTTAGTGCATGCTCAAATTCAAGCTCTAATGAAAATTCCATAGAGAAAATCAAACAGCAAGGTGTAATCCGTATAGGTGTATTTGGCGATAAACCTCCATTTGGCTACCTAGATGCACAAGGGAAAAATCAAGGTTATGATGTATATTTTGCTAAACGCATAGCAAAAGAACTTTTGGGTGATGAGTCAAAAGTGCAATTTGTACTTGTTGAAGCAGCAAATAGAGTAGAATTTTTAGAATCAAATAAAGTAGATTTAATCTTAGCAAATTTTACAAAAACCCCAGAAAGAGAAGCTGTGGTTGATTTTGCATTACCTTATATGAAAGTTGCTCTTGGGGTGGTGGCTCCTAAAGGGTCAGATATTGAAACTTTAGATGATTTAAAAAATAAAACTTTAATTTTAAATAAAGGCACAACAGCTGATGCGTATTTTACAAAAAATATGCCAGATATTAAAACGATTAAATTTGATCAAAATACAGAAACTTTTGCAGCTTTAATTGGTAAAAGAGGTGATGCGTTAAGTCATGATAATGCATTGCTTTTTGCTTGGGCTAAAGAAAATCCAAATTTTGAAGTAGTGATTAAAGAACTTGGAAATCATGATGTTATAGCTCCTGCTGTAAAAAAAGGTGACGAAGCTATGTTAAATTTTATCAATGATTTGATTTTAAAATTACAAAATGAACAATTTTTTCACAAAGCTTATGATGAAACTTTAAAGCCATTTTTTAGCGATGATATAAAAGCTGATGATGTAGTAATCGAAGGTGGCAAAATTTAATAATGCAAAAAGCTTTTAAAAATACCATCTATGCTTCCTTAGGTGGTATTTTAGAATTTTATGATTTTGTTTTATTTATCTTCTTTGCAAGTGTTTTTGCAAAAATTTTCTTTCCTCAAAATGATGATTTTTGGCCATTAATCTATACTTATGTAGCCTTTGGGGCAGGGTATTTAGCCAGACCTTTTGGTGCTGTTGTTTTAGCGCATTTTGCAGATATAAAAGGGCGTAAGAATGTTTTTTATATTAGCATGCTTTTAATGGTTGTACCAAGTTTTATTTTGGCCTTTTTACCTACTTATGAAAGCATAGGGCTTTTGGCTACTTTTATGCTTTTTGTTATTAGGATAGCCCAAGGATTAGCTATAGGAGCTGAAGTTAGCGGTGCTTGGATTTTTGTGAGTGAATTTGTGAGTAAAAAAAGACTTGGTTTGGCGCTTGGTTTTATTTCAGCGACTTTGACTTTAGGTTTATTGCTTGGAAATTTAGCGACTTTGACTATATATGCGTATTTTGATAAAGAAGAAGTAGAAAGCTTTGCTTGGAGAATTCCTTTTTTTATAGGAGGATTTTTTGGTATATTGGCTTTATTTTTACGCACGAAATTGAATGAAACACCAGCTTTTAAAAATATAAAAGCAAAAGAAAAAATTTTAAATTTCCCACTTTTGCAGGCTTTAAAAACACATAAAAAAAGTATGTTAATATGCGCTTTACTTACTGTGGTTTTAACAAGTGGGGTGGCTACTTTAATGATACTGCCACAATATTTTGAAAGCTTATTAGGAGTTAGCAAAACTACTGCTTTGTTATATCAAAATTTGGCCATAGTGATGATCATACTAGGAAGTTTAGCGCAAGGATATTTAGCAGATTTTTTAGGACATTTTAAAATTTGTTTGATTTTCACTTTACTTTTTGGAATTTTTGGCATTAGTTTTAGCTTTTATAATGAGTGGTTTTTGTTATTTTATTTGCTTGCTTGTTTTGCACAAGGTATTATAGCTTTTGCTCCTATTTTTATGACTCAAATTTTTACCACAGAGTTAAGATCGAGTGGTCTTTCTTTTGCTTATAATATTTCTTATGCGATTTTGGGTTTTATAACCCCTTTTATTGTTAATTTTGTATATAAGGAGTATTTTTATATTTATATTATTTTTATAATTATTGCTAGTTTGCTAAGTTGTTTTTTAAATAAATTTTTTATTAAATAATTATATATATTAATATTTATTTTATGGATAATACTATTATATATACTACAAAATAAGGAATATTATATATGAAAATATGGACTCAAAAATATACCGTTTGGAATAGTATTATTGATATACAACATAAAAGCTTATTTGATTTAGCTAAAGAAATTTATTTTATAAAAAAAATCATGTAAGTATTAATGAAGTTAGAATGCTTTCGATTGAATTTTTAAAACAACTTAAAGATCATGCAAAATATGAAGAAAAATATATGAAAAGGATTGCTTACCCATATATCGATATACATATGAAAGAGCATAAAAAAATTATGTCTTCATTAGCTTCTTTAGTTAAAAACACATCAAACATAAATGAATTTAAAACAAAATTTAGTGATTTTATAGATGATAATATTATTAAGCATATTTTAGAGGAAGATATAAAATATGCTAATTTTAAGAAAAAAAGAATATGTTTTTTATACTTGTGGATGCTTAAATAAAAAATATAAAATTTCACATAATATGTATCTTAAAATTTTTAATGGTGCTAAGTATGATTGTAAAATTTGTCAGCAAAATATTCGATTGATTTAATCGGCGGGGGATATATGGTAAGTAATTTTCCCTCTTGGAGTGATGAATATTGTTTAGGCAATGAAAAAATAGATTTACAGCATCAGAGATTTTTTGCTTTAACTTTAGAAGTTTTTAGACTTTCAAATAGATATATTTATAAAACAGAATTAAAAAAAGTATTAATGGAGTTATTTTCATATATGAAAAATCATTTTGATGATGAAGAGGAATATATGAGAGAAATTAAATATCCATATTTAGATGAGCATATAATAATGCATAAAAATATTGTAAAATCTATGAAAAGTCTATTATATGAGTGTTGTAGTACTAATGAACTTAAAAATGAACTTTATAATATAGTATCATCATGGTTTTTAATCATTTTAGTATACATGATATGAAAATAAGAGATTATGTTCAAAATTCATCTAATCAAAATTTATCAAAACAAAACGAGATGATAAAAAGCGAAGAAATATTTGAGTATACATGTGATTGTATTGGTGTTATCCATAAGGCGAATTATGATTTACATATGAAAATAAATTATTTAAATATATCTTATAAGTGCAGCAAATGCTCAAAAAAGTTGGAATTAAAATCAAATGCATATAAAGTTATCTAGTTGATTTTTAAGTTAAATAGTATATTTAACATAGTAGTTTATTAATTCATTATCTTTTTCCGAGGCATATTGTAGTAGAATTTATAGTTTGAAGCAACATGAACTACCGTCCTCTAAACTATTTTTTTGTTAAATTTATTAAAATTTATAAATAATAAATTTTTTATTGCAATTACTATTTGTATATCAATAGCATTATTTTACAAAAATTTCTCTCTTTTTGATATTTTTATTTCACTTAAATAGTTGATTCTTGTAAGTTTTATTTTTATTTTGTCTTTAAATATTGTTTTTTATAAAAATTGTTTTATTTAAATGATATAATTTTTATTTTTAAATCTTTAAAGTAGTTTTAGACAAAATGAACTTTTTCTTGTTGATATATTTTAGTTTTAAGATGTTAAATTATTTCTAAATTTGTGATAATTTTATCCAAAAAATATATTATACAGTTTTTTTAAGTAGATTTTAATTGACATGTGAGGAATATTTATTATATCTCTTTAACTTTAAAATCCTTTTATAAGCTAAATAAGTATCCATCATTAAGATTTTTACTGAATGAAAAATAATAATTTTTGTTAATTTAAAAGATATATTAAGTAGTGGAATATATTTTGAAAAAACAAAAACTTTAAAATATAAACTATAACTTTGCTATAATTATGCTTTATATTTTAGAGGTGTGAATGAATAAGATTTTATTACTGACTGATGGACCTTTTGCGAAAGATTTTTTAAAGAAAATTTATAATAACAAAACCTTCAAAGAGTCTTTGAGTGTTGTGTATTATAATGATGATAGCGTAGACTTAGACTTAGAGAATGAACAAATTTCTTTTTTTAAATTTGATCCTACGAGTTTGATTAAGCTAGAAAATTTATTAAAAGAAAATTTTCATCAAGCTATTATTTATATGCAAGAAGAAGCAGATACATTAGCTTGCTATCAAAATTTAAGAAAATTACATCCAAGATTAAATATAGTTATTATGGATTTGTGGAATAGCCAAATTGATGATAATTTTTGTGAGGTAATTAATATTTATGATACTTTAAGTACAAGATTGACAGGTTGTTTGGATAATATGCCTTCAATGGCACAATTTATAGGGCTTGGACAAGGTGAGATTATGGAGGTTAAAATTCCTGCAGGGTCAAGTTTTGCTTATAGGCACATAAGCTCTATTAGCCAAAAACGCTTTAAAATCGTAATGGTTTATAGAAATAATGAATTTATTTTGGCAAGACCTGGGCTTATTTTAATGCCAAATGATAGCATTTTAATCGTGGGTGATCCTAAAGTTTTGCAAAGTGTTTTTACTAATGTTAAAACAAGCTTAGGACGCTTTCCATCGCCTTTTGGAGATAATATACTTTGTATTATAGATATGAAAAAAATGAGTGAGTTTGCTATAGAAAAGCTTATTTTTGCAAGCTTGCTTTTGCATGTAAGAATCAATAGCAAAAAACTTTATTTTAAGGTGATTAATCCTACTTTAACTCCTATGTATTATAAACTTAAATCCTTGCATAAAAATAGCACTGAAGTGATATTTGACTTTGAAAGCACAAATATAAAAAACATTAAACCTTTTGTGGAAAATACTAGCATAGGTTTACTAGTGGTGGAGGATTATCTTTTTGAAAAAGAAAAAAGTTTTCTTTTTACTTTAAAACTTCCTGTGTTAAAAGCAGGTAAAGGGGATTTTGCAGATTTAAAATCTTCTGTAGTTTTAAGTTCAAATTTTGAAGATGTAGAGGGTATTGCTTCTATTATGCTTGATTTTAACAAGCAAATTCAACTAGGCCTTGCCTTGTATTACTATGCTTTAAAATTAAATAAAGCCGAAATTTTTGAATATCATCAGTATTTTGAAAGCCTTTCAAAACTTCATGATGAAAAATTACTTTTGATAGAAGAAAAAGAACATAATCCTATCAATAAATTTTCTTACAAACAAAATATATTGCATTTTGTACCATTTAATGAAAAAATTTTAGGAAACAATTTCAATAAAATTTTAAAAACGGATTTAAATACGATATATTATAAGATGAATAAAAATTATCAATTGTTTATACCATCATTGTGAGAAAATAATGCAAGTTAAGGTAAATTTAGATAAAAATACAAGTTATAATGTCTATATAAATGAGTTAGAAAAATTAAATTTTGATACTAAAGTAGTGATTTTAACTAATGAATTAGTTGCAAAACTACATTTGGATACACTTTTGAAAAAAATTCATGCTAAAGAACTTTTTGTTATAAAAATCAAAGATGGCGAAGAGTATAAAAATTTACAAACTATAGAATATATCTTAGATCAAATGTGTACCTATAAGCTAGATAGAAAAAGTCTGCTTATAAGCTTTGGTGGTGGGGTGATCTCTGATATGGGTGGTTTTGTAGCAAGTATATATCAAAGAGGGATAGAATTTATCAATATTCCCACAACTTTACTAGCTTGTGTGGATGCAAGTGTGGGTGGTAAAACCGGGGTGAATAATAAATTTGGTAAAAACTTAATAGGCACTTTTTATCAGCCAAAAGTGGTGTATTGTGAGAGTGAGTTTTTAAAAACCTTACCTTCAAGAGAACTAGCTGCTGGTATGGCTGAATTTATCAAAATGGCTGTGGTTTTTGATGAAAAAATTTTATCTTTTTTAGAAAATTTAGATGAGGATAAATTTTTAAATACTAAACTTGATGATATTACCTTAGCTCAAATCATCCAAAAAAGTATAGAACTTAAAGCTAATGTGGTTTCACAAGATGAAAAAGAAAGTGGCTTAAGAATGCTTTTAAATTATGGTCATACTTTTGCTCATGTTATAGAAAATCAAACAGGATATAAAAAGTACTTACATGGTGAAGCCGTGGCTATAGGTATGAACATGGCAAATATTCTAGCTTTAAATTTGGGGTTATTAAGCGAGCAAGAATGCCAAAGAGTACAAAAATTGCTTGTGAAATTTAAATTACCCATATCTTATAAAATTTCAAATATAGAAGAGTTTTATAATGCCTTTTTCTTAGATAAAAAAACACATTTTCAAAAGATTAATTTTGTTTTAGCTTGTGGTTTAGGAAAAGCTTGTATAAAAAATGATATATCTAAAGAAGATATTTTACACACTTTAGAGGTGTTTGCATGAAAAAAAATATATTGATTTTGCTCTTACCCTTTACATTACTTTTAGCGCAAGATGATATAAAGCATTTAGAACAAAAATTAAATGAATTACATAATAATTTAGCATATAATACTTGGATAATTAAATATAATAATTTTAACATTTACAAAAAAACTCAAGATGAAATTTTGGCTTTAGAAAAAGAAAGTTTAAAAGCTAATGAACGCAATAAAAGCATTATAGAAAGACAAATTTTAATTTTAAAAGAAAGACTAGAGCTTTTAAGTGAGTATAAAAGTGCAAATTTTTCAAAGATGGTTTTGGCACCTGAAGAAGTTGATAAAATAGATAAGCTAACTAATCCTTTAGCTATTATTTCAGCATACTCACATATAAAAAAATTAAGACGCGACAAAGAAGAATACATTAATCTCTTGAATAGTTTTAAGCAAACTTTAGATGAGCTTATAAAAGAAAATGTTTTAGTAGCTGAAATAGCTAAATTATCTTCTAATAAAGAGCATGATGAATATTTAAAAATATCCAATCAGATGGTTAGAGATTTTTCACAAACTCTGCGTTTTGGAGAAATTTCTTATTCTGTGTATGAGAAAAAAATTCAAGAAGAGATTGAAAAAACGACAGCTTCAATTAAAATTCAGGGTGTAAGAGCTTTCAATATAGTTTTGGCTATTGTTATAGTTGTAGCCATAGCATTTTTACTCAAATTTATAGCTAGAAAATATATAGGCGATAATGATCGCTTTTATACAGCAAATAAAATCATTAATTTTATTAATATCAATGTAATTGTTTTAATCTTGCTTTTTGGATATATTGAAAATATCAGCTATTTAGTGACCGTTCTTGGTTTTGCTTCTGCTGGTTTGGCTATTGCTATGAAAGATATGTTTATGTCTATGCTTGGTTGGTGTGTGATAGTTTTTGGTGGAAGTTTTAGAGTGGGCGATAGGGTGAGAGTTTTTCAAAACAATACACATTATATCGGCGATATAATTGATATTTCATTTTTAAGAATAACTTTGTATGAAGATATATCTTTACTAACTTATACAGATAATCGAAGAAGTGGTAGGATAATTTTCATACCAAATAACTTTATTTTTACCAATCTTATATCAAATTATACTCATCATGGGATGAAAACAATTTGGGATGGACTTGATATTACTTTAACTTTTGATTCAAATCATCAAAAAGCCTTAGATATAGTAGAAGAAATCGTTATAAAAGCTTCTAAAGGCTATACAAAAATTGCAAAAGAATCCATGAATAAATTAAGAAATGAATACAGCATTAGAAATCCTAAAGTAGAACCTAGGTTTTTTACATTTTTAGAAGGTTATGGTATGAGAATTTCTGCTTGGTATATGACAAATTCTTATGCGGCCTTGGTTTTAAGAAGTAATATAAGTAAAGAAATTATCAATGAATTTAATAAACATGATGATATAAAAATAGCCTATCCATCACAAAATTTATATATGGCAAAACATGAATTTATAGAAAATAAGGAAGATATTTGAAAAAAAAGGTATATTTTAAAACTTTTGGTTGTAGAACTAATATTTATGATACGCAATTATTAAAAACTTATATTAAAGATCATATTGTCACACAAAATGAACAAGAAGCTGATGTGATAGTGATAAATTCTTGCACGGTTACAAATGGTGCTGATAGTGGGCTTAGAAGTTATATTAATAGTGTAAAAAAAAATGGAGTTAAGGTTATACTTACAGGCTGTGGTGCTGTAAGCAAGGGAAAGGATTTTTTTAATAAAAAAGAAATTTTTGGAGTTTTAGGAGCTTCTAATAAAGATAAAATTAACGAGTTAATCTCACAGGATAAAGCCTTTTATGAGCTTGGAAATTTACGCTTTATCGATACAAAAATCGTAAGTAATTATGAAAATCACACTAAAGCTTTTGTAAAAATTCAAGAAGGATGTGACTTTGCTTGTAGTTATTGCATAATCCCGAGTGTTAGAGGTAAATCAAGAAGCATGCCAAGTGAGGAAATAATAAAACAAATCAAACTTTTGGCTCAAAATGGCTATAGTGAAGTAGTTTTAACGGGTACTAATATAGGAAGTTATGGTTTAAAAGATAAAACTACACTTGGAAAATTACTGCAAGAAATAGGCAAGATTAATGGTATAAAAAGAGTAAGACTTGGGAGTTTAGAACCTGCTCAAATTGATGAGAGTTTTAAAGAAATTTTAGATGAACCTTGGCTTGAAAAGCATTTGCATATTGCCCTGCAACACACTCATGAGAAAATGCTACGCATCATGCGTAGAAGATCACACACGCAAAATGATTTAGCATTGTTTAATGAGTTAAATCAAAAAGGTTTTGCTTTAGGAACAGACTTTATCGTGGCACATCCTGGGGAAAGTGAGTTGATATGGCAAGAAGCTTTAGAAAATTTCAAACAATTTAAACTCACACATATCCATGCTTTTATTTTCTCACCACGCGATGGAACGCATTCTGCTTCTATGAGTGAGCGAATTAATGGTGATATAGCCAAAGAAAGATTAAATATTTTAAAAGATATAGTCGCACAAAATAATTATGAGTTTAGAAAAAACCAAAAAAATATTTTAGAAATTTTAGTCGAGAGTAAAAAAGATGGTTTTTATGAAGGCTATGATCAATTTTTTAATAAAATCAAAATTACAAGCAAAGAAGATATTGCTAAACAATGGATAAGTATTGAAAAATATGAATGCAAAGAAGATTGTAACTATGTAAGGTTAGAGGATGAAAAATAAAAAGATTATCTTAGCTTCATTTTTATTGCTTTGTGTTTTTATATTGATTGCATTTTTAAAAAATCAACCAGATTATATTAGCAAGGCTGCTTATGAAGAGCTTTTAGAACAAAATTTAATCCAAAAGGCTATAGTAGAAAATAATGAAATATTATTAAAAAGCAAAGAAGGAAATTTTTTAATCGCTAAAGATGTAGTGGATTTAAATGCTTTGTGGCAAAAAATTCCTTTAGAATATGCTAAAGATTATGATTTGAGTGAGTTTTTTTTGATATTTATTTTACTTGCTTTTCTCATAAGCTTTTTACTCTTTCTTAATAAAAAAAACAAAGATAGGCAAAATTTACTTTCTTTAGAAAAAAATATTTTAGAAAAAAATGAACAAAATAACACCATACAAGATGTAGTAAGTGAAGTTAAATTTAAAGATGTAGCAGGGGTTGATGAGGCTAAGGTGGAGCTTTTGGAAATCGTTGATTTTTTAAAAAATCCTCAAAAATATAAAGATTTTGGCGTGAAAATGCCAAAAGGCGTTTTACTAGTAGGCCCTCCTGGAGTAGGTAAAACCTTGATAGCAAAAGCAGTAGCAGGTGAAGCTGGGGTGCCATTTTTTTATCAAAGTGGGGCTAGTTTTGTAGAAATTTATGTAGGTATGGGTGCAAAAAGAGTTAGAGAGCTTTTTTTAAAAGCTAAATCAAAAGCTCCAAGTATTATTTTTATAGATGAAATTGACGCAGTTGGTAAAAGTAGAGGGGATTTTTCCAATGTAGAAAGAGATAATACGCTAAATCAACTTTTAACTCAAATGGATGGATTTGAAGATAATAGTGGTGTTATAGTGATGGCTGCTACAAATAAAATCGATCTTATGGATAATGCGTTATTAAGATCAGGGCGTTTTGATAGAAGAATTTTTATATCTTTGCCTGATTTTAAAGATAGAATGCATATTTTGCAAAATTATATGAAAGAAAAAAAATCTAGCGTAGATTTGGAAAAAATTGCAAAAGCTAGTGTGGGTTTTAGTGGAGCTGCCTTGGAGACTTTAGTTAATGAAGCGGCTATTAATGCTATAAGAAGAAAATCAGATTTAATAGAAGAAAATGATTTTTTTGCAGTGCTTAATAAAGTTTTAATGGGTAAAAAAAAGATTTTTTCTCTAAGCGACAAGGAAAAAAAAATTCAAGCCACATATCAAGCAGCTAAAGCCTTGTGTGCTTTTTATTTTGATGTTAAATTTGAAAAAATTACTCTAATTGAAGATAGGTTTAAAGAATATGAAAATACTATCAAATCAAAATCAGAATTATTAAATAAAATAAAAGTTTTTTTAGCAGGTTCAGTTGCTATGGAGCTTATTTTTAATGAAAGTTACACTAATGCACAAAGTGATCTTTTAAAGGTTAAAGAATTGCTCGTTTTTATGGAAACTTTCGCTATGGCAAATGAGGGTTTATTACAAGAGCAAAAGCAAGAAGTGAAAGAATTTTTAGAATTAATGAAAGAAAAAGTAGTGAGATTAGCTAGCATTCTTTTAGAAAATGAAAAAATAGAAAAACAAGATATAGAAAAAATCATAATGGAGTGAAAATGGTAAAAATAGGAATTTTAGTACTTTCAGATAGAGCAAGTAGCGGAGTTTATGAGGATAAATCCGGAGTAGAGATAGAAAAAATTTTAGATTCTTATATAAAAAATGAAAAAAGCTTTTATTATGAGCTAATTCCTGATGAGTATGATTTAATCATAGAAAAATTAGCTTATTTGGCAGATGAAGTAAAATGTGATTTGATTTTTACCACAGGGGGTACAGGACCTGCTTTGCGTGATGTGACACCAGAGGCAACGCAAGCAGTGTGTGATAAAATGCTTCCAGGTTTTGGGGAGTTAATGCGTGCAAAAAGCTTAGAATATGTACCAACGGCTATACTTTCAAGACAAAGTGCAGGTATAAAAGGAAAATCATTAATTATTAACTTACCGGGTAATCCAAAAGCTATAAGAGAATGTATTGAACCTATATTTCCTGCTATTCCTTATTGCGTAGATTTGATAGGTGGAGCTTATATTGAAAATAATGAAGAAGTAATTTCTGTGTTTAGACCAAAGAAAAAATAAGTCTAGTTAGACTTATTTTGAGGTTTCATAACCTTGCGATAAAAGTGCATTCATACCACCTTTTAAATTAGCAACTTCTATGCCATTTTGATCTAGTAAAGCAGAAGCTTTAGCACTTCTTGCTCCACTTCTACAAACTATAGCAATAGGTTTGTTGCTTGAAATCTTTTTAATTTCCTCGACGAAATTTTTATTTATACTGCCATCTTCATTATAAAAGCTAATTTTAATGGCATTTTTTATTGTGCCAGTTTGTGCCCATTCGCTAGGTTTTCTAATATCGATTACTTGATAATTTTCCAAAATATCCGCATTAATATCTATATTTTTAACTTCTGCTAAAACAAAACTAGTACAAAGCATTAAAGATAAAAGTATTTTTTTTATCATTAATTTTCCTTTTTTGTAGCTTCATAACCTTGTGATAAAAGTGCTACCATGCCACCATCTAAATTAGTGCATTCTATACCTAGAGCATCTTCTATCATCATAGCAGTATGTTTGCTTCTTGAGCCTGTAGCACATACAAAGGCTATGTTTTTATTTTGATAATCTACTTTTTCTTTAAACTCTTGGATAAAGTTTTCATTCATAAAGCCATTATCATCGCAAAGTGCGATGAGTAAAGCTTCTTTTATAACCCCGCTTTTCCATTCGCTAGGAGTTCTTACATCTATAATGCAAAACTCGTGCAAAATATCTTTAGAAATAGCTATATTTTTCATTTTTCTAAAGCCTTAGAAACGATTTTACTTAAAGCATTGTTAAATTGGCTAGGGTTGTCTATACCCATACCTTCACTAAGCTTAGCCATATTTAAAAGAATATGTGCCATTTCATTAGCTAAAGTATCATTTTCTTTTAAGGCTTTTAAAATTTCATGATTAGGATTGATTTCAAGTATAGGTTTAACTTGCTGTTCTTGCCCCATTTGTTTAAGAATTTGTTGCATAGCAAAATCAGGTTTATTTTGATCATAAACAATACAACTTGGACTATTTGAAAGTCTTTGGCTAAGTTTTACCTCTTCAACTTCATCTTTTAAAACTTCTTTTATTTTGATGAGTAAGCTTGCAAATTCAGCCTTTTGTTCTTCGCTAGTTTCTTCACTAGCTAGATGGTTAATAGCGCTAAATTTTAAACCTTCAAATTCATTCATCATAGGCATAACTATGGTATCAATTTCCTCATCAAGTAATAAAACATTGATATTTTTTTGTTTATAGCTTTCAAGAAGCGGAGAATTTCTTAAAAGTTTTTCATTTTTTCCGCTAATATAAAAAATTTCATTTTGACCTTCAGCTAGGTTTTGTTTATACTCTTCAAGATCAATTAATTCTTCTTTATTTGAGTTTTTAAAATATAAAAGCTTAGCTATAGCGTCTTTATTTTCGCCAAAACCATATAAACCCTCTTTTAAAACTTTTCCAAAATTTTCATGGAATTTAAGATAATTTTCTTTATCTTTTTCTTTGAATTTTTTAAGTTCAGCTAGGATTTTTTTAACACTTGCTTCTTGAACGCTTTTTAAGATTTTATTTTCTTGTAAGATTTCACGACTAACATTAAGCGGTAAATCTTCTACATCAATAATCCCACGCACAAATCTTAGATAAGTTGGTAATAATTCTTTATCATCATCACTTATAAAAACTCTTTTAACATAAAGTTTTAAACCACTTTTATAATCTACTCTATAAAGATCAAATGGAGCTTGCGCAGGTATAAAGAATAAAGAATTGTACTCTATAGAACCTTCGGCTTTTGTGTGGATATAAAGCATAGGTTTGTTTGAATCATGGAAGTTTTGTTCATAAAATCTTTCATAATCCTCAGCTTTTAAACTTGCTTTATTTTGTCTCCATAAGGCACTTGCTGTATTAATTTGAGTGTTTTTTAATTCTTTTTTAGGTTCTTTTTCGCCTTCTTCTAGTGGTAAATATTCTTCTTTTTCCATGAAAATAGGAAATTGTATATGATTTGAATATTTTTCTACTATGCTTTCAATGCGGTATGAGTTTAAAAACTCTTCATCTTTTAAATGCAAGGTTATGCAAGTGCCTTGTTCATCTTTATTTGCATCTTCTATTTCATAGCCACTAGCATCAGAAGTCCAAAGATAAGCTTTATCATCTAATGCTTTTTTGCTTAAAACTTCTATTTTGGAAGCTACCATAAAAGCAGAGTAAAAACCTACACCAAATTGTCCTATAAGTTGAGAGTCTTTTTTGGCATCACCACTTAAGTTCTCTAAAAAGCTTTTTGTGCCACTTTTAGCAATGGTTCCAAGATGATTGATTAAATCGTCTTTATTCATACCTATACCATTATCACTTATAGTTAAGGTTTTTGCTTCTTGATTGAAATTAATTTGAATTTTTGGCTCAAATTTTAAATTTTTATAAGCATCATCACTCACGCTTAAATAACTAAGTTTATCAAGTGCATCACTTGCATTAGAAATAAGCTCTCTTAAAAAAATTTCTTTGTTAGAATACAAAGAATGAATCATAAGTTGTAAAAGTTGATTAACTTCAGTTTGAAATTGCATTTATATCTCCTTTATTTAAAAATTAAAAAACCAATCCATACTGCCAAAAGACAAAGGATAACATTTAAAATAATATTTATAAAAAAGTGAAAATAATCACCATTTTGCAAAAATAACAAATTTTCATAAGAAAAAGTTGAAAAAGTTGTAAAGGCACCCAAAAAACCAGTGCTAATTAAATTTTTAGTAAAAATATGCACACCTTTAGAATTTACATAAGAAAAAAATAAACCTATTAAAAATGATCCTATTATATTGACCATTAATGTCCCATAAGGAAAGTTATGAGGAATGATTTTATTAAAAAAGTTGCTAGTAAGCATTCTGGATATGGCCCCTAAAAAGCCTCCAAAACCTACAGCTAAAATCGTACCAATCAAGCTTGTGACCTTTCGCTATCTAAGATTGTTTGCATTTTTTCTCTAGTTTGCTCAAGCCAATCATCTTTACTTGTATCAACAAGATCCAGAAATACCACTTTTAAAACACCACTATTTGCGCTAAAATTTTGGGTATCTAAAATTTTAGCTGAATCAACAATTACCACAGGCTGGACTTTTAACTTAAGCTTTTCACTTAAAATTTTAGCTCCGACTTTAAATTTTAAAAGTTTTTGTGTTTTAGATCTTGTGCCTTCTGGAAAAATGGCTAAAATTCTATCCTCGTTTAATCTTTCTTTGGCTTCTTTTAAAAGCTTTACTAGGCCTTTTGGACTTCTATCTATACAAATAATTTTTGGTTTTTTAATCAAAGTTTTAAAAACAGGGAGTTCGCCTAGTTCTTTTTTAGCTATCCAAGATATATTTTTTGGGCATAAATCTTCCAAAATAACTATATCTAGCAAGCTTTGATGATTGATTAAAAGCAAATTAGCTTGAGGGTGTATAGAACCTTGGGTTTGAATTTTATAGTTTATTACATATTTTTGCAGTTTTGACCATACTTTTCTGATTTTCCAAATTTTTTCTTGCGATTGCAATAATAAAAAGGCAATACATAAAAATATAATAGATAAAATAAATTCTACCCAAAATATTAAAGCTTTAAATCTTTGATAAATCTTCACTTTTCACCCAGCCTATTTTTCCATTATTAAATAAAATTTTTCTGTATTCATCTCTTGAATCTAACACTTCTACTTCTTGTTTGTATTTCCCAGAATAAAAATGAGTTGAGTTTAGAGTTGGTAAAATTTGTACTTTACTTTCAGCTTTTAATATAGCTTTATATATGTTATTTTGAGCTAAAAAACTTGCTATTAGAGCCAAAATTGCCAAACCTAAAGCTGTGTAGCTTTTTTTAAATACAAACCATAAAGCGAAAATACCACACAAGCTCCATAAAAAAACTTGTTTGTAAAAATTAAAATCATTAGTTTTTGGATTTAAATCACTTTGTGTACTTATACTGTCTTCTTTAAGTTCTATTTTTAAGGAAAAATCTTTTAATTCTTTAGAATTTAAATTAAAATAAGAAAAATCAAAACGCGTTTTACTTTTATCTAAAATAGCATAATAAAATCCACTTTGTTTTTCAAAATCGCCTTTAATAGCCTCTACACCTTGTTTTTGGATATCTTTTATGTTAAAACTTGCTAGATTTGTGTTTTCTCCTGCAAGTTCTATAAATAAAATTATACTATCATTATCAAAACTACTCGCTTTTACTTGTTTAACTTCCAAATTGCTTGCAACTATATGTGAGTATTTATTAGAAGGAGCATCGATTTTTTTAAGTTTAATGGGCTTTATAATTAATGATGAGCTTTGAAAAATATGATCATTTCTGCTTAATGAAACGATGATTTTGTTTAAACTAGCATTTAAACTTTTAGCTTCAAACCATAATTTTGTATGATATGAATTAGCCTTTTGTTCCCAAATAGGATTAGGATTGATCCAAAGCATATCATCACTTTTTTCAAAACTCACATTTAAATCAAAACTCACATTAGTTGTGGTAATAACCTCAAGATCTATAGTAAAAGCTTCATCTATGAAAGCTTCATCAGTGTATTCTTTTGCGTTTAATACTAAAGAACCTTGAGGGATGAAATTTTCATCATCGATTTTACTTTCATAATTACTCTCATCACTTGGAGCGATGGTTTGATAAATTTGCTTAGCTTGATCATCTAATTGATTGTAATTTTTTTCTAAAGTGTTATAATCTTCAAAAACACTATTTTCTTGAGCATATAAGTTAAAAGTTAGTAAAAAAAGACAAAAAAATTTGAAGGTTTTTAGCAATTTAAAAATCCTTCAAACATTTTAAGTCCTACTTTTGATCCAAGAATATCATCGCACATTCTTTCAGGATGTGGCATTAATCCAAAGACTTTTTTATTTTCATCACAAATTCCTGCTATATCGTTTAAAGAGCCATTTGGATTGTTGATATATCTTAGTAAGATCATATCTTTATCTTCTAGCATTTTAATACCATCTTCGCTATTAAAATAATTTCCTTCTCCATGGGCAATAGGTAATTCTATGATATCATTTTTTTGAAAATTTTTCAAAAAAGCATTATTATTTGATACTACTTGCAATGCTTGCATTTTAGAAATAAAACTTAAACTATTGTTATGTTTCATAGCTCCTTTTAAAAGTCCAAGTTCTAATAAAATTTGAAAGCCGTTACATATGCCTAGAACATATCCACCTTTTTGAACATGCTCTTTAAGTGTTTTTATAGCAGGAGCAAGTTTTGCAATAGCAGCACATCTTAAATAATCTCCATAAGAAAAACCTCCAGGTAATACGATTAAATCTGCACTAAAATCTTGTCTTTCATGCCAAATGATTTCAGTTTTTACCCCTAATTTTTCAAAGGCATAAGCTGTATCAAACTCACAATTAGTTCCAGGAAAACGAATAATAGCTACTTTCATAATATTATCTCATAATCTTCTATCACAGTATTTGCAAGTAATTCTTTACACATTAAATCAACTTGTTTAAAAGCTTCTTCTTTATCATCACAAGCTATATCAAAACTAATTTGTTTTGAGGTTTTAACATTTGCAATATTATTAAAATCCAAAGAATGCAAAGCCTTTTCTATGGCTTTGCCTTGAGGATCTAAAACCCCATTTTTAAGTGTGATATTTATAGTTACTTTCATTATTTTTCCTAATTTAAAATTCTTTTTAAGACTTCTTCATAGGCCATTTTTACATTACCTAAGTCTTGTCTAAAGCGATCTTTATCTAATTTTTCATTAGTTTTGCTATCCCAAAATCTACAGCTATCAGGACTAATTTCATCAGCTAAGATCATATTTCCTTCATTATCAATACCAAATTCTAATTTAAAGTCAATCAATCTTAAACCTTTAGATTCAAAGAATTTTACTAGAATAGAATTGATATGTCTTGCGGTATTTTTGATTAATTCTAAATCTTTTTCACTTTTTACTAGATTTAAAATCAAACAATGCTCATCATTGATGATAGGATCACCTAAATCATCATTTTTATAACAAAACTCAACTACAGCAAAAGGTAAAATCGTGCCTTCTTTAATGCCTAATCTTTTTGTTAAAGATCCTGTAGCTACATTTCTAGTAATAACTTCAATGGGTATAATATTACATTTTTTAACAATTTGTTCTTTTTCGCTGATGGTTTCTACTAGATGGGTTTTAATGCCTTCTTTTTCTAAGAGATGAAAAATTTCAGTACTAATTTTACAATTTAATGCACCTTTTCCTGCTTCATTACCCTTTTTTTCTGCATTAAAAGCTGTTAAATCATCTTTAAATTCTGTGATGAGCAAATTCTCATCATCAGTTTTAAACATTTTTTTACCTTTTCCTTCATATAAAAGATCTAATTTCATAGCCATTTTACTCTCCTTTTGTAATGTTTAAAATTTTAATCGCATCTATTGCGGTTTTTAGTTGTATGTCATTATTAATTTGTTCTTTGGTAATGATATTTTTATCTTCTTTGTTGTCTTTTTTCTTTTCTTGATGTCCGATTTTATCTAGTTCAGCTTGTAAGTGTTTTTTAAGATCACTTTCTTTGATCTCAAAGCCGTGATTTTCTTCTTTACTTACTTTTCCTGGAAATACTTCTATATCAGGATTAACTCCAACAGCTTGTATAGTTCTACCACTTGGTAAATAATATTTTGCTATAGTAAGTCTCAAGCCTTCTTTACCTTTTTCATCCATAGGTAATATAAGTTGCACACTACCTTTTCCAAAGGTTTTTTCTCCTATGATAATAGCGCGTTTAAAATCCTGCAAAGCCCCACTTACAATCTCGCTCGCACTTGCACTGCCACCATTTACAAGCACTACTAAAGGTGCATTAGTGATTTTTTTACTAGGATTTGCTTTAAATTCTACATTCTCGCTTTCAATTTTACCTTTTTGTGAAACGATTACTCCTTTATCTACAAAAAGATTTACCAAACCCACTGCTTGATTTAAAATACCACCTGGATTGGTTCTAAGATCTAGTATAATTCCTTTTGTATCAGAATGTTTTTTGATCGCTTTACTAGCTTCATCTACAACATTTTTATCAAAATTAGTCACTCTTAAATAAAGTAAATTTTCATTTTCAATTAATTTTGTATAAACACTATCTACTTTTATGATATCTCTTTTTAAATTTACATCAAATGGCTTTGCATCGCCTTTTCTATAAATAGTTAGAGTAACCTTTGTTTTAGGCTCTCCACGCATTTTAGAAACAGCTTCATTTAAAGTCATACCTAAAGTTGATTCGTTATTAATTCTTAAGATAATATCATCAGTTTTAATACCTGCTTTATCCGCTGGACTTCCTTCTATAGGAGCTACAACACTAATTGCTCCATCTTTTTGGGTAATAGTAAAGCCAAGTCCACCAAATTCCCCATTAGTTTGCTCTTTAAGCTCTTTATAACCTTTTTCATCTAAGAAGGAAGAGTGGGCATCTAAATTTGTAAGTAAACCTGCTATGGATTTATCAACCAAATCTGTATAATTAACATCATCAACATAATATTGTTCTATGATAGACATAGTTCTTGTAAGTTTAGATAAAGCTTCTATTTTCTTTTCTGCTTCGCTAGGAGCGGGATTTTTAGCTTGCAAGTTAGTAAAAATAAAAGAAGCGGTTATTAAACTACAAATGCTAGCTGCGATAATAAGATTTCTTTTTGTCTTCAAAGGAAAAACTCCAAAATAAATATGAATTCATAAAATAATTATCTAATTTTAGTTATTTTTGCTTAAAAAATCGTAAATAAAGTAAATATTTTTATGATATTAGCGTGTATATATAAAAAATTATTTATAAATATAACTAAATAAACTTGACAATAATAGACTAAAGTTATATAATACACTTCATATAAAAGTAAAAAGGAGTAAAAATGGCAAATATACAAGATTTTTTAACAGATTCTATGCTTTCAAATATAGAAAGTGCAATTTCTTTGGCCATTCATTCTAAGAATAGCGAAATAAAACCTTTGCATTTATTATGGGCTTTAAGTGTTGATAGCTCCAGTTTGCTTAATCAAGTTTTTAATAAATTAAATGTTTCTAAAGAGGCATTTGAGTTAGAAGTAAAAAGTAAAATTTCATCTTTTCCTACTAGCTCAAATGTAAATAAAGACAATATTAAATTTTCAAATGAATTTATTAATTCTTTAGAAAAAGCAAAAGGCTTGGCTTTAGAAAATAAAGATAGTTATTTAGCTGTGGATATGTGGCTTGTTTCAGAAAGTGCTAGCGGGGTTATTAAGGAACTTTTGTCTAAATTTGTAGATTTAAATGAGTTTAAAAAAGAATTGGAATTCATTAGAGCAGGAGCTAAAATAGAAACCAAAACAAGTGATGAAACACTTGATTCTTTATCTAAATTTGGTATTGATTTGACTATGAAAGCTAAAAACAATGAGCTTGATCCTGTTATAGGTAGGGAAGAAGAAATTCAAAGATTAATGCAAATTTTAATCAGAAAAACTAAAAATAATCCTATTTTATTAGGTGAGCCAGGGGTAGGAAAAACTGCTGTGGTGGAAGCTTTAGCACAAAGGATAGTAAAAAAAGATGTTCCTACTTCGTTGCAAAATAAAAAAGTTATAGCTTTAGATATGAGTGCTTTAATAGCAGGGGCAAAATACAGAGGTGAATTTGAAGATAGATTAAAAGCAGTTGTAAATGAAGTAATAAAACATAAGAATGTAATTTTATTTATAGATGAAATTCACACCATTGTAGGTGCAGGTGCAAATGAAGGGAGCATGGATGCAGCAAATATTTTAAAACCTGCTTTAGCAAGAGGTGAGCTTCATACTATAGGTGCTACAACTTTAAAAGAATATAGAAAATATTTTGAAAAAGATGCAGCTTTACAAAGAAGATTTCAGCCTGTAAATGTAGCTGAACCTAGTGTAAATGAAGCTTTGGCTATGCTTAGAGGTATAAAAGAAAAATTAGAAATTCATCATAATGTAACTATCAATGATAGTGCTTTAGTGGCAGCTGCAAAGCTATCTAAGCGTTATATAACTAATAGATTTTTACCTGATAAAGCAATTGATTTAATTGATGAGGCTGCAGCGGAATTAAAAATGCAAATAGAAAGTGAGCCAAATTCTTTAAGAAAGGTTAGAAAACAAATTGAAAGTTTGGAAGTAGAAAATGAAGCTTTAAAAATGGAAGAAAATGAAGTTAATGAAAAAAGATTAGAAGAGATTAAAAAAGAATTAGCAAATTTAAAAGAAGAGCAAATCAAACTTAATGTTAAATTTGAAAATGAAAAAGCAGTATTTAATGGCATAAGTGCAAAGAAAAAAGAAATCGATACTTTAAAAAATGAAGCTATTTTGGCTAAAAATAAAGGAGATTTCCAAAAGGCTGCTGAAATAGAATATGGCAAAATTTTAGAGTGTGAAAAAGAGGTTTTAAATTTAGAAGAAAAATGGAAACAAATGACCCAAGAAGGAGTTTTGCTTAAAAATCAAGTAGATGAGGATTTAGTAGCTGGTATTTTAAGTAAATGGACAGGCATTAGTGTGCAAAAAATGCTCACTTCTGAAAAACAAAAATATTTACATATTCAAGAGTATTTACAAGAAAGCGTCATAGGGCAAGATGAGGCTTTGAGTGCTTTAGCTAAAGCTATTAAGCGTAACAAAGCAGGGTTAAATCAAGCAACTAAGCCTATAGGAAGCTTTTTATTTTTAGGGCCAACTGGAGTAGGTAAAACAGAAAGTGCTAAAGTTTTGGCTAAATTTTTATTTGATGATGAAAAAGCTATGGTGCGTTTTGATATGAGTGAATTTATGGAAAAACACAGTGTGTCAAGACTTTTAGGTGCACCTCCAGGATATATAGGGCATGAAGAAGGTGGGGAATTAACTGAAGCTGTTAGAAGAAAGCCTTATAGTGTGATTTTATTTGATGAAGTAGAAAAAGCCCATAAAGATGTATTTAATATACTTTTGGGAATTTTAGATGATGGTAGGGCTACAGATAGTAAAGGCGTAACGGTCGATTTTACTAATACTATCATTATCTTAACTTCTAATATAGGTGCAAATTTTATTATGGAGTTAAATGGCGAAGAAAGAGAAAAAGCTATCAAAGAAGCTCTTAGAAGCTTTTTTAGACCTGAGTTTTTAAATCGTTTGGATGATATTATTACTTTTAATCCTTTGGGAGAAAGTGAAGCTGAAAAAATAGTTAAATTACTTTTTAATACCTTGCAAAAAAGTCTTGAAAATAGAGGTATTAAAGCAAGCTTGAGTGATAATGCTGCTAGCTTAATAGCAAAAGTTGGTTTTGATATGGATTTTGGTGCAAGACCATTAAAAAGAGCTTTATATGATATGGTAGAAGATAAATTAAGTGATATGATATTATCTGATCAATTACATGAAAACGATGAGATTGTTATAGATTCTAAAGATGATGAAATCATCATTGTTAAACAATAAGCAAGTGTAATACTTGCTTATTTAGAGTAAAATTATCTTAATAATACTAAATTGTAAATACTTCGTATATTTGATTAAAAAATTATCATTTTTTATCTATTCTTAACAATAAATATTTTAAAATCTTTAATGATATTTCTATAATTTAAGGAACAACAAATGAGTGATTTAGATATTTTTAATCGCCGTTTAGACGCATTAGAAAAACTTCCTCTTTTGAAAAATGAGATTTCTATCTCTAAAGCCTTAGAGCAATCAGGTTTTTCAAGAAGAGATTTTATGAAATGGGCTAGTGCTATGACTGCATTTTTAGCATTACCTGCTAGCTTTACTCCAGTAGTTGCAAGAGCTGCTGAGCTTAGTGATAGACTTCCAGTGATTTGGCTTCATATGGCTGAATGTACAGGATGTTCTGAAAGTTTGTTAAGAAGTGATGCTCCTACTATTGATAGTTTGATTTTTGATTATATTTCTTTAGAATATCATGAAACTATAATGGGTGCTGCAGGTTGGCAAGCTGAACATAATCTTGAAGCTGCTATGGAAAAATACAAAGGTAGATATATCTTAATGGTAGAAGGTGGTATACCAACAGGTGCTACAGAAAACTTTTTAACTATAGGACCACATGGAAAAACAGGAAGACAATTAGCAGAACAAGCCTGTAATGATGCTTTAGCTATTTTTGCTATAGGTACTTGTTCAGCTTTTGGTGGTATCCAAGCTGCTAGACCTAATCCAAGTAATGCTGTAAGCTTAAGTAAAGTAACAAATAAAACAGTTATCAATGTACCAGGTTGTCCTCCAAGTGAAAAAAATATTATAGGTAATGTGATTCATTACATATTGTATCAAACATTGCCAGCACTTGATGCCTATAATAGACCAAAATGGGCTTATGGGTTAAGAATTCATGATCTTTGTGAAAGAAGAGGACGCTTTGATGCGGGTGAATTTGTGCAACAATTTGGTGATGAGGGAGCAAAAAAAGGATATTGTCTTTATAAAGTAGGTTGTAAAGGCCCTTATACTTTTAATAATTGCTCAAGAGAGAGATTTAATCAACATACTTCATGGCCAATCCAAGCAGGACATGGTTGTATAGGCTGTTCTGAACCTGATTTTTGGGATACTATGGGACCTTTTGAAGAAGTGATGGCAGGAAGATTATTTGATACTGTTTATGGCTTGGGTGCTGATAGCATTTCAGATAAAATTGGTATAGGTGTGCTTTGTGTAACAGGCGTAGCTGTTGCTGCACATGCTGTAATTGCTTCATTAGAAAAAAATAAGGATTAAAAATGTCAAAAAGAATTATTATAGATCCACTTACTAGAATAGAAGGACATTTAAGAGTTGAAGTAGTGGTTGATGAAAATAATGTCATTAAAGAAGCATATTCAGGATCGACTTTATGGAGAGGGATTGAAACTATTGTAAAAGGTCGTGATCCAAGAGATGCAGGCTTTTTAACTCAAAGAATTTGTGGCGTTTGTACTTTTTCACATTATAGAGCAGGGATTATCGCAGTAGAAAATGCTTTAGGTATTACTCCGCCACTAAATGCAGTTTTAACTAGAACTTTAATGAATGCAGCTTTATACATGCATGATCATCCTGTACATTTTTATCAACTTCATGGTCTTGATTTTGTTGATGTTGTAAGTGCTTTAAGTGCTGATGTAAAAAAAGCAAGTGATGAAGCATTTAAATATACTGATATGCCTTATGCAACAGGTGCAGATAAGCTTTTAGAAGTTCAGCAAAGACTAAAAATCTTTGTAGATAAAGGAAATCTTGGACCATTTGCAAATGCTTATTATGGACATGCGACTTATCGCTTTACTCCTGAGCAAAACCTTATTGCACTTTCGCATTATTTAGAATGTTTAAGAATTCAAAGAACAATAGCTCAAGCTATGGCGATTTTTGGTGCTAAAAATCCTCATCCACAAAGTTTAACAGTAGGTGGTGTAACTTGTGTTATGGATCTTTTAAACCCATCAAGAATGGCTGAATATATGACTAAATTCCAAGAAGTAGCTGATTTTATTAATCGTGCTTATTATCCGGATTTAATCATGGCAGCTAAAGCTTACTCTAAAGAAGCAAGTGTATTAAATGATGTAGGGGTAAATAACTTCTATACTGAGAGAGAATTCCAAATTTCAAGTGATGAATGGTTGTTTGAAGGTGGTATTATTAGAAATGGTGATTTGAGTAAGGTTGAAGAAGTAGATGAAGCTAAAATCACTGAAGAGGCTACAAGATCATGGTATGCAGACAATGAAGCTTTACATCCTTATGATGGTAAAACTAATCCAAACTATACGGGCTTAATTGATGGTGAAAGCATTGATGATAAAGGTAATATGGTTCATAGTAAGGTATTTGATATTAAAGGCAAATATAGCTGGATTAAAGCTCCAAGATATGAAAATTCGCCTATGCAAGTTGGGCCATTAGCAAATATTTTAGTAAATTATGCTAAGGGTAATAAAATTGTAGTAGAAGCGGTTGATTCTTTCTTAAAAGCTACGAATTTACCAGTTCAAGCACTTATGAGCACTTTAGGAAGAACAGGCGCTAGAGCAATTGAAGCTAAAATTATTGCTGATCATGGTTTAAAAGCATTTGATTCTTTGGTTGAAAATTTAAAAACAGATGAAAGCACTTGTACTACTTATGTAATTGATAAAAACAAAGAATACAAAGGTAGATTTATGGGAAGTGCACCTCGTGGTGCGTTAAGCCATTGGTGTAGGATTAAAAATGGTGTAATTGAAAATTGGCAAGCAGTAGTTCCTTCTACTTGGAATGCAAGTCCAAAAGATGCAAATGGAGTAGGTGGTAGCTATGAACAATGTCTTATTGGTATGAAACTAGCTGATGTTAAACAGCCTTTAGAAGTAATAAGAGCTATTCACTCTTATGATCCTTGTATAGCATGTGCAGTACATGTAATGGATACTAAAGGTAATAATCTTAGCGAGTATAAAGTTAATGTAAATTTATAAGGAAAGGACTTTAGTATGGATTCTAAACATTCCTTAAAATCAAACAGAAAGGCTGAATACGAATTTAGTATCGGTCTTCGTTTTACACATTGGTTAAGAGCGGTTGCAATCGTGATTTTAGTGGGAACTGGATATTATATTTCTTATGTATTTCAAGCTCCTTCTATTTCATCTGAACCGACTTTATTTATGCAGGCAAAATACCGCATGGTGCACCAAATTTTTGGTTTTATCTTAATAGCTTGTGTGATTTTTAAAACATATTTGTTCTTTTTTGATTCAAAAAGTGATGGTGAGAGAAAGAGTATAAAAGATATTTTTAATGTAAAATTATGGATAGAGCAAATTAAATTTTACATTTTCCTAGGAAAGCACCCGCATTTACAAGGTGTATATAATCCTTTGCAATTTGTAACTTACCTTTTCTTTTATCTTGTTATGTTTGGGCTTATTTTGACAGGATTAATCCTTTATATGCATGTATATCATGAAGGCTTGGGTGGATTTTTATATAATATTTTAAGACCTATTGAGGTAATGTTAGGTGGATTGGCTGATGTTAGAACCTATCATAGAATTTTAATGTGGGTTGTGTTGATTTTTGTTCCAGTGCATATTTATATGGCTGTATTTAACTCAGTTAAAGGTAAAGATGGTGCTTTAGATGCTATCTTTAGCGGTTATAAATTTGTAAGAGAAAATCGTTGAAACTTCTAGTTTTAGGTATTGGTAATATTATGTTTGCAGATGAGGGCTTAGGCGTTCATCTTTGCAAACTTTTAGAAAAAAATTATAAGTTTTATCATGAAAAAGACTCAGTGAGTTTTGTAGATGGTGGAACTTTGGCTTTACAACTTAGCTATATTATAGCCGAATATGATGAAATGATTGTGATTGATTGTATTGCAGCAGATGATGCTAAGATTGGAGATATTTTTTTCTTTCCTTATGATGCAATGCCAAAAAAAGTTAATTGGAGTGGTAGTGCGCATGAGGTTGAAATGCTTCAAACTTTACAATACATGGAACTTATGGGAGATTTACCTAAAACTCAAATTTTAGCTTGCGTACCAAAGCGTATAGAGCCATTGAGTTTTGAACTTTCAAAAGAAGTCTTAAATGCTTTAGAAAAAATGGAGAAAATTTTACTTGATTTTTTAGAGAAAAAAGGCTTTACTTACAAGAGAATTGCTAATTATAATATACAAGAGCTTGCTCTAAATTCTTATAAAAGCTAAGCAAAAAAGCTTAGCTTAAATTCTAATCATCAAATTTTTGTCCCAAGAAATTTCCATTTACATCAGTATAAATTTCCATCATATTATTAAGTTTGAATTTATAACCTTGAATTTCTTTTTCAACTTTAATTATACTTGCATTTGGGTGCATTTTTTTAATCGTTGCTAAAACATTTGGACTTAAAAAAGAAGTATCAATTGGTCTGTATTTTGCATCGATTTCTTTCCAATCTCCATTGATAAAAAACTCAAGCTCAGTTCCATTGTCTAAATAAACATCAAAGCTATCAATATCTTGTTTAACTAAAGCAATATTTGAACCTGTAAAATGTTTTTGTATGAAATTTTTAGAATTTGCTGGTAAAGCATTAACTCCTACAATCATATCTTGTGCAAAAACAAAACCTGCAGTAACTAATGTTGCTAAAGCTATTTTTAATTTCATTTTTTATCCTTTATGTTGAATTATTTATGAAATCATATTGCTATTGAGTGAATTTTGTGTGAACTTAAAAGAAATAGCAAGTATTTAATTGTATAATGATAAAAAAGTTTTTTAAAAGGATAAATAATGTATAGGTTTGCACCATCGCCTACTGGAGATATGCATATTGGAAATTTAAGAGCAGCTTTATTTAATTATATTAAAGCAAGACAAGAAAATTCTGATTTTATTTTGCGTATTGAAGATACGGATAATGCTAGAAATATAGCTGGAAAAGAAGAAGAAATAAAAGCTATTTTAAAAGAATTCGGTATAACTTGGCAGCATTATTATGTGCAAAGTGAGAATTTGAAATTTCATCGTCAAATGGCTTTAAAGCTAGTAAGTGAAAAAAAAGCTTTTGCTTGTTTTTGTACTGAGGATGAATTAGCTCATAAAAAAGAACTAGCTAAAAGTAAAAATCAAGCATATAGATACGATGGTACTTGTGAAAAACTTGCAGATATTGATGTATTAAATTGTGAAAAACCTTTCGTAATCCGTCTTAAAAAACCTCAATCGCAAATGAAATTTATAGACTATATTAAAGGTGAGATTAGTTTTAATCCTGAAGATATTGATAGTTTTGTAATTATGAGGGCTGATAAAACCCCAACTTATAATTTTGCTTGTGCAGTTGATGATATGCTAGAAGGTGTTACTTGTATTATAAGGGGCGAAGATCATGTTTCAAATACTCCTAAGCAAGAACATATTAGAGCAAGTTTGGGTTATGATAAAAGCATGACTTATGCACATTTGCCTATCATTTTAAATGAAGAAGGTGTTAAAATGAGCAAAAGAGAGGCTCATTCTAGTGTAAAATGGATGCTTGATAATGGATATTTAGCAAGTGCTATTGCAAATTATTTAATACTTTTAGGTAATAAAACTCCAAAAGAGATTTTTACTTTAGAAGAAGCCATAGAATGGTTTGATTTGAAAAAAGTTTCAAAATCTCCTGCAAGATTTGATACTAAGCGTTTAATGCAAATTAACCGTGAGCATATAAAAATGCTTGATAATGATAAATTAAATTCTTTATTAAATTTAGGTAAGGATGTAGCTGAGCTTGCAAAATTTTATACTCAAGAAGCTAGCACGCTAAATGAGATAAGAGAAAAAATACAAGCAATTTTTGCAGTTAAAAATTATAATGAATTTGAAAAAGAATGTAAGTTGATTAAAGAAGTTTTAAAAGATTTAGATCTACCTCAAGAATATGATGAGTTTAAAAAGATTTTGATGGAAAAAACAAATTTAAAAGGTAAAAATTTCTTTATGCCTTTGCGTTTGGTATTAACAGGAGTTACTCACGGACCTGAAATGAGTGAAATTTATACTCTAATCAAGCCTTTTGTTAAAGAAATTATAAAGGAGTAAAATGGGAGTTGGAACAAGTTTAATTGTATCTTTGGTGCAAATTTTTTCTTTAGTTATTGAAATTTATGTATGGATTATAATCATTGCCGCATTGATTTCTTGGGTAAGGCCTGATCCATATAATCCTATAGTGCAAATTTTATATCGTTTAACTAATCCTGCTTATGCTTTTGTAAGAAGGTTTATTCCTACTACTATAGGGAGTATTGATTTAGCACCTTTGATTATTATTTTAGGATTAAAATTTATCCAAATATTTTTATCAAATTTAATTTTAGGAAGTTTATAAGTGTTGAAAAAAAGTGTAGTGTTACTTTTAGCTGGAGTGGTTTTTGCAAATAGTGCAATGTATTCTTATAAAGAATTAGAGCAAAGACCAAATTCTTTAGCTAAGGATTATTATTTATATCGTTTATTAGAAAAAAATGAATTTAAAAAAGAAGAAGTTGAAGGTTTAAAAGAACATATTTATCGTTATGCAGGGCGTATTAAAAATGCCATTGAAGCTATTATTCCACCTTTGGGGTATAATAAAGAATATGAAGCTTGTTATAAATTTAATACACAAAATATCTTAGATGCTAATGCTACTTGTCAGCTTATAAGATTAAATAGTTTAACTTTTATACAAGATCTTAATGCTTCAGTGCGTAATGAGATGAAAAAAAATATCCCACAGGATAATCCAAATTTAACAAAACTTTTAGAAGCTTTTGATGCTAAAGATCCTCTAAGTTATGCGGTTTTAAATTATGATAGTGCTAATTTTTATAAAATCTATAATTTCTTAAAAGATAAAAAAGATTTTTTCTTAGAAAAAGATTTTGTAAATGAATTAGCTAAAGAAAAAGAATTTACAAATTTTGTAAAAGAAATTATCATTAAGAAAAAAAGTCCATTGATAAGAAAATCTCTAGTTAATGTAGATGCAAATTTAACTTTTCAAGATAATGCTTTTTATCTAGGTGTAAATGCTATTTTAGAAAATGACGATAAAAAAGCATTGGAATTTTTTCAAGTAGCAAAAGATACTTTTAAAAGCAAACCTTTAGTAGATAATGCAAATTTTTGGCTATATTTGATCACTCAAGATAAAAAGTACATTGATGAGCTTGCTCAAAGTGATTCTTTAAATATTTATAGTCTTTATGCAAGAGAGTTAAAAGGCTTGCCTTTACCTAAAATAGAAGAATTAAAGCCAAAAAAACAAAAAAATGATTTTGATATGAAAGATCCTTTTGCTTGGCAAAAGCTCGCAAAAGAAATTGCAAAAGGCACTCCTAATGAGCTAGAAAAACTTGCAAAAGATTTTTATACCAAGGAAAATATCGCTATTTATGCCTATATTAAAGAAAGGGCCGAAGGTTTTAAAAAACATTATTTTATTATGCCTTATTTTGAATATTTAAAAGATTATTCTACGCAAAGAAAAGCTATGATTTTAGCTTTAGCTAGACAAGAAAGTCGTTTTATACCAACAGCCATTTCAACTTCTTATGCTTTGGGTATTATGCAATTTATTCCATTTTTAGCTAATCATATAGGCAATAAAGAACTGCAAATTCCAAATTTTGATCAAGATATGCTTTTTGAACCAAAAACAGCTTATACTTTTGCAAATCATCATTTAGATTATTTAGAATCTAAACTTAATTCCCCGGTTTTTGTGGCTTATGCTTATAATGGAGGTATAGGATTTACCACTAGAATGCTCAAAAGAGAAGATATGTTTAGAGCGGGAAAATATGAGCCATTTTTATCAATGGAGCTTGTTCCTTATGCAGAAAGCAGGGTATATGCTAAGAAAGTTTTAGCTAATTATGTTGTTTATTTGCATCTTCTGAACGATAATACACCGATTTCGAAATTTTTTGAAACTTTAGCTCAAAACACTGATTCTCAAAACACAAATCAAGTTTTAAAATAGGTTTTTGCACTAATTCATTAAGAGTGATTTTATAATAACTTGCATAATCACTCTTAATGATATATTTAAATAATTCATCATTTTGATCTAAGGTTTTTATGTTAGTTTTTTCTCCATCTATGAGTATTGAAATTTGCTCTTGTTTGATGTTGATATTTGGCAAAAAACTAAGTACAAAAACTTCTTTTTGACTTTTTTCATCTAATACAGGGTTTAAATAGCTCAATAAAGCAACTACTCTATTATCTTTATAATTAAAATTAATTTTTTGTGCATACATTAGAGTTTGACTTTTTAAATTAATTTCACTTTGCTCTTGGGTTTTATTAGAGCATGCGGTAAAAATAAGTGTTAAAAAAATAATCATATAAACTTTTTTCATATTTTTGTTCCTAATTTTTTTATAATTATAAGCTTTTAACTTTTAAAAAGATATAATTTCATTTATTTTATTTGATTTAAGGAAGTTATGAAAAGATTAGCAATGGCTTTTAGCGGGCCTTCCAATTCAGGTAAAACGACTTTGATTACTCAAGTTGCTAAGTATTTTATGGAACAAAATTATAAAGTATGCATTATAAAACATGATCCAAAGGATAAAGCAAGCTTTGATATAGCAAAAAAAGATAGTTTTAAATTTTTTCAAAGTGGTGCTGATGTAATGGTTTTAAGTCCTACAAGGACAACTTTATTTACACATTCTCCAAGTACTTTAGATGAAGCTATTTCTAAACTAGGAGAATTTGATTTTTTATTTATAGAGGGCTTAAAAACCTTAGATATGCCAAGAATTAGCGTTTTTTGTAAAGAAGTAGATGAGAGCTATTTTGCTTATTCTAAGGCTATTGCAAGCTATGAGAAAATTGAAAATAAAAATTTAACTTGGCTTTATTTGGATGATTTGGAAAGTATTTGTGATTTTATATTAAAAAATTCAAAAAAAGTATAGAGGTAAAATATGCAAGAATTAATTGACGATATACAAAAAGCAGTGATTGAAATTTCAAAAGAACTTAGATATTTAAAAGATTTTGATTATACCACTTCTCAAAATGCCACAGGAGATAATCAATTAAAACTTGATGTGAAAAGCGATGAGATTATCACTAGAATTTTAAAGCAAAGCAAAGGTTTAAAAAGCTTAATTAGCGAGGAAAAACAAGAGCAATTGCTAATCAATGAAAATGAAAAATATGTTGTTGCTTATGATCCTTTAGATGGTTCTTCTTTAGTAGATGTGAATTTTGCTATAGGTTCTATTTTTGCTATTTATGAGCAAAAGGCTAGTGCAAAAAATCTAAAAGCAGCAATTTATGCTATTTATGGCGTGCGTTTAGAGCTTATAGTGTGTATAGACACTCCTAAGCTTTATAGATTAAATGAAAAAGATGAATTTGTTTTTGTTAAGGATTTAAAATTAAATGAAAAAGGCAAATTAAATGCAAGCGGTGGGACACAAAAAAATTGGTCAAATACTCATAGAGCTTTTATAAAAGCTTTATTTGATGAGGGTTATCGCTTGAGATATTCTGGTGCTATGGTGAGTGATTTGCACCAAATTTTACTCAAAGGTGGAGGGTTGTTTTCATATCCCGCAACAAGCGATGCACCAAATGGAAAATTAAGAGCATATTTTGAGGTGTTTCCTTTTGCTTTTATTTTTGAAAAAGCAGGAGGATTTTCTACCAATGGAGAAAATGATTCTTTACTTGATTTAGAATTTGAAAAAATTCATGCAAGTACGCCATGCTTTTTGGGTTCTAAATATGAAATTGAAAAACTAAAACAAGCTTATAAAGGTTTTTAATGGCTGAAGTTAAAGATGAATTTGAGTTGGCTTTAGAAGTTAAAAAAAATGAACTTCAAGCTTGTCAAAACGAAAAAAAATTAAAATCTTGTTTACCTTGCTCTATGATTTTTGAGTGCTCTTTAAGAAAAGAGTATATAGAAGCAGTTTATAAGAGTATGTCTAAAGGTAAAGAAGGTGGATTTGATTTTTAATAAAGGTTGAAAATGCGTTATATTACTACCCCGATATATTATGTAAATGATGTGGCTCATATTGGTCATGCTTACACTACGATTATAGCAGATACTTTGGCTAGATTTTATCGCTTACAAGGAGAAAAAACATTCTTTTTAACAGGCACAGATGAACATGGTCAAAAAATAGAGCAAGCTGCTAGCGTTAGAAATTTTACTTCTAAAGAATATGCAGATGAAATTAGTGCTAAGTTTAAAAAACTTTGGGATGAGTTTGAGATTTCTTATGATTATTTCATTAGAACTACGGATGAAAATCACAAATTAAGCGTTCAAAAAGCATTTAAAAAAATGTATGATAAAGGTGATATTTACAAAGGCACTTATGAAGGCTTTTATTGTGTTTCTTGTGAGAGTTATTTTACTCAAACTCAACTTATAAATGAGTGTCATTGTCCAGATTGTGGTAAGAAAACACAGCTTTTAAAAGAAGAAAGTTATTTTTTCAAGCTTTCTAAATATCAAGATCAAATTCTTAAATGGTACAAAGAAAAAGAGCCGATTTTACCCAAAAATAAGGCTAATGAGTTGATTTATTTTGTAGAAGGTGGCTTAAAAGATCTTTCCATTACAAGAACGAGTTTTGAATGGGGTATAAAGCTTCCAAAAGAACTAAATGATGAAAAACATGTGGTGTATGTTTGGCTTGATGCTTTGATGAATTATGTGAGTGCTTTGGGCTATGGACTTGATGATGAAAATATGGATCTTTGGCCTGCTCATATACACTTTGTAGGCAAAGATATTTTGCGTTTTCATGCAGTGTATTGGCCTGCGTTTTTGATGAGTTTAGAACTTCCTTTACCTAAATTTATAGCAGCACATGGTTGGTGGACTAAAGATGGTGAAAAAATGAGCAAATCTAAAGGCAATGTTGTAGCGCCTAAAGAAGTAGCAGATACTTTTGGTTTAGAGGCTTTTAGATATTTTTTACTCAGAGAAGTTCCTTTTGGTAATGATGGAGATTTTTCGCAAAAAGCATTAATCACTAGAATCAATGCAGAATTAAGCAATGAGCTTGGAAATTTATTAAATAGAATTATCGGTATGAGTGCTAAGTATTCTCAAAATATTATTGAGTGTAAAGATGTGAATTTGTATTTTAATCAAGAATTAAATGAATGCAAAGAGTATTTAGATAATGCAATCAATGCTTTGAAAAATATCCAGCCAAATCGCTATTTAGAGGAACTTTTCAAGGCTTTATCTTTAGCAAATTTAAGTATTAGTAAATATGAGCCTTGGAATTTGATTAAAAATAATCAAACGCAAAAAGCTAATGCTTTAGTGGCTTTATGTGCTAATATTTTAACAAAAGCAACTATTTTACTTTCAGCTGCTATGCCAAAGACAGCATTAAAAATTGCAAAGGCTTTAAATTTTGAAATATCAAACGAAAATTATCAAAAACTAATTTTAAATAATCAATTATGTGATTTAAAATCAAGTGCATGTGAAGCTTTGTTTCCAAAAGTTGAATTAACCCAAGAAAACAAAAAAGAAGAAAAATTAGAAGAGAAGCCAAATTTAGCTCAAATTAAAATAGATGATTTTAAAAAAATCGAAATCAAAGTAGCATTAGTAAAAGATTGTCAGAATATAGAAGGCAGTGAAAAGCTTTTAAAATTTCAACTTGAACTTGAAAATGGCGAACTAAGACAAGTGCTTTCAGGTATTGCTAAATTTTATAAAGCTAGTGAGTTAATAGGCAAGCAAGTTTGCGTAATTACAAATCTAAAAAAAGCTAAAATTTTTGGTCATGAAAGCCAAGGTATGATTTTAAGTGCTCAAAAAGATGAAAAATTAGTTTTGATAAGCCCGCAAGGTTTTATCGAAAATGGAGCTTTAATAGGCTAGATGAATATTTCTAACTTTATCGAACTTATTAATGCTCGAGTTTTAAATTATGGAGCAACTTCTAGTGTTTATGATTTTAGTATAGATTTAAACAAAGTCAAACAAGCAAGTGTTTTTTTTGCTAAAAATAATGAACAAGCAAGCTTTGCTATAAAACTTGGTGCTTATGTTATAGTAAGTGAGGAAAGATTAAAACTTGAAGATAAAGATGTGTTTTATCTTCAAGTTGATGATTTAGAAGCAACTATTTTTAGACTTTTTAGATTTTTAAGTGAAGAAAAATCTTATGAATTTATATATTGCAATCATGTAGAATTAAAATTTGCAAAGGCATTTAATTTTAAAGTCTTAAACTCAAATATTTTATTAGATTTTGATCTTTTGAAAAATTCAAAAGAAAAAACTTTCTTTTGCTCTGATGATGAAAAATTTATTTTAAAACTTAAATCAAATTTTCATACTTTAAAAGCATGTAAATACGAAATTTTAGGCTCTAAATCTTTATTTCAAACAAGTTTGCTTTGTAAAAATTTGTATTTTAAAGATTTAAAATTTGCATTTTTTTATGCAGATATTTTTGCTAGATTTATTGATTTTGCTGAAAAGCAAAATCTATCTTTTAATTTTAATGAAAAAAAGTTAGATCTTTTTAAGGCATATTTTTTAAACTCAAAAAATGAAATTTGTGCTTTTGGTGGAAGTTCTAGAGTAATTTTACTTGTGGAAAACGAAAAAGATTTTGAATTTATATGCCAAAAGCTCCAAGGCGTTAAAGATTTCAAAATAGCATTAAAAAATTCATTATTTTGTGATTTTTCTTATATAAATTTGAGTGAATTAAAGAATTTTTTTGATTTTAAATATTGCCTAATCAAAGAAAGCGAAGAAGAGTTTTTGGAGTATTTTTTAGCACGAGAGAAAAAAATTAGTTTATTTGATTAAAAAAATATCAACTTTAAAAAGATATATTTACGATTTTATTTTATTAATTTAAGGAAAAAATATGAAAAAATTTTTATTTTTAAGTTTATTTGCTGCAGCTGCATTAAATGCTGAAATTTTAGTTTATGGTCCAGGTGGTCCTGCTCCTGTTTTGAAAGAGCTTGCTAAGCAATTTGAAGAAAAACATGGAGAAAAAGTTATTATTAATGCAGGACCAACACCTAAATGGATAAAAAAAGCAAAAACAGATGCTGATATTATTTATTCAGGTAATACTTCTATGATGGATGGTTTTGTTAAAGCAATGCCAAAACAAATCAAAATACAAGATGTTCAGGTTTTAAATGCTAGAGGCTCGGGTATGATTGTAAGAGCAAATAATCCAAAAAAAATTAAAAAATTTGAAGATCTTTTAAAAGATGGTGTTAATGTTATGGTGGTTGATGGAGCAGGGCAAGTTGGCTTATATGAGGATATGGCTTTAAAAACAGGAAAAATTGAAAACCTAGAAAAATTAAGAAAAAACATTAAAGTATATGCTAAAAATTCAAAAGCAGCGGTTGATGAGTGGAAAAATAATCAAAAAATCGATGCTTTAATCATTTGGACACATTGGATTAAAGCAGTTGGAGAGAAAGAAAATAAATTTATTTTAGCGGATAAAAATTCAATCATTTACAGAGCGGCTGAAATAGTTCCAACGCAAAAAGGTTTAAAAAATCCAAAAGTAGCCGAATTCATCAAATTTACACAAAGTAAAGAAGCTCAAAAAATTTGGAAAAAAGAAGGTTGGGTAGCTAAATAAAAATCAAAGCATTTTACAAAAAGTAAAATGCTTTTATAATATTATTTTTCGTTGATTTCTGCTTCGATGCTAATTTGTACTTCATCGCTAAGTGTTAAGCTAGAAGTATCAGGAGCAAATTTGAAATCACTTCTTTTAATTTGTCCTTGTAGAGTAAAACCTGCTTTTTCTTTGCCACTATCTGTTTTAATAACACCGCCAATTTCAGTATCTAAAACAACATCTTTGCTTACTCCAGCAATGCTTAATGAGCCATACATTTTACCTTTTTCATTAGAGATTTTTTCATATTTACTCATAGTAAAAGTAATGTTTGGATGAGTTTTTGCTTTAAAAAAATCATCTTGTTGTAAATGCGCATCTCTTGCTTTATTTTCTGTGTTTATAGAAGCAACTTTTATATTTGCTTGAAGTTTGTTAAATTCAAATTTAGCACTATCAAAATCAATTACTGCATCATAATCTTTAAAATTTCCATTTACATTACTAATTTGTAAATGTTTGATTTTAAAAGCTACATTTGTGTGTGCTTTATCTAAACTAAATTCTTTACTCAAAGCACTACTTGCCAAAATCGAAGCAGCTAAAAATGAACCAAATAATATTTTTTTCATGTTTTCTCCTTAATGTTTAAAAAAGCAAATTATACAAACTAAAATAAAATGAAAGTAAATTTTTAAACATATTCTATAAAATCTTTTACATTAGCCTCTTTAAAGCCTTTTAGTCTTAATAAACAACTATCACATTTACCACAAGCTTTATCTCCTCTTTCATAGCAAGACCAAGTATATTCTAAGGCTACCTTTTCTTTTAGGGCTAATTCAACTATTTGTCCTTTACTTAGATGAACTAATGGGGTTTTTATTTGTACTTTGCAAGTTTTTGTTGTACCTTCATTGATAAATTCATTAGCTTTTTGTATAAATTTCGCACTACAATCAGGATAACCACTGCTATCTTCTTGTACCACTCCTATAAAAATACTTTCACAATTTTCCTTTTCAGCTATAGCACCTGCGATAGATAAAAAAATACCATTTCTAAAAGGAACATAGGTGTTTGGGACTTCTTTTTCATGTAGTTTTTCTTTGGGAATTTCTAAATTTAAATCTGTTAGTGAGTTTCCTCCAATATTTGCTATAAATGACACATCTAAAATATATTTTGTTTTTATGTTAAGTTTTTCACAAATTTTATTAAAACATTCCCTTTCTTTAAGCATGGTGCGTTGGTTATAGTCAAAATGTAAAGCAATGATCTCATATCCTTCTTTTTTAGCTAAATATGCACATAAAGTACTATCCATACCACCACTTATAATACAAAGAGCTTTTTTCATGCTTTTCCTTAATTTTGATATAATTTTGAAATTATAAAATCAAAAGGATAATAATGATTTTTTGTGAAGAAGAAATGGATATTTCTTTTCTTGAAAAAATAGCACAGAAAATGAGCGATCAAAATATAGAGCTTGTTTTGGTAAATGAAAGAGTTATGCGTGAGATTAATTTTAGTCAAAGAGGTATAGATAAAACTACAGATGTGTTATCTTTTCCTTTGATGCAAAATTGTGAAAATTTACTTGGCAGCATTGTGATAAATTTAGATGAAGTAAGTAAAAAAGCAATGGAGTATAAACACAGTAATGAAGAAGAGATGGCATTACTTTTTATACATGCTATGCTTCATTTACAAGGATATGATCATGAGGTAGATCAAGGACAAATGAGACAAAAAGAACAAGAATGGATTGAATATTTTAAACTACCAAAAAGCCTGATAGTAAGAGTGCAAGAGGAGTAAATATTTAAAAAAATTTAGCTTATGTGTGAGTTATATACCTATAATGAAAATACATTTATACTAAATATTTTAGGAAAAATTTGATATTTGTTTATCTAATTTGATAAAGAGTAGTACTAATTATGATTTTGTCCAAACAAAGTAAAAGCAATATTTAAGGTGAGAAAATCAATACGGAGCCTATGATAAAGCTCCTTATTTTAAAATTTTTATAAGTTTTGACAAGGGTTAAAGCCTTTTTTAGAAGAAAATTTAAAACTTGCTTATTTAATCTTAAACAATTTTAATCATCAAATTTTTGTCTTAAAATAGTCCCATTATCATCAATATAAAGTTTCATTTGATTATTAAGTTCTATTTTGTAATATGAAATTTTTCTTTCTATTTCAATAATCGCTGCATTTGGATAGGTATTTTTAATGGTGTTTTGTATTGCTAAAGGTAAAATAGCATAATTTAAAGATCTGAAATTTTCAGCTTCTTTAAATTCTCCATTGAGTGAAAACTCAATTTCACTTCCATCACTTAAATAAATTTCGTAAGAATATCCATCTTGTTCTACTAGACCAATCTCTGCATTAAAGTAATCTTTAATAAATTGTTTGATATTTACCGGCAAAGAATCAGGTGCTATGACTATACCAGCATTAAGAGTATTTAAACTAATCAAAAAAGCTAAAGCTAGTTTTTTCATTTTTAACCTTATTATATTTTTGACGATATTGTATCTTATTAATGTGAATTTTATGTGTAAGCTAGAATTTAAATAGCTTTTTGTTATAATTATCAAAAATACAAAGTAGGGCAATGGTAGCTTCATTTTTAATCGCTTTTAATGTTATTGTATTTATTTTTGTAAATTATCTTTATTTTGGTTCTTTAAATTTAGATACTATTTTGGGTTTAAATTTATTTTTTTTTCAAGGATTTTATTGGCAAATTTTAAGCTCAATATTTATGCATGGAAATTGGCCTCATTTGATTTTAAATATGATAGTGCTTTTTCAATTTGGCTCTATGCTTGAAAAATACTTAAAAAGTTTTAAATTTGCCCTGCTTTATTTAATCGGTGGAATTCTTTGCTCTTTGCTTAGTGCTTTTTATGTGTATTTAAGTTTTGATGGTAGTTTTGTAAATGTAGTGGGTGCAAGTGGTGCTATATGTGTTTTAATGGGGTATTATGCATATTTGGATAAAACCGCCACCAAAGGACTTATTGTGGCTATATTGTTAATGAGTTTTGTGCCTATTTTTATGGGTGTTAATATAGCTTGGTATGCACATATTTTTGGCTTTATATGTGGATATGCTTTGGGTAAATTTAAGGTTATAAGATGAAATATATCTATTTTATTCGTCATGCTAAAGCTCAAAAAGAAAATTACTATCAAGATTTACAACGAGAACTTAGTTCTAGTGGAAAAGATGATTTAAAAACTATGATTTATAGGATTAAGGATTTAGAATTTAAAGCCCAAAGCATTATCTCAAGTCCTGCTAAGCGCTGTATAAAAACAGCACAAAAACTCTGTAAAAGCTTTTCTTTAAAAGAAAAAGATATCAAGATAGAAAAAAGCTTTTATGATGGTAATTTAAAGGATGTGTTAAATTTTATAAAAGAATCAAAAGAGAGTAGGGTAGTGCTAATTATGCACAATCCTTTATTGCAAGAACTTTGTGAGTATCTAGCTCATATAGACTTAGAAAACTTTCCAACTTCTGCTATTTTATGTATGCAATTTGATATAAAAGAATTTAAAGATATAAAAGAACACAGCGGGGAAGTTGTGTTTTTTGATTATCCTAAAAGTCAAGAAAATAACTAATCTACATTTTTAAACTTCAAATTTATTTAAGCAAAAATATAAACTAAAATTTAGTTGAAATGAAAAATATACATCTTTAGTCTTTTATAGCTGCATAAAATAACTTATAATATTTTTCAAAAAATTATACTTATTTTTTTATGGATAAATTATTTTCATCCAAAAAATAAAATGCTTTAAAATACTATATTATAGGTATTTTTAAATATATTTTACTTATGTATAAACAGATAAATATAAAAGTTTGAAAATTATAGTTTTCAATACAAAATGTATATAATTTCAATATTTTACTATTTATCATATAATTTTACATATATATTAAGTTTAAGTTAAAATATTTTTATAGACTAAAAAAGTTAAAATGATGAGTAAAAAAAGAAATTAATACAAAAGTTTAACTTGTGTGGAGTTTTTGATTTTATTTGGATTTTTGAATTAATCTTGAAAGTTGTTTTGCTAAAAGTTTAGCACTATTTTCATTTTTGCTAAGTTTTTTCATATTTTCTCTAAATTCGTAAAGTCTTTTTTCTTGTGCAAAGTCATTATTTAAAGTATTATCTTGTTTTGAAATATTGTTTTGTTTTACTTGCTTTTGCGCGGTTTTTTTCTTAAAAAACATATCATCACCCTATTTTGTTTTTATAATTATAGCTTGATATTTTTTAAGTAAGATTTTTTTATAATTTTTATATTAATTTTAAAAGGAAAAAAAATTGAAAACCATAGGTTTAATAGGCGGAATGAGTTATGAAAGCACACTTAGTTATTATGAAATTATCAATAAATTAACAAATGAAAAATTAGGAAAATTACATAGTGCTAAGATAGTTTTAACTAGCGTTGATTTTGAAGAAATAGAAGAATGCCAACGGAAGAATGATTGGCAAAAAGCAAGTGAAATTTTAACCCAACATGCCCTACTTTTGCAAAAAAGTGGAGTTGATTTTATATTAATTTGCACTAATACTATGCATAAATGTTATGAAAATATACAAAAAAACATTCAAATTCCTATCTTACATATAGCTAAAGCTATGCTTTTAGAACTTCAAGAGCAAAATATTGATAAAGTGTTGTTATTAGGGACAAAATACACTATGCAAGAAGATTTTTATAAACAACTTTTAATTAATTCAAAGATTGAAGTTTTTATTCCCAAAAATGATGATATTTTAAAGCTTAATGATATTATTTTTAATGAACTTTGCAAAGGTATTATAAATGAAAAATCAAAAAGATATTTATGTGATTTGATTGCTCAATTTTCGGAGGTTCAAGGAGTGATTTTGGGTTGTACTGAACTTGGTTTGATTATAAAAGAAAGCTCTAAAAAGCTGTTTGATAGTGCATATATTCATGCAAAAATGGCTACTTTGAAAGCTTTGGAGAATGAGTGATGAAATATCCTCTAGATTGTGAAGAAAATTTTGAAAAGTCATTTTTATTTTGGCTTTGTAGATATGTGAAATTTAAACTTAATTCTTTATCAAATAAAGAATTAAAAGACCCCCAAGCTTTAGCTGTAGTAAATTTAGCCTTAAGTAAGGGTGTTAAAAATGTACAAGAGCTTGATGCTTATGTAAAAAAAGCAAGAAATGCAGGACTTAGCGGTGTAAATACATATTTTAATCCTTTGAAAAAACTTTATGAGTATTTGTTATTTTATAAGCTTTATTCACTAAAACAAATAGATGAAGAGCTTTTAGTAGAAATTTTAGCAAGTATTAGTGCTTCTTTGTCTGATGCGAGTAAGAAAAACTACCGCATAGCTGTGATTAATTTTTTTGCATTTTTAGATAAACAAAATGAAGAAGATCAAAAAGCACATATTTTTGATATCAACCTTAAAAACTGGGCGGGTATAAGTGGTTCTAAGGGAGTTAAGCTACCTGAGTATATGAGTGAAGATGAAGTGAGTAAATTTTTAGATGCTATTGATAATACAGATTTTAAAAGCAATACCATACGCAATCGCTTGATTATTAAAATCATCATTTTTACAGGAATTAGGGTTAGTGAAGCTATTAATATAAAATTAAAAGATATTAGTGAAGAAAATGATCTTTATATTATACGCATTAGAGCTAAAGGTAATAAATACCGCGTTGTGATGATTAAAAAAGAGCTTATAGAACATCTTTTAAAAGATGTAAGGGTAAATTATCTTTCTTATGATGGACTTTTATTTGTCAATCGCAATGGCAAAGCCCTAACCCAAGCTTATGTTTCGCGTATAGTAGAACAAATTTTATTTAAAGCAGGAATTCGCAAGCAAAAAAATGGAGCCCATATGCTAAGACATACTTTTGCTACTCTACTTTATAAAAAACAAAAAGATTTAGTTTTAGTCCAAGAAGCACTAGGGCATGCGAGTTTAAATACTTCAAGAATTTACACACACTTTGATAATGAAAAGCTAAAATTAGCCGCAGAAGTAGCAAAAAAACTTCACGATAGAACCTAGATAATTTTATCTAGTATTTTTTAATCACTTATTCTTAGTGTTTTTTGGCATTTAAAAACACACTAAGAATGATCAAAGCAAAAGCAAAAAGATCAATCACGCTATAAATAGTCCCTAAAAATAAAAAACTCATAAAAGCAGCAGCCACAGGTTCTATACAAGCTATCATACTAGCTTTAAAAGCCCCTATTAATTCAACTCCTTTTAAATATAAACAAAAAGCCCCTATTGTACCTATAAATACAATCGCGCTCATAGCCAAAAAGGAGTTTAAAGAAAAATCATGTTTTGGGATATTTCCTTGTAATAATACAAAAAGCAAAAAAGAAGCAAATAAACTAGCTAAACCCATGATTAAAAATAAGCCATATTTTACTATGATAAGTCTAGCACTCAAAGAATAAAATGCCACTCCAAGAGCTCCAAAAAAAGCCCAAATAACACCTCTTATATCAAGTTTTAATGTATTAATATCTCCATTTGTTATAAGTAAAAATAAGGCAAAAAGTATTAAAAACAAAGCGATTAGTTCTACTTTTTTAGGTAAAATTTTATTTTTAAAACACATAAAAAGCATTATGATTAATGGTGCATTGTATTGTATCATCGTGGCAGTTCCTGCATCGGTATAATAAATAGCTTTAAAATAACCATATTGAGTTATCAATAAACCAAAGATAGAAAAAATTAAAAGAGAGCTAAGTTCTTCTTTTTGCTTTAGTAATTTTAGTTTGAAATTTTTTACACCCAAAATTATTAAAATAACGCCGGTAAAAAGCAAACGATAAAAACTTACCCATTCAGCAGAATAATGATTTTTAAACAAATACTCAGCCAAAACCCCACTTATGGCCCAAAATATCCCACCAAGTATGACTAGAAAAACTCCCAAAAAACACCTTTAATCTTATTAATTTATATAATATTTGTAGTAAAATATTATTATATCATTATGTATATATTTTAAGGAAAATTGATGACTTATTTAGAGATTGATGGTGTTGAAAAGTTAAATGGAGAAGTGATAATAAGTGGTGCAAAAAACGCTGCACTCCCTTTGATAGCTTCAAGTATTTTAGCTAAAAATGAAGTGCAAATTTCAAATTTACCAAATGTAGCAGATATTTGCACCCTACTTTCTTTACTTGAAAATTTAGGGGCAAATTATACTTTTAAAGACAATTTTGCAAAAATAAATACAAAACACTTAAATAAAACCATAGCAAAATACGACATCGTGCGTAAAATGCGTGCCTCTATACTTACCTTAGGGCCTTTACTAGCTAGATTTGGAAATTGTGAGGTTTCCTTACCAGGAGGTTGTGCTATAGGCCAACGCCCTATTGATTTACACCTTTTAGCTTTAGAAAAAATGGGAGCTAATATTGAGATTAAGCAAGGTTATGTGGTAGCTAGTGGAGAGCTTAGAGGCGCTGATGTGATGTTTGATAAAATCACTGTTACAGGCAGTGAAAATATCATCATGGCAGCAGCTCTAGCTCATGGTAAAACTAGACTTTTAAATGTTGCTAAAGAGCCTGAAGTGGTGCAACTTTGTGAGGTTTTAGCTAGGGCTGGGCTTGATATACAAGGCATAGGATCTTCTGAGCTTGAAATTTATGGTACAAGTGGAGAGCTTTTAGAATTTAAACCTTTTGAAATCATTCCTGATCGTATTGAAGCAGGAACTTATTTGTGTGCAGGAGCTATCACTAACTCAAAAATCACTCTAAAAAAAGTCAATGCAAGCCATCTTAGCGCAGTTTTGGCAAAGCTAGAGCAAATGGGTTTTAGCTTTGATATTAATGAAGATAGTATTAGTATAAATCCTGCTAAAGAAATCAAACCGGTTGAAATTTTAACTAGCGAATACCCAGGCTTTCCAACGGATATGCAAGCACAATTTATGGCTTTAGCTTTAAAAGCAAATGGTACAAGTATTATTGATGAAAGATTATTTGAAAATCGTTTTATGCATGTAAGTGAGCTTTTAAGAATGGGAGCTGATATAAGATTAAACGGGCATATTGCTACTATAAATGGTACTAAAGAGCTTTTGGGAGCTGATGTTATGGCTACTGATTTGCGTGCATCTTCTGCTTTGATTTTAGCGGCTTTAGCAGCTAAAGGCACAAGTAAAATTCATAGAATTTATCATCTTGATAGAGGGTATGAAAATTTAGAAGAAAAATTTAAAAAACTAGGTGCAAGTATAAGAAGGCTTGAAGAATGAGAGATATTTTTGCAACTTTAGATTTTTTAAAAGAACAAATCAAAGCAAAAAATGAATTTCAAAAAGTAAATTTGACACAAGCTTTGGGGTGTATTTTATATGAAGATGTTTTTGTGAAAAAAAACCTACCCGCTTTTGATAATTCTGCCCTAGATGGTTATGCACTAAATTATACACATAAGAATGAATTGCTAGAAATTAAAGGAAGTATTTTAGCAGGCGATAAAAATGATTATATTATAGAAAAAAATGAATGCTATAAAATCATGACAGGAGCTAAAATTCCTCAAAATGCAAATACTATTTTAATGCTTGAAGAAGCTTCGCTTGAAGATGAAAAGCTCAATGCTAAAAATGCTAAAGAAAACAATGCCATCCGCTTTAAAGGCGAGGAAGCAAAGCTTGGAGAATTTTTGTTTAAAAAAGGACAAAAAATCACTTCAGGCATGGTAGCTATGCTCGCTGCTCAAGGAATTTATGAGTTAAATGTCGTTAAAAAATTGCGTGTTGGGATTTTTTCAAGTGGAGATGAGCTTGTAGAACCTTGGGAAAATGCTGATGAATACAGCATATATAATGCAAATGCTTTTGGAATTTATGCTATTTTGCAAGATTATGCTGATATTGAGTATTTAGGACTTATAAAAGATGATTTAAATACATATAAAAAGCTTTTAGAAAATAAAGAATTTGATATGCTTATAAGCAGTGGTGGAGCTAGCGTGGGTGAGGCTGATTTTATCAAACAAGCTTTGCTTGAGTGTGATTTTAGCCCTATTTTTGAAAAAGTAAATGCTAAACTTTGTAAGCATGTAAAACTTTTTAACAAAATCGATATGCTTTTTCTAGCCCTACCAGGAAATCCTTTAGCCTCTTTAGTTTCAACGCATATTTTTGCAAAAAATATACTCAATTTACTTTATGGTAAAGAACTTTTGGAATTTGATAAAGCAAGATTGACTAAAGATTTAAATTTCAAAGGTCAAAGAAATGATTTTGCTTTTGGAAAATTAGTCGATGGATATTTTAAACCAAGTGAAGCTAAATTTGGCTCAGGTATGTTAAAACCTTTATGTGAAAACACGCATATTTTAATCACGCAAATTGATGATACAAAATTAGTAAAAGATCAAGAAGTTAAAGTTTTAAAAATTTAATAGGGTATTGCACTACCCTATTTTGAATGATTAACTTCTTGCTTTATCTAAAGTTTTAAAAAGATTGTTTAAGATATTTTCTTCATTTTTTTGGTATTTGCTTTGGCGTAATTTCTCCCAAGCATATACGCTATAATCTTTAGAAATCGAACCTATATTTAAATCTGTATTACTAAAAGCATTGTTGCTATCTTTTTTATACTCTTTTTCCTCTTTGTCTTTAAGTGCATTAAGTGTAGCTTGAAATTCATCTGAAGATGTGTTTTTTTCTTTGATTTTTGTCATATTGTTTAAGGCTAGCGGACTATTTTTATCATTTACTTGCATGAGTTGCTCCTTTTAAAATTTAATAATCACAAGCAAAAAACATTCCTTAATTTTAAAAACTTGACAATAAAATAAAGTTTTGATAAAATCACACTTTACTTTCAAAATGCGGGAATAGCTCAGGGGTAGAGCACAACCTTGCCAAGGTTGGGGTCGCGAGTTCGAATCTCGTTTCCCGCTCCACTTCTTTTAACCAAAATCAAACTTTTTTGATGTATTATATAATTAATATATTTTATATAAGAGGTTGCTGTATTGTTTTTTAAACAAATCATTCTAGTTTTATTTTTCTATACTTTAAGTTTTGCTTCGAATTTTGATGAAGTAAAATTAGCTTTGATTAAAGAATTTAAAATAAATTATCCGCAGTTAGAAATCATTTCTTTAGAACTTAACACTCAATCCAGTTTGCCTGCTGATTTTAATCAATATATTTTTTTAAAGCTAGGTAATCATAATTTTGATAGAGCCGATGGCTTTATAAAGGCTGAATTTAAAACTCCAGAGCAGTTTAAAAAAAATATATTTTTTAAGTATTTTTTAAAGGCAAAATTAGAAGTTTTACAAACCACGCGTCCTATTGCGCGTAATGAAAATTTAAGTCCTGCTAGTTTTAAAATTTTAAAAATTCCTTTTGATAAAGCTCCCCAAGGTGTATTAAAAAAAGATGAAATCGCAAATTTAATAGCCAAAAGCAATATAAGAGAAAATATGATTTTAAAATATAATATGTTTAAAACCAAAACCCTTATACAAAGAAATGATTCTGTTTATGGTATTATCAAAGATGGGGATTTAAGCATGATGATAGAATTAAAAGCCTTGCAAAGTGGGAATTTAAACCAAAGAATTCGCCTTAAAAATAAAGATGGAAAAGTCGTGCATGGTAAAGTTATTAGTAAAAATTATGTGGAGCTAAAATGAGAAAAATTTTAGTAGGTATTAGCGGAGCTAGTTCTTGCGAGCTTGGCTTTTTATTATTAAAACATTTAAAAGAAAAAGGACAAATTTATGCTATTGTGAGTAAAAATGCAAAAATAAGCTTTATAAAAGAAAATTCCCTTTTGCAAAATATAGACTTTTTGCAACACATAAAAGATAAATTTGAGCTTGAGCATGTAAATTTTTTAGATAATGAAGACATTAGTCAATGCGTAGCAAGCGGATCTTTTGGCATAGAAACGACTTTTATCACACCTTGCTCGATTAATACTTTAGCAAAAATTGCTTGCGGTATAAATGATACTTTACTTACAAGAGCTGCAGGAGTGGCTTTAAAAGAACGCAAAAAGCTCATACTTGGAGTAAGAGAAATGCCCTATTCTACTTTAAATTTAGAACAAATGGCTAAACTTTCTAGCTATGGAGTTATCATCTCTCCTCCTGTAATGGCAAGTTATGCTAAGATTGATAATTTAGAAAAATTATATGAATTTATCATAGGAAAATGGCTTGATTTAGCAAATATTGAGCATAATTTATACCAAAGGTGGCAGTGATGGCTAGTTGTATATACCCAGGAACATTTGATCCTATCACTAATGGACATTTAGATGTGATCATTCGAGCTAGCAAGATGTTTGAAGAGGTGGTAGTTGCTATAGCTAAAAGTGAAAGTAAAAAGCCTATGTTTAGCTTGGAACATAGAGAAAAAATGGTAAAAATTGCTACAAAAGACTTAAAAAATGTTAAAATTACAACTTTTGATAACTTACTAGTAGATCTTGCTAAAAATTTGCAAATAAATATCATTATAAGAGGCTTAAGAGCGGTGAGTGATTTTGAGTATGAATTACAACTTGGCTATGCAAATCACATGCTTTGGGAAGATTTTGAAACTATATATCTTATGCCAAATTTAAAAAATTCTTTTATTTCAAGCTCCATAGTAAGATCAATTTGTGCTCATAATGGTGATGTGAGCAAGCTTGTGCCAAAAGAAATTATACCTTTATTAAAGGAGAGAGATTGTATATAGCTTTTGAAGGGGTTGATTGTGTGGGTAAAAGCACACAGATAGAACTTTTAAAAAAATATTTTCATAATGCATTTTTTACTAAAGAACCAGGTGGAAGTGAACTTGGAGTGCATTTGAGAAAAATTTTATTAGAAAGTAAAATGCAATTTTCTAAAAAGGCTGAACTTTTGCTTTTTTTAGCAGATAGAGCAAATTTAATCGACATGCATTTAGCGCAAAATAAAAACAAACTTATCATTTCAGATCGTAGTTTTATTTCTAATATGGCTTATGCAAGATGTGATTTTGATCAAAATATTTTATTTGAGTTAAATTCTTTTGCTACAGGTGGACTTTTTCCACAAAAGGTTGTGTTTTTGCATGGTTCTAAAGAGCTTATTGAGCAAAGACTTTTTAAAAAAGATCTAGATAGTATTGAAAAAAGAGGGGTTGAATATTTTTTAAATATACAAAATGCCCTAGAAGAAACTTTAGAGTTTTTAAAAACTAAGATAGATATAAAAATTTTAAAATTAGATGCTTCTTTGAGTATTGAAATTTTACATGAAAAAATTAAGGAATTTATAGATGATTAATGCTTTAAAAGGAATGAAAGATTTACAAGATGATCAAGCTACTCTTTATGAAAAAGTGATAAAAACTTGTGAAGAAGTAGCTAAAAACTATGGTTTTACTTTTATTAATTGTCCGCATTTGGAACTTACTAAGCTTTTTAAAAGAAGTGTTGGAGAAAGCTCTGATATAGTTGGCAAAGAAATGTATGAATTTGTTGATAAAGCAGGCAATGAAGTGTGTTTAAGGCCTGAAGGGACAGCTGGAGTGGTAAGATCATACATAGAAGCTAAAATGGACAAGGCTCAAAGTGTTAAAAGATGGTTTTACCATGGCTCTATGTTTCGCTATGAAAGGCCACAAAAAGGAAGATTGCGTGAATTTCATCAATTTGGTGTAGAAAGCTTTGGTATAGCAAGTGTGTATGAGGATGCGAGTATTATTTTAATGCTAAATGAAATTTTTAAACGCTTAGAAATTCATACAAGCTTGAAAATTAATTCTTTAGGCTGTAAAGAATGTATGGGTGTATATAAAGAAAAACTCATAGCTTTTTTAAATTCTAAAGAAGGTTTTTGCGAAGATTGCTTAAGAAGAAAAGACTTAAATCCTATTAGAGTGCTTGATTGCAAAAATGATCATTGTCAAAGTTTAATCGAAAATGCACCAAAACTAAGTGAAAATTTATGCTCATGTTGTAAGAAAGATTATGAAAAATTGCAAAAACTTTTAAAAGAAAATGATGTTGAATTTGAATGTGATGAAAAATTAGTGCGTGGGCTTGATTATTATTCTAAAAGTGCATTTGAGTTTGTTAGCGATGAAATCGGTGCAAAAGCTGCCGTAGCAGGTGGTGGAAGGTATGATAGATTGATTGAATACTTAGATGGTAAAAGTGGTTATGGTGTGGGTTTTGCTATGGGTATAGAAAGGATTATGGCTATTTTAGAACAAAAACAAAGCATAAAATCAAGAGAAGGAATTTATCTTTGTGCCATGGATGAAGCTTATATAGATACTATTTTTAAATTAGCAAATACTTTAAGAAAAAAACATAAGGTATATTTAAGCTATGAAGCAAAAAAACTTGCAAAGCATTTAAACCAAGCAGATAATGCTAATGCTGAAATCTTTTTGTGTATAGGCGAAGATGAAATGCAAAAAGAAGAGATTTTTTATAAAAATTTAGAAAATAAAGATACTAAAAATATAAAATTAGTAAATTTGGAGAATGAGTTATGATTGATTATGGTATTAATATTTGGGGTGCAAATAATTTTATCATTGAAAATGGCAAAGTATGTGTAAATCATGGTAAAAAACCTGCTATTATAGATATAGTAAATACTTTGCGCGATGATGGTTATAAGGGGCCATTGTTGCTTCGTTTTCCTCATTTAATCCATAAGCAAATTGAGCAAATTTATAATAAATTTGCTAAAGCGAAAAAAGAATTTAACTATAAAGGTTCTTTTAACGCTGTATATCCTTTAAAAGTCAATCAATATCCAGGTTTTGTAAAAAATTTAGTTAATCTAGGTAAAGAATACAACTATGGCTTAGAGGCAGGAAGTAAGGCCGAGCTTTTACTAGCTATGGCTTATAATAATGAAAGTGCTCCTATAACAGTTAATGGCTTTAAAGATAAAGAACTCATAAATATGGGCTTTATAGCGTGTGAAATGGGTCATAATATCACTTTAACTATGGAAGGACTTAATGAGCTTGAAGCAATGATTGAAATTGCTAAAAATCGTTTTAAGCCAAAGCCAAATATAGGTTTAAGAGTGCGTTTGCATTCAGCTGGAGTAGGAATTTGGGCAAAAAGTGGTGGTATAAATTCAAAATTTGGTTTAACATCCACTGAGCTTATTGAAGCGGTAAATCTTTTAAAAGCTAATAAACTTTTAGAGCAATTTACTATGATACATTTTCATTTAGGCTCACAAATTACTGAAATTCATCCTTTGAAAAAAGCTCTAAATGAAGCGGGTAATATCTACACCGAGCTTAGAAAAATGGGGGCAAAAAATTTAAAAGCTATTAATCTTGGTGGAGGTTTAGCGGTAGAATACTCTCAGTTTAAAAACGAAACAAGCAGAAATTACACCTTAAGTGAGTATGCAAACGATGTTGTGTTTATTTTAAAAGGTATTGCAGAACAAAAAAAAGATTTAGAGCCTGATATTTTTATAGAAAGTGGGCGTTTTGTAGCAGCTAATCATGCTGTTTTAGTAGCGCCTGTTTTAGAGCTTTTTTCTCAAGAATACACAGAAAGCAAGCTTTTATTAAAAGATAAAAACCCAAAACTTATTGATGAACTTTATGATTTGTATAAAAACATTAAAGCTTCTAATGCACTTGAGTATTTACATGATAGCATTGATCATATGGAGAGTATTTTAACCTTGTTTGATTTGGGTTATGTGGATTTACAAGATCGCTCTAATAGTGAAATTTTAGTACATTTGATTATGAGAAAAGCTATTTCTTTGGTGGGTGATCAAGCTGATTTATCGAGTTTGCAAAATGAAGTGCAAGAAAAATATTTAGTGAATTTTTCAGTATTTCAGTCTTTACCTGATTTTTGGGGTTTAGAGCAAAATTTCCCTATCATGCCACTTGATAGACTCAATAAAAAGCCAACTAGAAGTGCAAGTATATGGGATATAACTTGTGATAGCGATGGGGAAATTTCTTATTCGAAAGATAATCCTTTGTTTTTACATGATATTGATGTAGAAGCTGAAGATTATTTTTTAGGATTTTTCCTAGTGGGAGCTTATCAAGAAGTGCTTGGTATGAAGCATAATCTTTTTACACATCCAACCGAAGCTTGTATAAGTATTAATGAAAAGGGTTTTGAAGTAGAAAGCGTGCTAGAGGCTCAATCTATTTTAGATACCTTAGAAGATCTTGATTATGATGTGCATGCAATTATGGACAATATTAATGAAAAAATTTATGCTTCAAAACTTGTAAATGAAAATCAAAAAAAACATATTTTGGGTGAAATTTATTTATTTTTAAATGATAATGGATACTTAAAAAGTATAGGTTCTAAATGAGTATTTTTAAACTAATCAAAGAAGATTTTTCTATGCCAAAACAAAAAGATCCTGCATATAGATCTTGGATTGAATTAGTTTTTAACTATCCTGGTGTTTGGGCTGTGGTAAATTATCGTTTTGCGCATTTTTTTTATATCAAAAATTATAAACGCATAGCAAGAATGATTAGTGGAATTTCTCAGTTTTTAACAGGGGTTGATTTGCATCCTGGAGCTACGCTAGGTAGAAGGATATTTATAGATCATGCAATAGGTGTGGTAGTAGGTGAAACAGCTATAATTGGTAATGATGTGATTATCTATCAAGGAGTAACCTTAGGTGGTACAAGTTTAGATAAAAATACCAAAAGACATCCTACTATAGAAGATGGTGTGATCATAGGCTCTGGGGCTAAAATTTTAGGTAATATTACCATAGGTAAAAATGCAAAAATAGGTTCAAATGCAGTTGTATTAAAAGATGTTGAGCCAAATTTAACAGCTATTGGTATACCTGCTTATATTAAAGAATTTCAAATAAGCCAAAAAGAGAGAATTCAAAAACTAGAGGAAAGAATTAAATTTTTAGAAGAAAAACTAAATAAAGAGGACAAATGATAGCAATTACAGGTGGAGGCACGGGAGGGCATTTGGCTATAGCTAGATGTTTATTGCAAAGTGCAAGAAAACAAGGCATAGAATGTATTTACATAGGAAGTGAAAATGGCCAAGATAGACTTTGGTTTGAAAATGAAAATGGTTTTTATAAAAAATATTTTCTAAGCTCTCAAGGCGTTGTTAATAAAAAAGGCTTAGCTAAAGTTCAATCATTTTTACATATTTTAAAACTTGCAAGAAAAACAAAGCAAATTTTAAAAGAACATAATATTAAAGCAGTTTTTAGCGTGGGTGGATATAGCAGTGCTCCAGGCGCTTTTGGTGCTTTAATGGCAAATATCCCACTTTTAATCCATGAGCAAAATTCAAAAATAGGAAGTTTAAATTCACTTTTAAAGCCTTTTTCTAAAGCTTTTTTTACTGCTTTTGACGATCAGATTGATAAAGCAAATACTTTCTTTTGTCCTTATCCTATTAGCGAGATTTTTTCTCAAAAAGCAAGAGTGAGAAAAGAATTAAAAAATATTATTTTTCTTGGTGGCTCTCAAGGGGCTAAATTTATTAATGACCTTGCTTTAGAAAATGCTTTATACTTTAAAGAAAAAGGTATAAATATCATTCATCAATGTGGTAAGAATGATTATGAAAGATGTAAAAAAGCTTATGAGGATTTAAATGTCAAAGTAGAGCTTTTTGATTTTGATAAAAACATTATGGATAAAATTTCTAAAGCAGATTTAGCTATATCAAGATCAGGTGCAAGTAGTCTTTTTGAGCTTAGTGCAAATTTACTTCCTTGTATTTTTATTCCTTATCCATATGCGGCTAAAAATCATCAATATTTTAATGCTTTGTATTTAAAAGAGCGTAATTTATGTGAAATTTTAACCCAAGAAGAAAAACATCAATTTTTAAATTTGGTAGAAAATTTCTCATTAGAAGAAAAATCTATAGCCTTGCAAGGATTAAAAAGTGAAAATGGCGCAGATTTTATGATAGAAAAAGCAAAACAAATGGGGTTTATTTAAATAAAATACTCCCCAAACGCACCATATTTGAACCACATTTTATAGCTAGTTCAAAATCCCCACTCATACCCATAGAGCAAATTTTTGCCCCGTGTTTTTGTAAAATTTCATAGATTTTAAAAGTTTGCTCAAAGCTTTCTTGAACTTTTTCCTCATCCATAGAGCCTATACACATAATGCCTGTAAGGTTTAAATTTTTACACTCTTCTTGTATTTGTAAATACTCTTCTATGGCCTTATTTTGCTCTATGCCACTTTTAGAACTTTCATTGGCAGTATTAATTTCTAATAAAGTATCTAATTTATAATCAAGTCTTTTATCTACGGCTTTGGCGATTTTTAAGCCATTGCAAGATTGCCAAAGTAATGGGTTTTGTTTGATTAAAAGATTGATTTTGTTACTTTGAAGATTGCCTATAAAATGCCATTTGATTTCTAAATCTTGAAGTTTTTCTTTTTTTAAAGCTAAAGCTTGGACTTGATTTTCTCCAAACTCTATAACATCTTGCTTAAAAAGCTCTCGAATTTGTTCATTTTGAACATACTTGCTAGCTGCTACTAAACGCACATTTTGTTTTATGGTTTTTTCAAAAATACTTTCTAAATTCATCTTTTCCTACATCAATTCATATAATTTTTTACGCTCACTTGAGCTTCCTATACCAAGTTGCATACGATATTTAGTGATAGTCCTACGCCCTAGTTGCACACTTGGGAATTCTTTTTGAGTGAGTTCAAGAATTTTCAAATCACTCAAAGGTTTTTTAGGATTTTCTTTTTTAATTAAATTACTAAGAAAATCTTTGATTGTAGCATTAGAAGTTTCGCCATCATCAACTGCAGTGGTAAAGAAAGATTTTAAAGGTATTAAGCCTCTATCGCAACTTAAGTATTTATTTGCAATTGCCCTTGAAATAGTAGAAGCATTTCTTTCAAGATCTTGTGCTAAATCTTTAAGTTGCATAGGTTTGATGTCCCCACCCATGAAAAAATCATATTGATATTCTATAATCATAAGCCCTAGTTTATAAAGGGTAGCTTTACGCATAGCTAGTGCATCGATTAAATTTTTTGCATCTTTTAAATAAGCACTTAAAAACTCATGATCTAAACCATCTGCTTCAAAAGCAATTTCAGGATAATAATCATCATTGATTTTAATTTTAATTTCACCATTTTCTTGATAAATAAATATATCAGGAATGATTTCCATGCTCTCTTCAAAATACTCCAAAAAAGGCGGAATGGAGATTTTTTTAATTATAGCTATAGCCTTTTTATACAAAGGATCTTTGATAAAATCTTTTGCATTTTCTAAATTTAAAATTAACATTTTGCAAAACTCATAAAGCTCATCATCTAAGTCAAAATGCTCTAATGCAAAAATAAAAGCTTCTTGATTGTCTTTTGCACCTACTCCAATAGGCTCAAGATACTTAAATCTTTGCCTGATTTTTTCTACTTCTAAAGGATCAAATTCACCTAAAATTTCCTCATCATACTCAAAATAACCTTCATGATTTAAACATTCTATGATTTTTTCAGCAATGGTTTGGGATTTTTTAGTAGGAAAAAATGGTGGTATGATTTGCTCACTTAAAAGTTCATACACATTTTTTACTTCCAAGCTTTTTGCATCAATCATTTGCGTGGTGGTATTTTTACTAAAATATTCTTGATAATACTTGTTTTGATTGTTTGTAATACTTGAGTTTTCTTTGATCTCTATAAAAGGATTTTCTTTAGCAAATTCATCTAAGCTTTCTTTTAGATCTTCAATGTTAGCTTGCAATATAGGAAGCCAAGATCTTAAGGTTTGTGATAGTTTTGCTTTTTGCGTTATAGAGGTTTTTTGTTTAAGCATTATTCAAGTCTAAACTCACTTCCAAGATAGTATTTTTTAACATCTTCATTATGTGCAATTTCATTAGCATTGCCACTAGCTAGCAACCTTCCGCTTCTAATCACATAAGCTCTATCGCAAATTGCTAGAGTTTCTCTTACATTATGATCAGTGATTAAAACACCTATATTCATAGCTTTTAAATCATTAATTAAGCTTTGAATTTCACTCACTGCGATAGGATCAACCCCAGCAAATGGTTCATCTAAAAGTAAAAATTTAGGATCACACATAAGTGATCTTGCGATTTCACAACGCCTTCTTTCACCCCCGCTTAAGCTCATACCTTTTCTGTGTCTAATAGGCTCTATGCTAAGTAATTCTAGCATTTGTTCTATCTTTTGTTCTAATAAATTTTTATCCTTATATATTACTTGGGCGGCTAAAAGTAAATTTTCTTCTACGCTTAAGTCTTTAAAAACACTACTTTCTTGAGGCAAATACCCAATGCCAAGCTTTGCTCTTTTATTAAGCGGTTCTTTTGTGATATCTTGTGAGTCTAAAAACACCTGTCCGCTTGTTGGCAAAATAAGCCCACATATCATATAAAAACTCGTAGTTTTTCCTGCTCCATTAGGCCCTAAAAGTCCTACAACTTCTCCACTTTGCACTTCTAGCGAAACATCGTGTATGATTTTAGTTTTTTTAATGATTTTTTCTAAATTTCTAGCTTCTAGCTTACTCATGTATTATATACTTTCTTTTATTTTCATAAGGAATGATTTGTAAAATTATATTAAAAATTTGATATTTATCTAAATATTTTTTTAATTTTTCATCACCCCACTCTACCAAATGCAAACCCTCTTCAAAAAAATTTTCAATCAAGCCATTTTTTAAAAGCCTATCAAAACCTTCTTGATAAATATCATAATGATACATTTTACCTTGTTGAAAATCATACTCTTGCATGATAGAAAATGTAGGAGAATTAAGCGTTTTTTCTACTCCAAGAAATTGAGCATAATTTTGTACTAAAGTAGTTTTACCGCTTGCTAAATCCCCTTGAAGTAAAATAACTCCATTTTTAGGTAAAATTTCACAAAGCTTATAAAGCTCATTTTGGCTTAAAATCATTTCTTTCATTGGATTTTTACCACATATTTTTCTTGCATAGCTTTTGGTATGCTTTTGGTTGTTGGTATATCTAAGACTTTATAGGTATTGGTATATTCTATAAATTTAATGCTTATTTCATCGCCAATTTTTACTTCTTTACTAGCTTTAACTACTTGATTATTTATACTTACTACACCACTTTTACACATATCTTCTGAAATAGCACGACGCTTAGTAATATTAACTACATTTAAAAATTTATCTATTCTCATAAAAATATTTTATCAAAAAATACAAGAAAATGTTATAAAATGTTTAAATATTTTACATTATATTAAGCTAAATTCGTTAAATTTTACAATCATTTTTTTACAAAGAGGAAAGACAATGAAAAAAGATATTAAAAAAGTAGTTTTAGCATATTCTGGCGGACTTGATACAAGTATAATTTTAAAATGGCTACAAGATGAGTATAAATGTGAAGTAGTAACTTTCACAGCAGATATTGGACAAGGCGAAGAGCTTGAACCTGCTAGAAAAAAAGCGCTTTCTTTGGGTGTAAAAGAAGAAAATATTTTTATTCAAGATTTAAAAGATGAATTTGTAAAAGATTATGTGTTTCCTATGTTTAGAGCAAATGCTATTTATGAAGGAGAATATTTACTAGGTACAAGTATAGCAAGACCTTTGATAGCAAAAGCTTTGGTAGAAATAGCAAATAAAACTAATGCAGATGCTATTAGTCATGGAGCAACAGGTAAAGGAAATGATCAAGTGCGTTTTGAATTAGGTGCTTTGGCACTAAATCCAAATTTAGCCATTATTGCTCCTTGGAGAGAATGGGATTTAAATAGCCGTGAAAAACTTTTAGCTTATGCGCAAAAACATGGTATTGATATAGCTAAAAAGCCAGGTAAGTCACCTTATTCTATGGATGCAAATTTATTGCATATTTCTTATGAGGGTTTAGTACTTGAAGATCCTGCTGCTAAACCTGAAGCGGATATGTGGCGTTGGGTGAAAGATTTAAAAGAAACTCCAAATGAAAGCGAAGTGATAGAGCTTGAGTTTAGTAAAGGCGATTTATGTGCTATTAATGAAGAAAAAATGTCTCCCGCACAACTTTTGGCAAAACTTAATGAGCTTGGTGTAAAACATGGTATAGGTCGTCTTGATATTGTTGAAAATCGCTATGTGGGTATGAAAAGTAGAGGTTGTTATGAAACTCCGGGTGGAAGTATACTTTTAAAAGCACACCGTGCTATAGAAAGTATCACTCTTGATAGAGAAGCAGCACATTTAAAAGATGAATTAATGCCAAAATATGCAAGTTTAATTTATAATGGCTATTGGTTCTCGCCTGAAAGATTAATGCTTCAAGCCTTAATTGATGAGTCACAAAAATATGTAAATGGTAAAGTTAAACTTGAATTATATAAAGGTAATGTAATAGTAATAGGCAGAGAAAGTGTGAATGATAGCTTATTTAGCGAGGCTTATTGTACTTTTGAAGAAGATGCTGTGTATGATCAAAAAGATGCAGCAGGCTTTATAAGATTAAATGCTTTGAGATTTATCATCGCAGGTAAAAATGGAAGAAAATTTTAAAAAGGAAAACAATGAAAGTATTATTAATTAAAGATGTAAAAAGCTTAGGAAAAGCAGGAGAAGTTAAAGAAGTAAAAGATGGATATGGACAAAATTTTTTAATTGCCAAAGGTTTTGCCAAAGCTGCTACACATGAAGTTTTAAAACAATATGAAGCAGAGCAAAAGAAAAAGGCTGAAAATTTAAGATTTGAACTTGCAAATTTGGAAAAATTAAAAGAGGAATTATCTAAAATCACTATTTGTATAGCTAAGCCTGTGGGAGCTAATGGAAGCTTGTTTGGTGGGGTTACTAAAGATGAAATCGCACATGCATTAAAAGATCAAAAAGGCATAGAGCTTGATAAAAAAAGCTTAGAATGTGATACCATAAAAGAGCTTGGTGTGCATGAAATTTCAGCAAAATTAGGCCATGCAATTCATGCTGTATTTAAGCTAGAAGTTAAAGGAGAATAATGTTTCACGCAACTACAATTTTAGCTTATAAAGGTAAAAATAAATCTGTAATTGGTGGAGATGGGCAAGTAAGTTTTGGAAACACTGTTTTAAAAAACAATGCAGTTAAAATTAGAAAATTAAACAATGGAAAAGTATTAGCAGGTTTTGCAGGAAGCACTGCTGATGCTTTTAATCTTTTTGACATGTTTGAAAAACTACTTTCTAGTTCTAAGGGTGATTTGTTAAAAGCTGCAATAGATTTTTCAAAAGAATGGCGTAAGGATAAATACCTAAGAAAACTTGAAGCAATGATGTTGGTATTAGATAGAGATCATATATTTTTACTTTCAGGAACTGGAGATGTAGTTGAGCCTGAAGATGGTGCTATAGCTGCTATTGGTAGTGGGGGTAACTATGCACTTTCTGCTGCAAGAGCTTTAGCCAAACATTCAAATTTAGATGAAGAAGAATTAGTCAAAGAAAGCTTGCAAATAGCTGGTGAAATTTGCATTTATACAAATACAAATATTAAAACTTATGTAATTGAGGATGATAAATGAATTTAACTCCAAAAGAGATTGTGAAATTTTTAGATGATTATGTAATTGGACAAAAAAACGCCAAAAAAATTATAGCAATTGCTTTAAGAAATCGTTATAGAAGAATGCAGCTTAGCCCTGAACTTCAAGATGATATCATGCCAAAAAATATTTTAATGATAGGATCAACTGGGGTTGGTAAAACAGAGATTGCAAGACGCCTTGCTAAGATGATGGGACTTCCTTTTGTAAAAGTTGAAGCAAGTAAATATACTGAAGTTGGTTTTGTTGGGCGTGATGTAGAAAGCATGGTTAGAGATTTAGCTAATGCTGCTTTAAATTTAGTAAAAAACGAAGAAAAAGAAAAAAATAAAGACAAAATTAATGAATTTATAGAAAATAAAATTTTAGAAAAACTTTTACCACCTTTACCAAAGGGTGTTAGTGAAGAAAAACAAGAAGAGTATCAAAATTCTTTAGAAAAAATGCGCGTGAAATTAAAAGCTGGTAATTTAGATGATAGCACAATAGAAGTTGAAATTTCACAAAGCGTGTTTGATACTAATCCAAATTTACCACCTGAAATGGGTGCTATGCAAGATATAGTAAAAGTTATTGGCGTGGGTAATAAAAAAGTTAAAAAAGAAATGAAAGTAAAAGATGCAAGAATAGCTTTAGCTCAAGAAGCAAGTGAAAAAATTCTTGATATGGAAAGTATTAAAGGCGAGGCTTTAAGAAGAGCTGAAAATGAAGGGATTATTTTTATTGATGAGATAGATAAAGTAGCAGTTTCAAGCTCAAATTCAAACCGCCAAGATCCAAGCAAAGAAGGGGTGCAAAGGGATTTGCTTCCTATAGTTGAAGGTAGTACTATACAAACTAAATTTGGACCTTTAAAAACTGATCATATTTTATTTATCGCAGCAGGTGCTTTTCATTTAAGCAAGCCAAGTGATTTAATCCCTGAACTTCAAGGGCGTTTTCCTTTAAGGGTTGAGCTTGATTCGCTAGATGAGGATGCTTTATATGCTATTTTAACAAGACCTAAAAATTCATTACTAACACAATACATTGAGCTTTTAAAAACTGAAAATGTAGAGCTTGTTTTTGAAGATGAGGCTATTAGAGAAATAGCAAAAATAGCAAGCAAGGCTAACGAAGAAATGCAAGATATTGGTGCAAGACGCTTACACACGGTGGTGGAAAAACTTTTGGAAGATATTAGTTTTGAAGCAGATGAATATGCTGGTAAAGTTTATAAAATAGATGATTTTAAAGTGCAAGTTAAACTTGGAGATATCATAGAAAATAAAGATTTAGCTAGGTATATCTTGTGAAAAGTGGCTTTATAAGTATAGTGGGTAGAACTAATGCGGGAAAAAGTTCTATCCTTAATTCTTTATTAGAAGAAAAAGTGGCTATGGTTTCTCATAAGCAAAATGCTACAAGAAGAAAGATTAATGCAATTATAATGCATGAGAATCATCAGCTTATTTTTATAGATACACCAGGCTTGCATGCAAGCTCTAAAGCTATGAATCAGCTTATGATTGATTTGGCAATTAAAAGCATTGTAGATTGTGATGTAATTTTATTTGTGGCTAGTATTTATGATGATATTAAAGATTATGAAAATTTTTTAAGTTTAAATCCTAAAGTGCCGCATATTGTATTAATCAATAAGGTTGATTTGGTAAAAAAAGAAGTCTTACTTAAAAAATTAAGCGAGTATTCTCAGTTTAACTCACATTTTAGCGCCATTATCCCCTATTCTGCTAAGCAAAAATTTTATAAAAAAATTCTCTTAGATGAGATGGTTAAGTATTTGCCTGAACATCCGTATTATTTTGATCCTGAGTTTATTACTACCACAAATGAAAAGGATATCTATAGAGATTTTATTTTAGAAGCCATATATGAAAATTTAAGTGATGAAATTCCTTATAGCACTGAAGTAAAAATAGAAAAAATCAAAGAGCTTGAGCAAATTTATTATATTAACGCTATCATCATTACAGATAGTAATTCTCATAAAGGAATGATACTAGGTAAAGATGGAACTACAATTAAGCGTATAGGTAAAGAAGCTAGGATGAAAATAGAAAAATTAGCGCAAAAAAAGGTAATGCTAAAATTGTTCGTTCAATTAGAAAAAAATTGGCATAAAAACGAGCAAAATCTCAAAAAAATCCTTTATGATGAGTAAAAAAATCATCAAAAAAGATTTTCTTACTTATGAAAAACTTTTATATGTAAAACTTACAAATCCTATTAGTGAAGATGAAATCTTAAAAAAGAGCTTTGAGGAGCTTGGTCTTAAAGATGATTTTTCATATGAGCTAAAGTATTTTCAATATAAATCTTTTACTCATGTATTTTTGTGTAAATATGAAGATATTTTAGATATTGATTATGTAATCCCAGAACCCCTGCTCTTTGAAGTGTATTTTAGGAATGATACAAATAGTGAAAATCTTGCATTATTATTTAAGAAAAAATACATAGTTTTAGTGGAGTATTTGGGATGTGAATTTCAAAATTGCAAAGTTATGCCATTAAATACTTATAGTAAAATATATGATGAAAAATTAAAAAATACATATAAAAACATCATAAGTATAGACGATACTCAAAATCTTAGCAGTTTTGATAAATTTAATAGTAATATTTTCTATCAAAAATTATTAAAAAAACATGATCGAGTTAAAATTAATTTTGCCAATAAAGCAAAAATAAATCATTTAAAATCTTTTAGTTTTAAAATTTTATTAGCTTTTACATGCGGGATTTTACTAGCCTTAGTTTATCCTTTGTATTTATATACGCAAAAATCATTTTATGAAAAAGAAAAAATAAAATATGAAAATTTAATCAAAAATCAAGATGATATCTTAGAGCAAGCAAAAATAAATCAAAAACAAAATCAAGAAGTTGAAAAATTACAAGAAAAAAATGAACAAAAAGTTGATTTGTTACAAAAATTTTATGCAAATACGCTCTGCTATAAGGATTTTTATAATTTTTTAAAAGTCTTAAATTCTCATCAAAGTTATATAGAAGCTTTATATATAAAAAATAATGATTTTATCATAAAGCTTAATAAAGATTATGATTTTTATGATGATTTTAAAAAATATCATTTTGTGCTAAAAAATAAAGAGATTAACGATGAAAAAATTACTCTTGTTTTTGAAAAATCTTTATGAAAATTTAGAAAATATCTTTACGAGATTATCTAAACGCGAATTTATATTGACTTTGATAATGGCTTTTGTATTTGGTTTTTTTATAATCTATATGAGTATTTTTGAGTATTTTGAAAAACAAATGAAATTATCAAAAGATGAGTTATTTATTTTACAAGCAAAATATAAGCAAAAACAAGAATTGATTTCTGATTTTAAAGATGAAAAATTGCAATCTTTTGATAATGAAATATCCTTAAAAGAAAGCAAAGATTATCAAAGTGTTTTAAAAAATATAGAAAAAAATCTCACTAAAGTAAGGTTTTTACAAATCCAAAGTCATGAAAGTCAAGATCAGTATTTTACTTATTATGATTTAAGATTGAGTTTTAATGGTGATTTTTATTTCTTAATGCAATTTTTGCAAGAACTAGATCCTTATATAAAAGTCAAAAATTTAGAGCTTGTAAAATATGAAAATGAATTAAAAATTACATTAAATCTTATTTTTACTCTAGTATAAAAATGATTTTTTTGATAAAATTTATCTAAACATGGCAAGCGATCGCTTCTTTTGAAGAGGAAAGTCCGAGCTGCAATAAGACAAGGATTCCATCTAATGGATGGCTAGGGTAACCTAAGGGAAAGTGCAACAGAAAGAAAACTACCATATTATATGGAAAAGGTGAAACGGTAGAGTAAGAGCCTACCAGTAGCTTTGGTAACAAAGCTAGCTATGTAAACCCAATCCGCAGCAAGAAGGGGTGGTTTTAGTCTTATATTATAACCCTTCGCTTGAACTTGTTTGCAAAAACAAGTCTAGATAAATGATCGCTCTTGACAGAACTCGGCTTATCGCCATGTTTTATTTCATATAAGCAGATGCTTTTTTGAGTTTTTGTAAATTTTTTGCTACTTCATCTTGCTTTTTTTTCATAAAAGCTATTGCCTCATTAGTAAGAGCCAAAGCCTCATTGGGACAATCTTTAAAGTCAGGTTTTTCTATGAGTTTAACTATTTTTTCCACATCTTCAGTATATACAGCTAGTTTAAACTCATCTATCCATTTTTTTTCACTCATTTTTGATGTACTTCTCTCCAAGCCTCTAACAAGCCTTTGACTACATTGATAACTTCATCTACTCTTGCTTCACTATTTTCTATATTTGCCAAAGAAAGAAGTTGTAATTCTCTAGTGTATAGGCCACTTAAGTAGTGTGCTATTTCTCCGCCTTTTTCATAATCAAGGCAATTTAACAATTCTATAAAAATAGCACTAGCTCTTTTTACATAATACACTCTTTCTTCTATATTTCCATTTTGAATAGCTATTTTTATCCTACTTGCAAAGCGTAAAATCCCGCTATATAACATCTCTATAAGTTTTTCTTGGGATTCTACACCAGTTTGATTTTGTGAATACGCATTATATACTGCACTATTTAGCATTTAAATCCTCTCTATTTTTAAGAATTTTGATTATTTGCTGCATTAATCATATTTGTAATAACACTTGCTTGGTTATTTAATTTTGCAATTATACCATCATATGCAGCCCATCTTGACCACATTGTGTCATATCTGCTTTCTATGGATTTTTTAGTATTTTCTATAGTTTCGTTTAGATTTTTTGATTCTTTAGTTAAAGAGTCTTTATAACCCCCAAAAGAACCATCAGAACTCATCATCTCACCCATAGTGTTTTTTAATACCCCAAAGGTTCCAGTTTCTTCTTTATAAACTGAATATATAGTTTTTGGACTTAAGCCAAATTTTTTCAAAAAGTCTTTATCGCCTTGAATTTCTAGGTTGCTTCCTGATGTTCCTTTGATTTTAAATTGAATTTGTTGATCTTTGCTGCCTTGGTTGATAATTTGAAAACTAGCTTCTAAACCTTCTAAGCCAAAACTATTTATATGATCAACTAAATTTTGGGCTTTTTCCACATCATCTTTTCCGGTTAAAGTAAAAGGATCTCCATTGGCAGTTTTACCTAAATCTATAGTTTCATCATTGTATGTAATGGTAAATTTACCTTGTTCAAATTTAATATCATCTTTATCAAAACTACTAATCTTATCTCCTACCAAATCAATGTCTTCAAAGCCATTGTGTCCTACGAAAAATTTCTCAGCCATTTCAGGATCTTCGTTAAATTTAGCATTAAATTTTCCAGAGTCAAAGGTTAAAACCCCATCATTTAAAGTCAAACCATAATCAGCTAAAGATAAACTTACTTTTGAAGAAACTTTAACACCATCTGAAGTATCGCTATCTCCAACTGTGATTGTTCCATCTACTGTGATAGTTTGAAGCAAAATATTGTTAATTTGTGATTTTATATTATAAATCGAGCTTACACCTACGAAATTTCCTTTTGTCCCTGCATCAGGATCGTATTTTGTCGCTGCATTAAGATTGATCATCAAATCATTATAAGCAGTAGCTAAACTTTCTAAAGATTGTGCTATGGCTTCAGTATCTTGAGTAACATTGAAACTAATTTCACCCTTTTGTTTAAGCTCTAGGGTAATATCAGGTCCTATATCTGTGATAGTATTAGTTGGTCTAGTCATTTTAACACCATCTACACTAAAGATAGCATCCATACCTTTTTGGATATGATTTTCATTGTTTGAAGCTACATTGTAGCCTTGTGGTGTGCTTGTATCTAATTCAATGCCAAATTTATTTTTCAATAGTGAAGTAGCTTTGTTATCTCTAGCATAATTAGCTTGGTCAATATTTCCTTCAGCATCAGTTGCATAGCCACCATCAAAAAGACTTAATTCACCACCATTAGTGGCTCTAAAAGTTGGAGTTTTACCATCTTCTCCAAAGCTTAATTCCACTTTTCCATTAGTTTGTTTTTTTAAATCCTCTGCTAAACTTTTATAAGTGGTATTTTCATCAATATTTATAGTAAATCTATCATATCTTTCACCATTTTTAATAACAAAAGTAAAAGAAGTTTTCTCATCTGGTGAAGATAGAATTTTATCATTTTGATTATTAATTTGAATACTTCCGGTTATTTTATCTTTATCTTTAGCATCTTGAGGTCTAAAACCATATAAACCACCCGCACTAATGCTATTTTTATCAAGCTCCCAACCCATAGCCTTTAAAAGCTTATCATCGCCTGAAAAAGAGATATTGTTTTTAGTTCCTGTTTCAGTGCTTTGTACTACTAAGCGGTATGGATTATCTCTATCTCCGGTATTTACTAGCTTAGCTTCTATTTTACCACCTGTGGCGGAATTGATTTTTTCAGCAAGTTGAGCTACGGTTGTGCTTTGATCAATTTCTATTTTATAGTCTTTTCCATCTTGGGTAATAGTAAAAGAAGCTTTACCATCTGTTCCTTCTATACCAAGACTTTTCATTACAGAGGCAGTTTTATCTTGGAAGCCATTGCTTTGATAAACATCTTTTTGAGCAAGTTGATCGACTATGACTTTCATATTTGAAAGATTAGATAAAGAGCCTACAACCAAGCTAGCAGCAGCGCTATCGCCACTTACACTAGGAGAAACTTTCTTTTTGTTAAATTGAGAAGTATCGCCAAGACTATTTACAGCAGTTTGAAAAGCAAGTAGTTTAGCTTCAAGCTCTGCTAAGTCTTTTTGTCTTGAAGTGTTAGTTTCAAGTTGCGTGTTATAAAGCTTTAAGTGAGCATTCATTTCTGCTTCTTTAAGCTTATTAAGTGTATCGCTTGTTAAAACTCCTGAACCTATACCTAAGCTTCCTAAACTACCTACTGCCATGATTAACTCTCCTTATCAAAAATGGTGCCGATAACACCTTTAAAATGTTCTATTAATTTCATAACTTCTTCACTAGGAATTTTGCGTATTAACCTACCTGTGTCTTTTTCGGTGACATTTACATACATTTCGTTTATTTTATCATTATACGCAAAACGCACATTTGTTTCCAATGTTTCCATTTGTCTATTAAGTTTTTCTGTTGCGTTTTTTAATTTTTCATTTAAATTCTCATCTTGATCATTTAAATCAACTTGTTGCTTATTCTCTTGAGATGGCTTTTCAACACTTTTTGTGTTAAAATGAGTTATATTTGTATCTCTTTGAATATTGCTAATGTCCATTTTAAACTCCTTTTTAAAAGACTCTAAAACACACTATCGACACAATTTTAAAAAACTTAATATTTAAATTAAAAATATATATATTTAATAAGCAAAAAGTGTTCTCAAAAAGTTTAAAATTAAAAAATTTCAAACTTTTTGAAGAATTTTTCATCATTTACAAGTAATTTTTTTGCAATAAGTCTGTCTATAACTTCTTTGGAGCAATTTGTCATTAAAGGCCATTCTTTATGATAATCTTCTAATGATCCTTTATTTGTCGCATCAATTGCAACACAATCTTTTTTGATAAATATATCTCTTTTTGCATCGATATTATTTACCACACGCCAAATTAACATATAAGGATTTTCCAAAATAGCATCTGAATCTAAAAAAACTAAAATTCTAAAATGTTTTTTATAAATTTGTAGTTTTTCAAAAATTTGAGCAATTTTTTCTTTTTTATCAATTAAGATCACACAAATTGGAGCAAAGGTTTGGGTGTAAAATTGTTTTAATTTTAAAATATTTTGATCTTTTTCTTTAAAAAGTGAAAACAAAGCTTCATCACTTAGAATTTCAAGTTCAACTTTTTTCTCATCACCACACGCATCAAGTCCTGCTTTACCACCGTAACAATAAGTGCTTGAAGCATGATCGAGTTGATCGCAAATTCCTTCACTTATGAGTAATTTTTCTTCATCAAAGCGATTAAGTATATAAGGTATGAGCTTGTCATAATCTTGCAAGCAAGGTGCATTTTCATCGACAAAAATAGCATGTTTTACAAAACTCATTTGCCCTACCCCCCAAAAAGTATGCATTACTTGTTTTGCATGAGCTGGATATTTTGCTTCTATTTTGGCTAAGATTAAATTATGAAAAACTCCATTTTCAGGCATGTTATAATCTATCAAATCAGGTGCGTTAGTTTGAAGTAAAGGTAGAAAAACTCTTTCTGTGCCAAGCCCCATGTATTTATCTTCTAAAGGTGGTTTTCCTACAACAGTAGCTTGATAAATCGCATTTTTTTTAGCAAAGATTTTTTCTACTTTTAAAACAGGACAAAGCTCAACAGGGGTATAAAAACCCGTATGATCTCCAAAAGGTCCCTCAGGTGCAAATTCATTTGGATCTACAAAACCTTCAATCACAAAATCACTATCATAAGGCACATAAAGATGATTGCTTTTGCATTTTGCTAAAATAGCAGGTTTTTTCTTAATAAAACCATAAAGTAAAAGTTCAAAAATACCTTTTGGTAAAGGCGCTTGAGCACACCAAATATATAAAGGATCTCCACCTATGGCTATACTTACTGGCATTTTTTGATTTGCTTTTTTATACTCATGGAAAAAGTGGCTCGCGTCTTTGTGAATTTGCCAATGCATAAGCAAGGTTTTTTCATCAACTACTTGCAAACGATACATTCCAAGATTATTTTGTTTTCCATCTATGCTTTGAGTATAAACTTGCCCCATAGTGATAAAAGGTGCAGCGTCTTTTTCCCAAGTTTTTAAAATAGGTATTTCATATAAAGAATTTAAGCTTTTGTAGTTAAATTCTCCATCTTTTTTGATACGTTTTGGCGGGATATTTTTTAAATCAAGCAAGGTTTTGAAAAAATTTAATTTCGCACCAAAGCTTTGCGGTATGTGCATTTTAAGTAAAGAGCTAATTTCTTTAGCTACATCTTCATAATCTTTTCCAAATGCTAAATTTAAAGCTTTTTTGCTGCAAAAAGTATTTAATAATACAGGATAATCGTATTTTTTGCCATTTTTTACTGCATTAGTAAAAAGCAAGGCTTTAGAGTCTTCTTTTTTAACTTCTATATAAGCTAAATGCGCCATTTCAAGTTCTACATCTACTGGCTCATGGATGGTTTTTAATAAATTATTTTTTTCTAAAAGCTCTATGAATTTTTGCATTTATATCATACTCTCTGCTTCTTTTAAAATTTCTTTTGCACCTTTTGCTATCATTTCTTTGGCTAAAAGCTCGCCTGCATTTGAGTAATTTTGCTTATCAATCACTCTTTTTTCTTTTAAAATTTTACTTGCATCAGGTAAGCCCACTATGGCGCGAATTTCTATTTTTTCATCAATGATTTTTGCATTAATTCCTATAGGTACTTGACAACCACCTTCTAGGGTTTTTATAAAATCTCTTTCTATATAAGTTTCTACAAAGGCATTTTTATCGTTTAAGCATTCAAGGTATTTTAAAATTTGTTTATCATCAATGCTTTCTATACCTAAAGCTCCTTGAGAAGCTGCAGGTATCATCTCATCAAGTTCAAAAGCCCTAATGTATTTTATTTCTTTATCTAAATCCAAGCGTTTAATGCCAGCTAGAGCTAAAATAATAGCATCAAATTCCTTAGCTTTAAGTTTTTCTAAGCGTGAGTTGATATTGCCTCTTAGAGAAATGATATTTAAATCAGGTCTTAACGCTAAAAGCTGCATTCTTCTTCTAAGACTTGTAGTGCCTACTTTTGCACCTTTTGGAAGAGCATTTAAGCTTTCATAATACTCACTTAAAAAAGCATCATTTACCACTTCTCTTTTTGAAATAGCAGCTAAAACTAAGCCATCAGGAAAGAAGCTTGGCACATCTTTTAAGCTATGCACAGCTAAGTGTGAATCACCTCTTAACATACTTTCTTCAAGTTCTTTTGTAAAAAGTCCTTTTCCGCCTATTTTAGCTAAAGGAGAATCAAGTAAAACATCACCTTTAGTTTTAAAACCCTCTAAAAAAATTTCTAAATCAGAATGTGTTTGTAATAATTTATTTTTTATATACTCACTTTGCCATAATGCAAGTTGGCTTTTTCTTGTTGCGATGATTAATTGCATTTTTTATGCTCCTGTATGATTTCTACATCTATGATTTCTTCTTCGTTGTTCGTTTGATGATATTTTCTTTTTTGTTTTGTAAATAATTTTAATATCATCATAAAAAATAAGAGTAAAATTCCCAAAAATGTGCTTAAAATTCCTGGTATTAAAAGTAAAATTCCAACTATAGTTAAGGAAAATAATTTAATCATACCAAATAAATTAGTATTGGCATTTTGCATAGTGATGAGATTTGTCCAAGTCTTTGCTAAAAACATTGCTCCTAAAAACATACTTGTAAAAACTATCATAAAAAAATTTAAAAAACCGAAAAAAACTATAAATAAAATACTAGCAATCAATTCTAAAATCAAAAAAGCGCTTAAATTTGTTTTTGCTATCATAAAATTTTCTCTAAGTGTGAAATTACTTCTTGGGTTTTTAAAACTTGTTTTTCTAGGGTATTTCTATGGATTAACTCTACTTCATCGCTTTCTAAGCCCTTACCTATAACTAAAGCATAAGGAAAGCCCATTAATTCAAAATCATTAATCTTTACACCAAAACGCTCATTTCTATCATCAAACAAAATTTCTTTATCTTTAAAATGAGTATAAATTTGCTCGGCAAATTCCATAGCTTTTGTATCTTTTATATTAGAAACGATAATATCTAAAACAAAAGGAGCTAGAGTTTTATTCCAAATACAACCTTTTTCATCATGGCTTGCTTCTATGGCAACAGCTACTAAACGGCTCACCCCCATACCATAACAACCCATAGTGAAAAATTGAGCTTTACCATTTTCATCTAAATAGCTTGCATTCATTGCTTTTGAGTATTTATTTCCAAGTTTAAAAATATGTCCTACTTCAATACCTTTGCTTTGCTTAAGCTTGTGCTGACATTTTGGACAAAGATCATGCTCTTTAACTGCGGCAAGATCTTTAAAGCGTTCTTTGTTTAAATTTACAACATTGATTCCAACCAAATGATAATCTTTTTTATTTGCTCCAATAATCATATTTGTTTCATTTTCAAGCTCACGATCAATATAAAAATCAACTCCATTTAATCCTACAAAGCCGATAAATCCTGGTACCAAACCTGCTTTTTCTAATTCTTCTTCACTTACATCAACTAATTCTAGTGCATTTGCTGCATTTAGTGCTTTAACTTCTTGTAATTCATCATCACCGCGTATAAAAAATACTACAATTTTTTCTTCATTTTCGTAAATAGCTTTTTTAGCAATAGCTTTGATAGTATAGTAAGGGTTAATTTTAAAAAATTCCGCTAATTCTTCTATAGTTTTTACATTTGGAGTGTGAAATTGTGTAGCAAAATCAGCTTCTGGCCTTTCATCTTCACAACTTTTTTTAGCTCTTTTTGCTGCTTCAATATTTGCAGCATAATCACAATGCTCGCATAATAATATATCATCTTCGCCATTTTTAGCCAAAACCATAAATTCTTTTGAACCGCTTCCGCCAATAGCCCCGCTATCAGCTTCAACAGCTCTAAAATCAAGCCCTAATCTTGTAAGAATTTTACTATAAGTTTCATGCATAAGATTAAATTCTTTATCTAAATCAGCTTCATTGCTATGAAAACTATAGCCATCTTTCATTAAAAATTCTCTACATCTTAAAAGTCCAAATCTAGGTCTAGCTTCATCTCTAAATTTAAGTCCTATTTGATATAAATGCAAAGGAAGTTGCTTGTAAGAATTTACTTTATTTCTAACCAAAGCTACTATGGCTTCTTCATGGGTTGGTCCTAAGACAAAATCATTTTCTTTTCTATCTTTAAAGCGTAAAAGCTCTTTACCAAAAACATTAAATCTCCCACTTTCTTTCCAAAGTTCAGCTGGGGTATTAAAACTTAAATTTACTTCTAAAGCTCCCGCTTTATCCATTTCTTCTTTGATGATATTTTTAATCTTATCTAAAACTCTTTTTCCTAAAGGTAAAAAATTATACAAACCACTTCCAATTTGTTCTACAAAAGCACCCTTAACTAAAAATATATGACTTGGCAGGGTAGCATCTTTTGGATTTTCTTTTGTGCTTATGGCATAAAATTTACTAAATTTCATGATTATTCTCCAAATTAAATTCACATTTATAAAAGTTTAAACCTTCCATGCTTTCATTTTTTAAATCAAACACATAACGCATGGCGTTTACAACAGAGTCATTTTGCATAGTTCCACTTAGTTTTTTTAAATTTACACTAGGATGATGTAAAAATGCATTCATCACCTGTCTTATAAGCTTTCTTGCTTCTTCATGATTTGAGTGTTTTAAATATCCTTTATCTATGGCCTTTTGTAATTGTTCTTTAGCGATTTCATCAGCTTGCAAGCGTAATTGCTTGACCAAAGGTAAGGTTGCTAGTTTGCTTAGATGTTGAAAAAACTCATTTGTCATAGTGCCTACTATAGAATAAGCAATCTGGGCTTGATGTTCTCTTAGTGTTAAATTTTTTCTTACAACTTCTTCTAAATCATCAACAGCATAAACTATATTTTTTTCATTTGCTTTTACATCAATATCCCTAGGCACTGCTATATCAAAAAAATATCTTTTATAATCTTTTTCTTCTAATATGTCATTAGTTATGATAGCATGTGGAGCATTTGTGGCGCTAAAAAATATCTCATATTTATTTAATGCTTCTTTTAAATTTGCGATACTTTCGCAATTTGCATTTTCACCTAAATCCTCACAAAGTTTTTGGGCATTTTGTATATCTCGATTTAAAATCAATACTTTGGCCTTAGCATTTAATAAATGTTTACAGGCTAACTCGCTCATTTCCCCTGCACCTACTACAACTGCAGTTTTATTTTCTAAATTTATAAGCTCTTTGGCTTTTGCTACTGCTACTGAAGCAACTGAAATAGGATTTTTGGAAATTTCAGTTTGATTTCTAATATTTGCTGCACATTTAAAAGCATAATGGACTGCTCTAGTTAAATGCACACCACATCTTTGTTCTTGTAGAGCAAATTTATAAGCATCTTTTAATTGTCCAGCAATTTGTGTTTCTCCAATAACTAAACTATCAAGTGAGCTTGCCACAGAAAATAAATGATGGATAGCCCCACTATCTTCATAAAAATCAGCTTTTGTGCTTAAATTTTCTTTATCAACCCCACAAAGTAAACTAAGTGTTTTTAAAATATGTTCATTGATACTTTCAATTTCTCCGATAAAAAGAAAAATTTCAACTCTATTGCAAGTGCTAAGCACTAAACTTTCTAGAATTTTATTATTAGTATGGATTAATCTTAATAATTCTCTTTTTTTATCTTCATTGGAAAAGGAAAGTTTTTCTCTAGTAGCAATATCTGTATTTTTGTGCGTAAAACTGATACAATAATAATGCATTAAAATTCCCTTTCTATCATACTTTTAATAATATCTTCTAAATCTTTTATATTGTATTTTTCTATGGCTTTTAAGGCATTATTTGCATAGGTGTTTAATTCTTGACCAATTTGATTAAAAATTTCATGCTCTTGCATTTTATTTTTAATCCAAGTAAGTTCATCTATATTTAAATCTTTCTTGTAATAAGACTTAAGTATTTCTTGATCTTGTGGATTTAATTTTTCATATAAATACATATAAGCAAGGGTAGTTTTACCTTCTTTAAAATCATTCATGGCGGGTTTGCCTAAGGTTTGTTCATCGCCTTTGATATCTAAAATATCATCTACGATTTGAAAAGCCAAGCCCAAGTTTTTACCATATTCTGCAAAATCATCTTCATTTAAATTAGCAAGTATTGCCCCACATCTTGCACTAGCTTCGATTAAAACGGCTGTTTTGTTATATATCATTTGCAAATAAGCGTTTTTATCGGTATTGAAAGTTTCGCTTAAATTTACATCCATTAATTCGCCAACGGAAAGCTTTACAACAGCATTGGAGATGATTTTTGCTAATTTTAAATCTATTAAAGAAAGTTCATAGAAGGCTTTTGAGTATAAAATATCTCCAAGCATGATAGCATTTTTGGCTCCAAATTGTTCATTGATAGATTTTACACCTCTTCTTAATCTTGCTTCATCAATCACATCATCATGTAATAAGCTTGCAGCATGGATTAATTCTATAATGGCACAAATTTTATAACTAATATCGTTTTCGCTAGCTATTTTTAAAAGTAATTTTGAGCGTAATTTTTTACCGCCTTGAAGTTTTGAACTCATTGTTAAAATAGGCTTGTAATTTAATTCAGATAAAAATTCATGCATATATTGATCTATCTTTTGCACCATGCTTTCCTTAATTTTCTTATAATTATATTTTATTAAATTTTACTTTAGTTTTGATTAAGAGTGACTTTTCTAGGATCTAAAAATTCCACTTCTAATCTTTTATCTCTATCTTCTATGTAGATAGTGAAAATAGCCTCACCTTTTTTAAAATCACTAAATTCAAGTATTAATCTTGCTCTATCTATGTGTGGATTTTTATAATCAGGCACTAAAGTTTGATCTACCCAATTTAAATTTCTTCTTAAAGACATCACAAATTGCCTAGGGTATTTTTTATACCTTGAATGAACGATGATATTAGTTTGATCAAATAAAGTCCATGAAAAGTCAAAATAATAAATCTCATCAGGATAATCAATTTCTTTTATTTTTACACTTGCTTTTTCATCTTTACTTAAGGTAAATTTGTAAGTATAATCAAAAAATACTTCAGCTTTTAAAAAATTAAACATCAAAAATAAAGACAAAAATAAACGCAAAATCAACCTTCATGCCCTAAAATTTCAGCACTTAAGCCTATATAAAAATCATTTTTTCTCTCATCTATTAAGAGTGAATTTTCCATTTGAAATTGTGCTACATCATTTTCATTTAAATTATTTTTTTCTAAAAGCTCTATCATAGCGATATGATCGGCTAATAATTTTTCTAAAACATTTTCTAATGCACCTAAATTTGCATATTTTATTGTTTCAATAAATTTTTCTTTAGGGCTTTTTGCAAACATTTCATCAAAAATATCCATTTTTAACCTTTTATATAAGTTTGAATTTTTTCTATTAAAGTAGTTTTATCGTTAGCTTCATCTAAGTCTTTAATTTCTTTTTGCCAAGAAATATGTATATAATCCATCTTAGCATTTTTAGCACAAAGTCTATCTTTTAAGCTATCGCCTATGAAAATACTTTTTTCATATTTTGCTTCATCTGCGATTAATCTTAGCATCATAGGATCAGGCTTAGCTTCTATACCATAACTAACACCTAATATTTTATCAAAATATGAAAGAATGTTTTGTTTTTTTAAAATAGGTACCAAGCTTTCTTGAGGTGCATTTGTGGCTATAGCTAAATAGCAATCATTTTTTTTACAAAATTCCAAAACCTCAAGCACACCATCAAAAAGCACTACGCTTTGATCATAATGCTTAATAAAATACTTCTCATAACCTTCTTTAAAGCTAGTATGTGAGTAAGTATCAACCCCGTAAAAAATCTTAGCATAATTTTGTCCAGGAGTATTGATAGTATCTAAAATAAACTCTCTTTTTAAAGGTTCTAAATTTAAATCCGCTCTTATTTCATTTACCGCACATACTATAGCATTAGCACTATCTATAAGCGTGCCGTCCATATCAAAAATTACATTTATCAATATTCATCCTTAAATTTAATTTTATGTTTGTCTTTTTTATAACTTTGATTATTTTTTAGCTTATATAAGGCATTGGCTTTTGAAGCTAAGGTTTTTTGGTCTAAACTTTCATCTAAACACTCATTTACAAAAATCTCCAAAGCCTTGGTATAAGTAGAATCTAAAAACACTGCTTGAATTTTCTCAAAGATTTTAGCATTTTTTTGCATTCTTTCCCTAAAAAGAGTTAAATCAAAATCTTCTCTTTTTAAAGCACTCACAGCAGAATTAGTAAATTTTTCTAAAGCTCTTACATATTTTACCCTTAAAGCTTTTTCATCATTTTTCATTCTGCTGCACTTGTATTGATTCTACATTGTAATGCTTCTTGTACTAAATTTCTTGCTATTGAAGCTTCAGCATCTACAATGTGTAAATGTTTATCAGTATGTGGGAAAATGATCTTAGCACCTGTACCACTTGTTTTTAAAACCGTTTGTATGGGTTTGTTAAAGCTAGAAAGCACTTGATAGAGCATATCAAGCTTAGCTTCATTACTTATAGTTATAATAGCAACTGAGCATTCTTCTATATTTGCTACTTTTAATGTTTCTACTTGGGCTACATTTGCAAAAAAGATATTTTCATTTCTACTGCGGCCAAGTTCAACTAAATTTAAATCACTTTCTAAAACCAAATATGGAATACCTGTTTTTTTGATCTTTTGCACCACTTCTTGACCTAATCTTGTATAACCAAAAATGATAAAATGATCTTTCATTTTTTGATCACATAAATAAAATTTAGCCATATCATTTTGCTCACCTTCGGCTGCGTTGGCTATTTTTCTAAGATTATTTAAAATAAAAGGCGTTGCAACCATAGTGACGATAGAAACTATAATAAAAATTTGTGCTGTTTTTTCATCTATAAGTGAATTTACTTGCATTAATGAAAATACTGCTAGCGCAAATTCTCCAATTTGAGAAATACTCAAAGCAGTTTTTAATGCTACTCTTTTTCTTGTATAAAGAATTAAAAGACCATAGATTACTACAAATTTTATCAATAAAACCAAGCTTACAAAAACAAAAATCAAAAACCAATTTTCAAAAACTATATGAAAATCAATTTGCAAACCAACACTGATAAAGAAAAATCCTAAAAGCAAATCTCTAAAAGGAACCAAATCTGCTTCTATTTTATGTTTATATTTAGTTTCAGCTATCAAAGCTCCAGCTATGAATGCTCCAAGTGAGTATGAAAAACCAAAAGAATGAGCTAAAAAACTCGCTCCTATTACGGTAAAAAGTATGGTAGCGATGAAAATTTCATTTGCGTTAGTTTTAATGATGAATTTTAAAACATAAGTAAAAAGGTATTTGCCTATAAAATAAAGCAAAACAAGTAAAATTACAGCACTGACTAAAGTTGTAAGTAAAAGTTTTGAAATATCAGCATTTTGAGAACTAAATATATCAATCATTAATAGCAGTGGTATCACAGCAATATCTTGAAAAAGTAAAATTCCTAAAGCTTTTCGGCCATATTCTTCGTTGATATCGCCATTATCATTAAGTATTTTTAAAACTATAGCAGTGGAAGATAAGGCTAGAGCAAAACCTGCTATCATTGCGATATGGCTTGCTATACCTAAAATATAAGTTACAAGTAAAGTACAAACCAAACCACAAGTTAGCATTTGCAAACTTCCATTTAAAAATACTTCTTTTTTCATTGCTAAAAGATGTTTAAATGAAAATTCAAGCCCTATGGTAAACATTAAAAAAACTATGCCAAATTCAGCTACATGTATAATAAATTCATTAGTGCTAAAACCATAAAATTCACGCACAAATAAACCTGTAGCTATATAACCTATAATAGTTGGAATACCAAATTTTTTAAGTATAACATTAAGTATGACAGCAACTGCTACTGCAGTTAAAAATAAAGTTATAAAAGCATCCACTCACCAACCTTTTGTAATGTTTTTATTATTTTATTTTTTCTAAAAAAATTAAATCAAAATTACTTCTATGTTTAACTACTGCTCTTGATTTTGAAGGATTATCTCTTCTATCAAGTTCTAATCTTAACTCTTCAATAGTGTTTTCAAACTCATCAATTTTTGTTTTTAGTTTTAAAATCACATCAACACCAGCTAAATTAACCCCAAGATCTCTTGTTAAGCGTAAAATCATTTTGATTCTATCTATATCTTTTTGAGAATAAAGTCTCATTTTACCATCGGTTCTACTTGGCTCAACTAAACCTTCTTTTTCGTATTGTCTTAGAGTTTGTGGGTGTATACTTAAAACTTTTGCAACAACACTTATAAGATACACCGGTTCATCATAACTATGCTCCATTACTTACTCCTTTCAAGGTAATTTTTCTTCTAAAATTTTTACAAATTCAGGATCAAGGCTATTAATATCAGGTATTTTTACATTCAAAATTAAATACATATCCCCATAAAGATCTGTTTTTCTATTTTGCACTCCATAGCCTTTAAGTCTAATTTTTTGATTGTTTTTAGAATTTGGCGGTATGGTAATTTTAACTTCTTTTCTTGGGGTATGCACACTGATTTTATCTCCAAAAAGCGCTGTTTTTAAGCTAATTTCAACCTTTTTGTACAAATCATCATCTTCTCTTTCATATTCATCGCTTTTTTCAAGTTCAACTTTTAAAATCAAATCCCCTCTTTGCCCTTGAAAGCTTTTTCCTTTACCTCGTATGCGTAGCTTTTCGCCATCTTTTATGCCATGTGGAATTTTGATTTTAACTTGCTCGTTATTTATATTTACCAAATGCTCACCACCTAAAATTCCTTTTTCAAAAGGAATTTTAACACTTGCTTGCAAGTCTAAATCTTCTTCAAATCCTCCAAATCCTCCAAAGCCACTTCTAAAATTATTACTAGAACTAAAACCGCCACTAAATCCTCCAAAGCCTCCGCCAAAAATATTTTTTAAAATATCATTGATGTCAGCTCCACCTGCATTTCTTGAAAAATCATGAAAACTTTGCCCACCAAACATAGAATCGCCATATCTATCATACTGAGCTCTTTTTTTCTCATCACTTAAAATTTCATAAGCGGCGTTAATTTCTTTGAATTTTTCCTCAGCACCATTTTCTTTGTTAATATCAGGATGATATTGTCTTGCTAATTTTCTATAAGCTTTTTTTATCTCATCTGCACTAGCGTTTTGCGAAACTCCTAGTGTTTCATATAAACTATTACTCATTTTTATTATTCCTTAATTTTTTATAAGATTATATCAAAAACTTTAGTCTTAGTCAATCAACTTTTATAAGTTTTAAAACTAAAGGTTTTATTTACAATTGTGTAAAAATAAAATTTTATACTTGCATTAAATGATTTTACAAAGGATAAAACATGAAAAAAACTATGATTCTTTCTTTGGCATTGGCAACTAGTCTTTTTAGTGCTAGTATTGATTTTAAACAAGCAGATGATAATGTAAAAAGAACTTTACCAACTGATAATCAAAATACTATACTTTCTTATCATGATTCCATACAAAAAGTTAAAAATTCAGTTGTAAATATCTCAACTTCTAAAACTGTTCAAAGTAGTTCATTTGGAATTGATGATTTTTTCAATGACCCTTATTTTAGACAATTTTTTGGTTTTGATTTCCCACAAGCTCCAAAAAATAAAAAAAATAAAGAAGTTGTAAGTTCATTGGGTTCTGGTGTAATTATTTCAAGCGATGGTTATATTATAACAAATAATCATGTTATAGAAGATGCTGAAAAAATCACTGTAAATTTACCTGATTCTAGCACTGAATATAAAGCTAAATTAATCGGTGCTGATCCTAAAACAGATTTAGCAGTGATAAAAATAGAAGCAAAAAACTTACCCGCAGTAGTTTTTGCTGATTCAGATAAATTACTAGAAGGTGATGTAGTGTTTGCTTTGGGTAATCCTTTTGGTGTTGGAAGTAGTGTTACAAGTGGGATTATTTCGGCCTTAAATAAAAACAATATAGGTCTAAATCAATATGAAAATTTCATCCAAACTGACGCTTCTATTAATCCTGGAAATTCAGGTGGAGCTTTGGTAGATAGTAGAGGAGCTTTGGTTGGGATAAATTCAGCCATACTTTCAAGAAGTGGTGGAAATAATGGCATAGGTTTTGCAATCCCTTCTAATATGGCAAAATCTATTGCACAAAAACTTATTGAGCATGGAAAAATTGAAAGAGGATATTTAGGCGTAGTCATAGGAGCTTTAACTCAAGATATTAAAAAAGCCTATACTAATCAAGAAGGTGCTTTAATCACTGAAGTACAAAAAGATTCAGCAGCTTATAATGCAGGGTTAAAAAGAGGAGATTTGATTATAAAAGTAGATAAAACTGTGATTAAAAGCCCTATGGATTTAAAAAACTACATAGGAAGTATTGATCCAAAACAAGCAGTAGAAGTAACTTATGAAAGAGATAATAAAGTCAAAACAGCTAAATTTATGTTAAAAACAGATGAAAAGTCGCTACAATATGAAAAAGGTTATATTGATGGTCTAAAATTAGTGGAACTTGACTCTAAAAATAGACAGCAATACCGCATACCTGAAAGTATTAGTGGTATTTTAATTACCGAAGTTACTCCAAAATCAAAAGCTGAAAAAATAGGTTTTGAGCAAGGTGATATTATTATAGGTGTTGATCAGTATGAAATTTCAAATTTTAAAGAATTATCTAAGGCTTTAGAATTAAATAAAGGTAAAGAGTATGTTAAAATTTGGATTAATAGAGGCGGATTTGTAAGAGCTTTACTTTTTTAAGAAAGGAAAAAAATGACAAATATTTTAATGATAGAAGATGATTTAGAATTAGCAGAGATTATAGCTGAATATTTAGAGCAATTTGATATGAAAGTAGATATTGCTCATGAGCCTTATATAGGTCTTTCAAGACTTGCTTTAAATCCTTATGATTTAATCATTTTGGATTTAAGCTTACCTGGACTTGATGGACTTGAAGTATGCGAGGAAATTCGTAAAAAATATGATACACCTATTATCATTTCAAGTGCAAGGCATGATATTAGCGATAAGGTTGCAGCACTTGATTTGGGTGCAGATGATTATTTACCAAAACCATATAATCCTCAAGAACTTCAAGCAAGAATTAAAAGTCATTTAAGAAGAATTTCAAACACAAAAACTGCTCAAGCTCAAGTTAAAAAAGATCTTGTATATGATAAATATAAACATACTATCACTATGAAAGATCAAGAAATTAGCTTTACTAATGCTGAATTTGATATTTTGAGTTATTTAATTAAAAAAGAAGGTGGAGTGGTAAGCCGCGAAGAGCTTGTGTATAATTGTAGCTCTATTAGTGAAGATTCTAGTAATAAAAGTATAGATGTAATCATTAGTAGAATCAGACAAAAAATCGGAGATGATCCTAAAACTCCAAAATACATTCATTCAATCAGAGGTATAGGATATAAATTAACTCAATGAATAAATCATCAATTTTTTATACTATAACCTTTGTTTTTTTACTTGCAAGCGTTAGTGTAATTTTAGCTTTTTTATGGCTTATAAAATATGATCAACAAAATTACACTAATGAGCTTAATGCAAAATATTCTTTTATAGCTAATGCAAGATTATTATATTTTAATCATGTGATTAGTGAAAGAGAATTTTATGAGCAAACAAAAAATTACAAAATGATAGAATTAACAACTCCATCAGACATAAGACAAATCATCTATAAAGCTGAAACTATAGCACGGGCTCAAACTAGCACAGGTGTAGTTGAAATCATTACTTTAGAAGATAATGTGTATTTAAAAATCATCTTTGATGGTAAGCTTTATTTATATAAAGATTTAGAATATCAAGGTTATCGTTATTTTGTGATCAAGCTTATTGCTAGTATAGTAGTAATGGTTTTATTGATTTTATATATTTTTATCATTAAAAAATTAAAACCACTTAGAGCTTTAAAAAGACAAATTGATAAATTTGGCGAAAATAAACTCAATGAAATTCAAAATGTTAGCAAGGGAAATGATGAAATTTCTCAAGTAGCAACAGCCTTTTATGAGTCTATTTTAAGAATTCAAAAACTAAACACTTCAAGGCAGTTTTTCTTAAGAAATATTATGCATGAGCTAAAAACCCCCATTACTAAAGGTTTAATTACTTTAGAAATGCTTGAAGATAGCAAATATAAAGAAAGATTAGTGGGTGCTTTTAATCGTTTAGAGATTTTGATTAATGAATTTGCAGCCATTGAGCAAATTACTTCGGGTGCTGGTTTGATTAATTTAAAAAAATACAATATCTTAGATCTTTTAGATGAAGCTAAAGATATAGCTATGAGTGATGATGAAAAGGTAAAAATTAGTATAAAAGAAAGTTTTAGCGTCAATGTAGATTTTAAACTTTTTACCACTGCAATGAAAAATATGATAGATAATGCGACAAAATATTCTGATGAAAATTGCGTTACTATAGAAATAACTAAAGATTATCTTTGCTTTAAAAACAAAGGAAAAGCCTTAGATAAAGACTTGAAATACTATACTCAAGCCTTTACGCAAGGCAAGAAAAATAAAGATAGTTTTGGACTTGGATTATACATTGTTAAGACTATTTTAGATTCTCATAAACTCACGCTTTATTATGAATATAAAGATGGTATTAATCATTTTTATTTTAATGATATACAAAATATAATTTTAAACTAGGAAATTCATGCCCTTATCGCGTTTAAATGAAGAACAATATAAAGCCGCTAGTGCTCCTTTTGGACATAATCTAATTATAGCAAGTGCAGGCACGGGTAAAACTTCAACTATAGTTGCAAGAATAGCTTTTTTACTTCAAAATGGTATAAAGCCTGAAAAAATTATGCTTCTAACCTTTACAAACAAAGCTAGTAAAGAGATGATTGAAAGACTTAGTAGGTATTTTGATAAAAGCATTACTTCAAAAATCACAGCAGGAACCTTTCATAGTACTGCTTATTCTCTACTTAAAGAGTTAAATCACGATATTATTTTAAAACCTGCGAGTGAGCTTAAAATTCTTTTGCGTTCTATTTTTGAAAAACGCACTTTTCATCATTTAAGCGATACTAAACCTTATATGCCAAGCTATTTGTATGATGTGTATTCTTTATTTCAAAATACTAATGCAAACTTAGATGAATTTTATAATTGGTTTTGTCAAAATTATGATGAACAAGCTGTTTATGCTGAAATTTATGAAGATATTTTAAAAGAATACGAAGAAGAAAAAATGCGTTTTAACTATGTGGATTTTAATGATTTATTGATCAAATTAAAACATGTTTTAACTTCACATCATTTTGAATTTGATGAGATTTTAGTAGATGAATACCAAGATACTAACACCTTGCAAGGCTCGTTAATTGATGCTTTTAAAAGTAAAAGTTTGTTTTGTGTGGGCGATTATGATCAAAGTATTTATGCTTTTAATGGGGCTGATATTTCTATTATAGGAAGTTTTAAAGATAGATTTGTCGATGCAAATATTTTTACTTTAAATAAAAACTATCGTTCTAGTAAAAATATACTTGCGTTAGCTAATAAGGTTATTTTAAACAATGAAAGATTATATCCTAAAGAATTAATTGTAACTAGAGAAGGAGATTTTAAAGCGCCAAGTTTGCTAACTTTTAATGAATTATTTGATCAATACTCTACCATAGCAAAAATAATTTTACAAACTGGGGTTAATCTTGATGAAATTGCTGTGATTTTTAGAAACAATTCTAGTGCAGATGGAGTAGAAGTAGCCTTAAGAGAACTTGGCATAGCAAGCAAAAGAAAAGGTGGAGGAAGTTTTTTTGAAAGCTTGGAAGTTAAAAACTTTTGCTCTATGCTTGCAATCGTGCTTAATCCAAAAGATATCATGGCTTTTATACATTTACTTGAATACACCAAAGGAGTTGGTGGGGTTTTGGCAAAAGATATTTTTGATGCTTTATTAAAATTAGGACATTCTAGTTTAATTAAAGGCTTTTTAAATCCTGATAATAGTGTGAATTTAAAAAAATACAAAAAACAAAGTTACCAACTAGGACTTTTTGATGATATTGAGGAGCTAGCCTCGCCTTCAAGATTTAACTTAGAAAGCGAATTTAATACCCACCCTATTTTAAGCTTACCCAAAATCAACGAGTTTTGTGCAAAAAATCTTGAAAAAATTTATCTTTTTATTAAAAAAGCAAGTGAATGTAAAATCTCAACTCAGCTTGTAGATTTGATTTTAGAAAATGATTATTTTAAAGAAATTTGTGATATTTTGGCAACTAAAAGAGCGACTAATAAAAATTCCAATGTTGATTTAAATAAAAAAAATGAAATTTTAGAAAAAATCAACGCGAAAATGTTTGTATTAAAAGAACTTGCTAAAAATTATAGTGATAATTATAAATACTATAACTTTCTTACTCTTGGTGCTAGTGAAATGAGTAGTGGTAGCGGGGTTAATCTTTTAAGTATACATGCAAGTAAGGGGCTTGAGTTTGAACTTGTATTTATAATTGATCTTGCACAAGGAAGATTTCCCAACCAAAAACTCATGAGCATGGGCGGAAGTTTAGAAGAAGAAAGAAGGCTTTTTTATGTAGCTGTAACTAGAGCTAAAGATACTTTATACTTAAGCTATGCAAAATATGATAAGATTAAAAAAAGCAATTATCAACCCTCGTGTTTTCTAATCGAAGCAGGTATGTGCAAAGAAGAATAAAAATAAGACTTTATTAATCTTTTTATATTATGATTAATAAAAATCATTCAAGGAGAAAAAATGAATAGTGTATTATTCAAAGGAAATAAAGTAAATTTAAAAGGAAACAACATCCAAGTTGGTGACATGGCTCCAAATATCACTTTAAAAGCCAAAGATCTTTCAGGTGTTGAAATTGCTCCAAAAGGTAAAACTCAAATTATTATCAGCGTACCAAGCCTTGATACCCCAGTATGTGCAACCGAAGCTAGAGAATTTAATAAAAAAGCAGCAGCAAGCGGTGTAGAAGTAATCGTAGTTAGTATGGACTTACCATTTGCTATGGGTCGTTTTTGCTCAACTGAAGGTATAGATAATTTAACTGTTGCGAGTGATTTTGTTTCTAAAGAATTTGGTGAAAAATATGGTGTTTTAATGGCTGATGGTCCACTTGAGGGAATTTTAGCTAGAGCAGTGTTTGTACTTAAAGATGGCGTAGTTGCTTATAAAGAATTAGTAAATGAAGTAACAGAACTTCCTAATATGCAAGCTTTAGAAAATTTCTTTAGTCAAAGTTGTGGATGTGGTGGTTGTGGTTGCCACTAAATTTTAAAAGCCTGCAAAAGGCTTTTAAATCTAACTGTAAAAATACTTAAAAACAATATTAGCAATTAACCTTTTCTAATTTTGGAGCAATAACAAATCTACAATAAGCTTGGTTAGGATTATTTTTAAAATATTTTTGATGATAGTTTTCAGCCTTATAAAATTTTTCTAGTTTTAAAACTTGTGTAACTATGTCTTTAGTGTAATATTTTTGTACTTTTTGTAAAAAATTGCTAATAATTTTTAACTCCTCATTAGTTTGATAAAAAATAACTGATCTATACTGCGTTCCTTCATCAGCTCCTTGTTTATCTAAGCTTGTTGGATCGTGCATTTTGAGAAAAATTTCTAAGATTTTTTCTAATGAAATTTGTTTTTCATCATAAATTATCTTAGCTACTTCTATATTCCCATCACCATTTACCACGCTTTCATAACTTGGATTTGGCTTACCACCGCTATAACCTACTTCTGTATAAACTACGCCTTTGATTTCATCAAACACAGCTTGAGTACACCAAAAACAACCCGCACCTAAGATAATTTCCTTATTTGTCATTATTTTCCAAATCCTCATTTTCTTTTAAAACAAGTTGCATAAGATAAAGCTCTTCCCCATCTATGATTTTTAAATCTTTATCTTCGCATTTTGGGCACCAAAAGATATTATTTTTAAGCACTCCACTAAAATGGCATTTTTGACACTCAACTACTACTTCTTGAATATGTATAATAAATTTAGCATTCTTACATAAGGGACTATTTTCTTTAAAAGTTTCAAAGCTTCTTTGCAAAAGTGGAGGTTCAATCCCACTTAAACGCCCTATTTTAACATGCACTTCTTCAATAACTTTTCCTTGAGCATATTCTTCACAAAGTTCTAGCAAAGATTCTGTAATACTTAACTCATGCATTAGCAAATTCTTGGTAAAAGCTCGCCTTTTGGAGCTTCTAAAATGCGTTTTGCTCCATAAGCATTTTCTAAAACCACTCTTGCTTTTTTATTAGCTGTGATTTCACCTATAATAGCTGCATTAGTATTAAATTGTTTTAAAATTTCTAATGCTTTTTGTTCATCTTTTTTATCTACACAAATAATAAAAGTTCCTTCATTTGCAAGCTCATAAGGCTCATACCCAAAAAGCTCACAAACCCCTAAAACTTCATCACAAACTGGGATTTTTTCTTCAAATATTAAAAGCTCTAAATTACTTAATTTAGTCCATTCATTTAAAACTGCACTAAGACCACCACGCGTAGCATCACGCATTGCTTTTATGGAAATATTTGCATTTAAAAGTGTTAAAACTTCATCTTTTAAGCTTTTACAATCACTTTGGATATTTGCCTCTAAATTATTTCTTTCAACCAAAACCGCACAACCATGAGCTCCAATATCCCTTGAAACTAAGATACTACAACCACTTTTTAAGTTTTTGGTATTGATTTTTTGTATATTTTTACCTATACATGAAGTATTAATGTATATTTCATCGCCTTTATTTTTAGGAACAACTTTAGTATCCCCGCAAACTAGCTTTACTCCCGCTTTATCGCATTCTTCTTTTATAGATTTTAGTATAATTTTTAACTTTTCTAGCTCAAAACCCTCTTCTAAAATTAAAGCTAATGATAAATATAGTGGTTTTGCTCCCACCATTAATACATCATTTACGCTACCACAAACTGCTAATTTTCCTATATTTATATCTTTTAAAAAGATAGGATTTAATACAAAAGAATCAGTACTAAAAGCCAAATCATCTAAAATAGCAGCGTCATTTGCTTCTTTTAAAACATCATTTTCAAAAATAGAAAAAATTTCACTTATCAAAGCATTCATTTCTTCGCCACCGCCACCATGGGCTAAAGTAATTTGCTTCATTTTATGCCTTATCTTGATAGTATTTATAATAAGCCGCACAAGCTCCTTCACTAGAAACCATACAGCTACCTATAGGATTTTTTGGAGTGCAAGCTTTTGCAAACACCTTACAATCGTAAGGCTTAGCTAAGCCTCTTAAAATTTGACCACAAATACAAGCCTTGCTTTCGTTTTTACTTTGTACTTTACAATCAAACACTTTGCTAGCATCTAAGTGTGCAAATTCATCTTTTAGACAAAGCCCGCCATTTACAATCACTCCAAGACCTCTAAATTCAAAATCACAAGGTTTAAAGTATTTTTCTACTAAAGCCTTAGCTTTTAAATTTCCTTCTTTGCTAACTACTCTGTGATATTCATTATAAACTTCAAAAGTATTTGCATTCATTTGCTCTACTATATTTAACACACTAAGCATTATATCAACTGGCTCAAAACCACTCACTGCTATAGGAGTTTTGTATTTTTTAGCAATAGGTTCATAAATGTTTGATCCTGTGATAACGCTTACATGGGAAGGTCCTAAAAAGGCGTCAATTTTTACATTTTCATCTTGCATGATAGCTTCTACTGCAGGTGGAACCAACACATGATTAATATGAAAAAATAAATTTTTTAAATTTAAAGCTATACCTTTTTCTATAATTGCCCCACTCATAGGTGTAGTTGTCTCAAAACCTATGGTAAAAAAGATTATATTTTTTTCAGGGTTTTTTAAAGCTATATCTATCACATCCAAAGGTGTATAAAGTGCTCTGATATCAGCTCCTTTAGCTCTAAGATCAATTAAGCTTTCATAACTTCCTGGCACTTTAAGCATATCGCCTAATACACAAAAGATAGTATTTGGCATACTTGCAAGCTTTAAAGCTACATCAATACGCTCTCTAGGCATAACACACACAGGACAGCCTGGGCCATGAACAAAATTAATTTCTTTTGGCAATAAATCAGGCAAACCAAATTTCATAATACTATGCGTATGTCCACCGCAAATTTCCATGATATTAATAGGCTTAGTAATTTTAGAAGCAATAAGTTCTTTTAAGGTTAAAATTCTTTCTTTATTTCTAAAATCATTAATTAAATCCATTTTTTAGCCCCATATCGCCTTCATTTTCATCGATTTGTCCATTTTGCATTTTCTCTGCTATATCAGCATAAATTTTTAAACTCTCTTGTGCAGCTTGAGTGTCGATTTTTTCCATAGCAAAACCCACATGTATAAGCACATAATCGCCTACTTTTAAAGGCTCACTTATTAAATCCAAACTTACTCTTCTTTTAACCCCTAAAGTTTCTACTATGGCTGAATTTAGCTCATCAATTTCTAAAATTTTAGAAGGTATAGAAAGACACATTAGTTAAGCTCCTTTTTCATTTTTAGATAATTTATCCAAAGATCAAATCCTGTTTTTGTTTTACTATCTAAAATCATAATATCTATTTTAGGATTTAATCTTTTAGCTGCCATAGAAGCTGCTTTGAAATCAAAGTCAAAATGTTGAGCCAAATCGGCTTTAGTAATGACCAATAAATCAGCCTTTCTAAACATCACTGGATATTTTTCTACCTTATCACTACCTTCTGTTACTGAAAGTAAAACTACATTTAAATGCTCGCCCAAATCATAACTTGCAGGACATACTAAATTTCCCACATTTTCAACAAATACTATATCAAGTTCACTAAGTTTAAAATGATGTAAAGCTTCATGCACCATAAAAGCATCTAAATGACAAGTTTGTCCTGTAGTAATTTGATGAGCTAAGCCTCCTGCTTTAATAATGCGATTTGCATCATTATTAGTTTCTAAATCTCCTTCAACCACAGCTATTTTTAAATCATCTTTTAAAGTTTTTATAGTTTCTTCTAAAAGCGTTGTTTTACCGCTTCCTGGGGAACTCATTAAATTAATACAAAGAGTATTATACTCATTAAAATGCTCTCTATTATGAGCTGCTTGATGATCATTTTTTGATAAAATTTTACTAATAACATTAATAGTTTTTTCATCTTTTAAAACTGGATTTTCATGATGGTGATCATGATGATGTTCATGTCCATTAATAGAACAACCGCAATCTTTACACATAATCTTTCCTTTATATTTTTATTTTATTGTATATAAAAAAGTATTAAAAAAATATGAGTTTTATTAAGTTTTTAAAGATAAATAATGCACAAGTTGCCCAAGTGCGATAGAACTATCATTGCAAGGAAATTGCAAAGAAGTTTTATAAGCAAAATTTTTTCGATCTAAAATTTCAAGCAAGGTTTTATTTTGAAATACCCCGCCACATAAAAGCACTTCTTCTTTAAAATCTTTTGAATATTCTATAATTAAATTTGCAATGCCATTAAGCAAACCTGTGCTAATTTTAACTTTATCTTTATCTTCTAAAGCTTGCAAAAAAGCATTTTTAAAACAAATTTCTTTTTCTTTGATGTTAAATTTGTAACTATAATCAAGATTTTTATCATAATATTTTTCCATCAAAAGCCCAGTTTGTGCTTCATAATCAAGCTTTTGTATATCAAAAGCAAAAGCGCCAAAAGCATCGATAATCCTACCAAGAGAACTCGTATATAAAGAGCTTTGAGTGTGAATTTTTTTAAGATTATTTAATTTTACTTGAGAAAATTTAGCTAAAAACTCGCTAGCTTTGCTTTCTAAATTAAAATCAAAAATTAAAGCTAAAGCTAAATTTGCGATATTTTTAATATCTGCATTAATTAGTTTGAAATTTTTAAAATGATTTAGTCTTTCATAGCTTTTTAAACTCGCTCTAAAAATCTCCCCACCCCAAATTTTTCCATCATCTCCATAACCTGTTCCATCAAAAACAAAGGCTAAAACATTATTTTTGTAAATTTTGTGTTCAAATAAACAAGCACACAAATGTGCATAGTGATGTTGCACGCGAAAATTTTTATAATCTCTAAATTCTTTTACATAGTTAAATTGTGGGTGTTTATCGCTTAAAATCTGATCAAAATTTAGTTTATAAGAGTTTTGAAAGAAAGTTAAAATTTTAAAAAATCTCTCTTGCATGTCTAAACTTTTCATATCGCCTATATAAGGAGAAATGAAAATTTGATTTTTAAAAAAACATGCAAATTCGTTTTTTAACTCACTTCCTAGAGCTAGAATATTTTCTTTTGTATTAAAAATACTTGCTGTATTGATATAAAGTGGGTTAAGGCCTCTTGAAGTCCTTAAAAACATAGTTTTTTCGCTAATAACTTGAGCAATGCTATCATCGCTTGAGTTGTGTATTGTTCTATCATAATCAAGATAAAAATCAAATACATCACTAAGTTGCTCTAAAAGTTTTGTTTCTTCATAAATAATGCTTTGTGAACTTAAATTAGCACTTGTTGCAATGATAGGTTTTTTAAAATGTTCAAAAAGCATTAAATGCGTTCCCATATAAGCTAACATAATACCTATTTTATTGGTATCTGGTGCTAAGCTTTTATGGATATTTTTGCTATTTAAAATAACTATGGGTTTTAAATTTGAAGTTAAAAGTTTTGCTTCAGCTTCATTAATAAAAGCTAATTCTTGAGCCATTTTAAGATCTTTTACCATGATAGCAAAAGGCTTTTTAGGGCGATTTTTGCGTATTCTAAGTTCATTTATAGCATTTTTATTTGTGCTATCACAAATTAAATGAAACCCACCCATACCTTTAAAAGCTATGATTTTACCTTCTTCTAAAAGCTTTGCAAGCAAGATAAAAGCTTTTTCATCTTTGGCTAAAATATTTTGATTTTTATCTTTTAAAAAAATAGTAATTTTACATTTTGGGCATGAGAGTGGTTGGGCATGAAAACGACGATTAGTAGGATCTTCATACTCGCTTTGACAAAAAGAACACATCTTAAACTCATCCATAGTCGTATTAACTCTATCATATGGGAGTTTTTTTATAATAGAAAATCTTGGTCCACAATTTGTACAAGTGATGAATGGATATTTAAATCGCGGATTTTTCTCATCGTAAAATTCATTATAGCAATCCTCACAAAGAGCAAAATCACTTAAAATCGGGCTAAATTTTTCACTATCTTGTGAAGTACTTATGATAAATTCATTATAAGTTTTTTGAAGTTTTTTATAAGAAAAGCTAAAATCATCTATCCTAGCTAAAGGTGGTAAATTAGCAAAAAGTTTTTCTTTAAAAATTTTTAAATCATCATTGCCACACTCAAGGATTATAACAACACCTAAGCTATTATTATAAACTTCACCTTTTAAATTAAGCTCTTTAGCTATGTTAAAAACAAAAGGACGAAAGCCAACGCCTTGCACTAGTCCTTTAATATGAATTTCATATCCAAAGTGGGACATCACTTAACTTAAAAAATGGTATGTGTTTAAATACATTTTTACTAAGGCTTTTATGCTCAAACAAACTCCCACTAAGCACGGCACAATCAACTTGTTCTTTAGTCCTTAAATCATCAAATAAATCCCTTAAAAAATACGCCAAACTCTCAACAACACCTAAGGCTATGATTTGATTTTCTACTCCAGCAAGCTTAAAACTCATCACACTTCTTAAGGTCTTAGTGTAATCAAATTCTTTTTGCTCATTAAGCTTAAAATCTATCCTAACACCTTTTGCCATTTTACTCTCATCTGCTAAGGCCAAAAGTGCTAATGCTGCTTTTTTCTCGTCTTTACCAAGCTCTAAAATCATCCCTACCATGCCAAAAAGATTAAAAAAATTATTAGCCATGTTTAGTTCTTTTCGCACTAGGGTAAATTCTTTTTCATAATTAGCTAATAATCTCTTAGCAACATCATCTTGACTTATAGTTTCATAAAACTCATCAAAGCTTTTTGGTAAATTTAGTTTTAAAAGATTGATTTCTTTATCAAGTAAAATAATATCATCATATTTTTTACTAAGTTCTAAAAGCAAAGGCTTTTTGTCTTTAAAATCAGACAATATACAAGAAATTCTTGCAAAATTTTTATCTTCTTTTTGAAAAATCAAATTTTTAAACTCAGGTAAAATATAATCATAACCCCTGCAAACTACTAGCTCATTTTCGATTAAAGCTACTTCAAAATCATCTTCAAAATGTTCTAGCTTTTTAAAATTTAAAAACTTAATTCCTTCTTTTTCAAGCTCAAAACACAAGGCAAACAAGAAAAGATTATCATATATTTTTATTTTAAAATATTCATGATTTAATTGATGATTTTGTCTAAAAATAGCATTAAATTTAAGCTTCATTAGAGGCTTTTCAACCCCTGCTAAGATTTTAAATTGCTCGTTATTGCAAGAAAAAAATGCATTGATATGTTTTGGGTCACAAGGTATTAAAAAATCATCCAATGCTTCATTAAAAATTTCAAAAGCATATATTCCTTTTGGACTTTTAAAATGCATTTTTTCTTTGTTTTTTAATTTTTCCAAGGCTTTTTTTAAATTATCGTAGAAATTTTCTTTAGTGATTTTTATAAATTCTTCTTCTATTTTAAATTCTTCTTCTACAAAAATACCCCATTCATTTTCTAAAAGCTCGCCATTAGTATAAGCATTTGCATTAAGTCTTGTTAAAAAACTTCTTTGAGTAAAAGCTTTTTCTTTTTTTATAGGTGTAAAATCTTCTTCTATAACTTTTAAGTCAAATTTGTTTAAAAAAACACTATGGCTGATATTTTCTAAATTAGAACAAAAGGCTTGAATTTCATCTTTTTCGCCTTTAATCTTAATGATGATTTTTTCATCTTTTTGCTCATAATCATACACATAATCTTTAGCATAATAAGCTAACAAATACTCAAAAATATCATTTTTAGATTTATAATCAAAAGTAATTTCTAAAAGCAAGTTTAAAACCTTAAAATTAAATTTTTAAAAATATAAATATAACAATTTTAATTCTAAGGAAAGCTTAAAAATATACTTAAAAAATAAGACTTTTTAGAAAAACTTCTCTTGCTTTATAATCAGGCATAAATTTATATAAAAAATCATAAAATTCTTTTTGATGATGTGGGTAGATTAAATGTATAAGTTCATGTAAAATCACATATTCTATAGCTTTTATATGTTTTTGCATGAGTTTTAAATTTAAGTTTATGTATGCTTTTTGATGATTGCAAGAACCCCATCTTGAAATCATGTCTTTAATGCAAATTCTTTGCACTTTTCTCTTGTGGATAAATTGCCATTTTTTTATAAAATACTCAAAAATCACCCTAGCACTACGCCTTAAGAAAAGATCTAAGGACTTTTGATTTTTTGCAAAAATTTTATCTTTTTTTATAAGAACTTTTTTATGATTTTCGTTAAAAACTAGCTTGTATTTTTTACCTAAAAAATACAATTCATCACTTGCTAAAACTACTCTTTTTAAAGAAAGTTCTTTTTCTTTGGCTCTAATCCAGCTTTCATTTTTTTCTAAAAATCTTAAAACATCTCTTTGCTCATAATATAGCGGTATGCTAAGCTTGAAAGTTAAATCCCTATCTACCCTAAGTCTTAAGTATTTAAGTTTTTTCTTTTCAAAAGCAAAACGAAATTCTTTAAATTCTAAAATTCCTTTTATACTAGTGCTTTGCCTTGCCATTTTTTACTTTTCCATCTATATGAATTTACTATACCGCGCAAAAACTCATCTGCACAAAAACCTATCCAAACTCCTAAAATTCCAAGTCCAGCATAAAAACAAAGCACATAGCCAACCGGTAAAGAAACTCCAAGCATAAATACAACTCCACTTAAAAATGGAAACCTCGCATCACCACTTGCTCTTAGTGAATTCACCATGACTATATTAAAAGTTCTTGAGATTTCTAAGAAAATTGAAAGAGTAAAAAGTGGTATCATAAGCTCTTTTAAACTTTCTTCAAGCTTTACTATATCCATGGTAAAATCTTGCAAAACATAATTAAGTAAAGCCACAAAAGCACTTGCAACCACGCTAAAATACAAAGCTATCCAAGTATGTTTGTAGGCCACATTTAAGTATTTTGCACCGACTAATTTACCTATGATAATTTCATTTGCTACGCTTATAGCTTGCCCTACTAGCATGATGAGCAAAGAAATTTGAAAATAAATCGTTTGAACGCTTAAATTTTCTTTACCCAAACTTGCTACAAAAGCAAAAGCTATGGTATATTGTATAAACCATATCAAATGCTCTCCTGCTGCAAAACCACCGATGTTAAAAATCTTTTTAAGTACCACTTTTTCAAGGCTTATCATCTCTTTAATTTTAAGATGAATTTTGAGTTTAAAACTAAGTATTGCTACAAGCATACCAAAGGCGACCAAACGCCCAAGTATATTACTAAGCCCTACTCCAAAAAGCTCTAGTTTGGTAAAATGTAATACATAAAAATTTCCTATAAATATCACAACATTCATCAATAAGGTAGTAAACATAACCCAATAAGCCATGTTATACACCCTAATAATAGCAGCCAAAACTATACCCATAGCGTCAAAAAACAAACAAATTCCAAGCATGTGCAAGTAAATTTCACTATTCTTTAAAAGCTCATTTGGAATTTGTAAAAGATAGAGTAAAAACTCTCCATGCCATAAAATCAAACTTCCGCACACAAAACCAAGCAAAGCATTTAAAAATAAACTTTGATGAATTGCCTTTCTTGCTAGAGTGTAATCTTTAGCCCCTAAAGCTTGAGCAATCACTACGCTACAACCCACACTTAAAAAACTAAAAATAATGATAAATAAATCTGCTACTTGATTACCCGCACCCATAGCCCCAACTAAAAAGTTAGAATATTGCGAAACCATAACGGTGTTGATAATCAAAGAAAAATATCTTAAAAACATTTCAAGCAATATAGGCATACTAAGATGTTTGAGTGAAAGTTGTTTGCTTGCCATAAATACTCTTTTTGATAATAATCTTTTGAAAGTAAAAAGTAATTTTACTTAAAAATTACTTTTTATAAGCTTTATAAT
>NZ_JAKMSX010000005.1:0-168730 GCF_025772865.1 Campylobacter sp. CNRCH_2014_2452
GAAAAAGTTTTAAATAATTAAACTAAACCCTTAATGGGTTTAGTTTGAGTGATGTAAGATTTAAGTGTTAATTGCTAAGCTGGGGTTGGTGATTATTAATCGTCGAATTTTTGGCCTAAAATATTACCTTTAAAATCTGTATAAATTTCCATCATATTGTTTGTTCTAAATTTATAGCCATTTATTTTTTTATCTACTTCTACAATAGCTGCATTTGGTTGTACTGCTTGTACTTTTGCAATAATTTCTTTTGGGATAAATCCTGTTGGAATGCTTTTGTATTTACCATCAACTTCTTTCCAGTCTCCATTGATGATAAAGTCAATTTCAGTCCCATCGACTAAATTTACTTCATAAGAATCTACATCTTGTTTTACATAACCTACATTTACACCTTTAAAATGAGTGTTTAAAAACTCTTGAGCTTTTTGAGGTAGAGCATTTGGACTTACAACCATATCTGCAAACATAGAACTTGCACAAACTAAACTAGCTAACATTAATTTTATTTTCATTTTTTCTCCTTTAAATAAAAGTAAAAAATGATATTAACTGCTTGTGAAATTTATGTGAATTTAATTTTTAAAACCAACTATTTTATTTTTATCAAATGAAGATTCTATTTCTTTTTCTATTGTATGTAAAAAATCACTCATTTTAAAAACACCATCCTTAGAAATAGCTGCTTTCAAAGCTGTATTTTTAACTACCATAGCAATTTGAGCTCCACTTAGCTCATACAAAGCAAGGTTTTTTAAATCAAAATTATCATCAAATTTAGCATTTTTAGGTAAAGCTTTTTGCCATATCATCAAGCGTTGTTCGTAATTTGGCTTTTTAAATTCTATTTTATATTCAAATCTTCTTGAAAAAGCCACATCTAAACTTTCTAAAAAATTAGTCGTAGCTATAATAACTCCACTAAAACGCTCAATTTGTTCTAGAAAAATATTTTGCATTTGATTGTGCATTTTATCAGCACCGCCACTACTTTCTACCCTAGTACTTAAAAATTGATCAGCTTCATTTAAAAGCAAAATAGGACTTTGTTTGCTTGTTTGACAAAGCTCTTTATAAGTATCAAAAATTTTTCTTACATTTTGCTCACTCTCGCCCACATATTTGCTTAAAATTTTAGAACAATCAAAACTCAAAATAGATTTTTTCATAGCTTTTGCCATACTTAGCGCACTCATAGTCTTACCCGTGCCAGCAGGACCATAGAAAATTATCTTAGCTTCTATGTTTTTATTTGTTTTTATACCCCATTTATTTAATCTTTCTAAAACCTTTTTATCTTGTTGTTTTAATATACTTTCCAATAGATCTTTAGTGCTTTGGGGCATAATAACATCATCTATATTAATATTTGGCTCAATTAGCTCAAAAATATCTTGTTCTTTAACTAAATTTTGAAGTTTAATTTTTTTATTCTTCTTTGGTTCTTTAAAATTAATAATTCTTTGTAAAATATCATCACTTAAATAAAAAATCTTAGTTATATCACCCAAAGAATTAACAAATTCATCATATTCTAAAAGATTTGAACTAAGTAGTTTAGAATCTTCTTCTAGTAAGACTTTGTTTTCTTGTTTTTGAACATCATCTTCGCTAATTAAATGAAGTAAAAAATTAAAATCTCTACTATAAGAATTTTCAGTATTTAGCAAATACTCTTCTTTTAATAAACTAATAAATATCAAACATTCTTTATCGTTTAAAGCATACTCTTTAAAAATATCTGCCAAAACATTAGAAATTTTACTCTTTTTTAAACGCTCTTTAATATATGCTTCAAATATAGCTATATCTTTTTTAATATTCTTACTTTGAGAGCTTTTAGCAAAAAAACGCAATCTTTGATATAGCTCGATTTTAAAAAATTCATCTTTTAAATATGCAATATGATCTTCATAAATTTGATCTTGCATAAAATCTTGTATAGTTTTATTTTCTAAAATTTGTAAAAAAACCTCACTTAAACTTAACTCGCATTGTAACAAATTTAAAAATAAACTTGAGTTTTTACTCGATTTAAAATCAGAAAAAATTTGAATAATAAAACCTTTTTCTATAAGATTTTTAAGATCTTTTAAATGATCTAAATACTCATATTCATCATTTTTAAAAACTTCACTAAGAAGATTATAGGCATTAATGCTTACATTTGCTTGTAAATAATTTTTACACAAATGCTTTAAAATTAAAATTTCATCTTCACTGCATTGTAAGTTTTTATAAATATTGCTTTTAAAAGTATCATTAAGAAAAAGTTTTAAATCTTTCATATTTTCCTTTATATTGATTTTATGCTAAATTTAATTTTAGATTTTTTGTCACTAAAACTCATATTTTTATCACAAACCTCATAAAAAATATCATAATTTTTGCTTATAATATTTTGAGTAAAACCACAAGAGGTAATTTGCTTATTTTTCCCATAAAAAATAGGTTTTTTGTAAATTAAATCTTGCAAAAAATCATCATAATATTCATAATTAAAAAATCTTTTATTAAAAAAAGTTTTTGCATAACATACACCATTAATGCAAATTTTATCCGTGATTTTTAACTCAAGTAAAGCCTTAGAGGCACTATAAAGTTCTAAACTTGTAAAATTTTTTCCCTCATATAAAAAGCCATAATCAGCAAATCTAAATTGAGGGGTTTTTAAAACAATATAAGCACTTTGTGATTGCGTTTTGCTTTTTAAAGCACAAGAGCTTAAAAAAACGCACAAAAAACACAAAAAAATTATTTGAAGTGACTTTATCATTTAAGGTTTTTAAAACTAAGATTAAGTTCTAAATTTAACTCTTTTACTATTTTCATCACGCTTTGTAAATCATCAATTTGCTTACCAACTACGCGAATTTCATTGCCTCTAATACTTGAAGTTACCTTTAGCTTACTATCTTTTATAGCTTTATTAATCTTCTTAGCACTATCAGCATCAATAGCATCATTAACTTTTAAATTCAATCTAAAATTTGCTCCACTCTCCCTGTTTAACTCTTTAATACCATTAGGGTTAATCCCTCTTTTGATAAGTTTTGAAATAACAATATCTTTTAGCACTTCAATTTTTGCTTCACTTGAACAAGTAAGCTTATAAATACTTTCTTTTTCATTTAGCTCTATTTCACTTTTAATGCCTTTTAAATCATATCTGCTATCAAGCTCTTTTTTAGCTTGCTCTAAAGCATTTTTTAGCTCTTGTTTGTCAATTTCCCCACTAATGTCAAAACTATGTTCATTTGCCATTTTCTATAAACTCCTTAAGATTATTAAATACGATTTGGACTAATTTTTGTATGGATTCTTCACTAGCCCATGCAACATGTGGAGTGATAATTAAATTTTCTTTATTTTTTATATTAAGCAAAGGATGATTTTCAACCATAGGTTCTACTTCAAGCACATCAAGCCCTACTCTAATATTTTTTTCATCCATAATTTGAGCTAAATCTACTTCATTAATAATCCCACCACGACCTACATTAATTAAAATGGCCTCATCTTTTAAAAGCATTAATTCTTTCTTGCTTAATAAATTTTTTGTTTTTTCATTTAAAGGTGCATGGATACTTATCACATCAGAAGTTTTTAAAAGCTCTTCAAGGCTTACTTTCTCATATGTATCATCATTATTAACCCCTGAGGTAGAATAATAACAAACATTTGCTCCAAATATTTGCGAAGCCTTAGCTACTTCTTTACCTATAACTCCAAGCCCTATAATACCATGTTTTTTTCCTGTTAGAGTATGTAAAGTTCTACTAAAATCAGTGAATATTGGGCTTTTTACCCAAAGCCCTTGTTTGGTCCATCCATCATAATATGGGATTTGATTTAAAAAAGCAAAAAGCAAAGCAAATGTATGACTTAAAACACTTTTGGTAGAATACCCAGCTGCATTTTTTACTATTATACCTTTAGAATTTGCATAAGCTACATCTATATTATTTACCCCTGTGCCAAGCTGCAAAATGAGCTTTAAATTAGTGTTATCTATAACTTCTTGATCAATGATGACTTTATTTATCATCACAACTTGTGCATCAGATATTCTTGAGATAACCTCATCTTTAGATGTAAGTTCATAACTTATAAATTCCCCAATACTTTCAAAAGCTGTTAAATCAGCTCCACCTAAAGTAGCAGCGTCTAAACATACTATTTTCATTTTTTATCCTTTAACAATGTGCCCTACAAATTTAGAATAATTATCAAGCACCAAACCACCTTTTCTAAAACCTAAACCACAACCCTCATAAGCAAAGAAAACTCCTGCTTGATAATAATCATTTTCATTTTGATTAAACTCAGCAAATTCTTGATACACAAAACGATTGTTTTGATAATCTCCACTTGTTTCAAAACTTATATCTCCATTAGCTTCTATAATAGAAACATTTGCTCCTTCTCTACCAAAAACAGGCTTTTTAACACATTTTTTACCCACTAAAGGCTCATCACTTGTTTCAAGCAATAAAGGATGATTTGGATAAAGCTCCCATAAAATTTTCATTATACCCTTGCTTTGAAAAAGTAAAGTATAAGCAGGATTTAAAATAATTGCTTTTTGATTTTGCATAATTTGAGTTAAGAGCATAGCAAGTTCACCCTCTTCTATAGCTATACTTTCCCAAGGAATGAGTTTGAAAAAATACTCAAAATTTACATCATTTTTAAAAATTCCTTCGGGTGAAAATTCTACCTCATCAATATAAGAAAATTCACTCTCAAAACCAGCTTCACTAGCAATGTGTGCTAAAAGTTTTGTTGTAATCATATCCTCATCACTACCTGCAATTGAAGAAAACAATATTTTCCAACCTTCATAATATTTTTCAAATTCACTTACATCTTCTTCTAAGGTTATAAGTCTTTTAAAATTATCTCTTAAAGCTTCATATATATTATTAAATTGCGAGCTTTCATCTAGGTTGTTTTGCTTTAAAATAGCCCATTGCAAAATAGCACTTTCAAATAAAGATGTTGGAGTATCAGCATTAAATTCTATTAGTTTTATAGGCTTACCATCAAGCCCACCTGCTAAGTCAAACCTACCATATAAATGCCAATGTACATCATTTTCCCAACTCATCTTAATCGCATCAACCAAATTAAAAGGAATTCCAAGCTCGTCAAAACGATCATTATCAATCACTTCTTGTGCAGCAGCTACAAACATATCATAAAGCTCATTAACTGCTTCGTAGTATGCATTTGCTTCATCTTCCCTTACACAAACTAAATTAGAATCTAAATAATCACTTCCATCATTATCCGTATGCCATGAAAAACCTATTTGCTCTAAATAAGATTTTTCTAAAGGATTTACTTTTAAAAAATTCATTTTTTCACCTTTTAAGAGCCAAAAGAATTTGTAGAACTTGAAGTAGCTTTAGAGCCACCACCAAAAAAGCCTGATTTTTTTGCATTTGATCCTGAAGTAGCACTTGTACTTGCTTTATTAAAGCTATTTACACTTCTTTGATAAGCACTTTGATTTGAAAATGCTCCTCTTTGTTGATTTGCAAAATTTTGATTGTTAAAAAGCTTTGAACCTATCCAACTTCCCAAAATAGCTCCAGCTGCACTCGCAAGCAATGTCTCACCTAAAGAAAGCCCACCGCTACTCATTTGAGCATTGTTTGGATTTGTTAAATTTGAAGTACCATTGTCTATTTTAGCGGCTTCTTCTTGGATTAATTTATCCATTTCTTCTTTGCTTAAAACCCTTTCAGTTCCATCAAGTTGTTTTAAGACCACCCTAGTTTCATCACTTGGAAATTGATCTTTGATTTTGTATTGATTTGGAGCGGTTTCTTCAATAATAACAAAGGCCCCTTGAGTATTTGCCGCTTGACTTAAAGCGTTATTGCTAGAATCATTTGTATTATTACTACATGCACTTAAAGCACCTGCGCTAATTGCAGCAATACCACTCATCATACTAAGTTTGAGTATAGTTTTAATATGTTTCATAATCTTTCCTATAAAAATTTATAAATTTAACTTAATAAGATTTTAACAAAAAAAGTATTAATAAAAATTAATTGTTTTAGTTTATCATAGTCATTAAATTACTACTTAAAATAAACACAGCAAAAGCAAAAAATATAAAAGCACTTAGATAATCAATAAGTTTTAAATTCTTTTGATAAATTCTTACCATAAATGGTTTAGAAAATAATAAAGAAATCAAAGAAAAATAAATTATAGTTTCTAAAATCAAAACAAATATCAAGACTATCAGCATCCATCGCATTTGTGTAAAATCAAAACTTGCAAAAACACTGGCGAAATAAAAAATTGCTTTAGGATTAGATAAATTTGTAATCATTCCACTTAAAAATGCAGATATATAAGTTTTTTGAACTTTAATTTTGTCATTTTTTGTATTCTTGTAAATCTTAAAAGATAAATACAAAAGATAAAATGCTCCAAAACTTGATAGTATAATTTGTAAAAATGGGAATTTATGAAAAACGACATTTAATCCGAGTATAGAAAGTATAATCCATATACTAACAGCTAAACTTACTCCCAAGCTTGCCTTTAAAGCACTTTTAACCCCTTCTCTTAATGCATATGAACTTACTAAGAAAAAATCAGGTCCTGGTAAAATAAGTCCGAAAAAATGAATAATTATAATCCAAAAAAACATAAATATTTTAACGAAGAAAGCCGATTTCTCGGCTTTTTGGTATTAGAGTCTTGACTCGTAGCGTCTAAGCATATAAAGTCTTTTAAGCATTTTTTTGCGTGCTGAAATTTTTTGTTTTTTGCGAATTTCAGTCATAGGCTCAAAAAATCTTCTAGCGCGAACTTCAGTAACAACTAGATTTCTATCTACTTGCTTTTTGAATTTTCTATACGCTTCGTCAAAAGACTCATTAGGATGTACCTTGATTCCTGGCACGACCCTCACCACCTTTCTTTAAATAAATTTTAAAATAAAGATTATATCATAATTTTCTTGAAAATAAAACTTATTTTTGTAATAATTATATAAATAAAAATTAAATATAAATTATTAATTAAGACAAAGTTTGATTTAATTTTTCTAATACTACAATATAAAGAAATATTTCTAAGGAAAATAAAATGAATGCTCACATCACAAACTATACTAAAAAAAGATATATAGCTTATATCATTTCTATGATTATTTTTATAGCACTACCTTTTATAAAAATAAATGGAAATCATTTCTTTTTATTAAGCTTTGATCATAAAAAACTTAATTTATTTTTTATCGCTTTTGATACTCAAGAGCTGTATTTAATGCCTTTTGTTATCATGGGTATGTTTTTAACTATACTTTTTGTTACTACTTTAGCAGGAAGAATTTGGTGTGCTTGGAGCTGTCCTCAAACTATTGCTAGAGTTATTTATAGAGATCTTTTGCAAACAAAAATCTTTAAAATTCATAAAAGCACAGCAAATAAACAAAAGCAAGTCAGTGGATTTTTCGTCAAAAAAGCTTTAAGTATTGTGATTTTTTATCTTTTTTCATTGTTAATGATGAGTGCATTTTTATGGTATTTTGTACCACCTGAAGATTTTTTTACATACATTCAAAATCCTGCTGATCATTTATTACTTTTAGGGATTTTATTTTGTGCTTCTTTGGCTTTTACTTTTGATATAGTATATTTGGGTGAAAAATTTTGTGTTTATGTATGTCCTTATGCAAGAATTCAATCTGTAATGTTTGATAATAACACCGTTCAAGTAATATATGATGATAAAAGAGGAGGTATGATTTATGATGGACATACCAAACTTTATCAAAAGCCACCACAAGGTGAATGTATAGGATGTGAGGCCTGTGTAAAAATTTGTCCTACACATATAGATATACGCCAAGGAATGCAACTTGAGTGTATTAATTGTCTTGAATGTGCCGATGCTTGTTCAAAAGTTCAAGCCAAATTTAATCGTCCTAGCTTAATTAATTGGACTAGTGCAAAAGCTATTGAAACAAGGGAAAAAGTAAAATATTTTAGATTTAGAACTATTGGATATTTAGTTGTTTTGTGTGGTGTTTTTGTGGCTTTAGTTTTTATGGGAAGTAAAAAAGAAAATATGCTTTTAAATATCAACCGTTCTAGTGAGCTTTATCAAATCAGAAAAACCCATGATGGAGAATTAATTATTAGTAATGCTTATGTATTTTTATTTCAAAACACCGATAATAAAACTCATGAGTATTATTTTGATGTGAAATTACAAGGCATTGAAGATGGCTTAGAAATCATTAGACCTAAAAAATCTTTTAAACTAAAAGCTGGCGAAAAAGATAAACATATAGTTGTTTTAAAAGCTACTAAAAAACTAGCCGATAATGATAGAAAAGACACTGTAATACCATTAACCATCAAAGCCTATGCACTTGATGATAAAAATATTGTCATATTACGCGAGAGCAATTTTGTATATCCTAAAAATTCTATCATAGAGCATAAAAAATACTAAAATGAAAAAAAGAATTTCTTCAAAATCTCAAGCAAGGCTTGAAAAAATCAAACAAATCGCTGCGGAGTCATTTTTAAAAAATGGCTACGAAGCAACTAATCTTAAAGATATTATCAAACAAGCTGGTGGATCTTTTTCTTGCGTATATGAGCATTTTAAAAGTAAAGAAGGTTTATTTGAAGCGGTTTTAAATGATTTTGCAGAAAATCATTTTTTAGCTATTTTAAAAAAAAATATGCGACTTTCACCTGATGCTAATTTAGAAGAATTCTTATATCAATTTGCAAAAGCTTATTTAGGGATTTTTAACGACACCAAAACTATAGCTATAGTAAGACTTTTGTATTCTGAAATTTATAATGAAAAATTTGATTTTGGAAAATGGTTTAAAGGAAGCAATAGAAAAGAAGTAGAATATGTTCTTCGAAAAAGATTTGAAGAAGAAAATGAAATTTTAGCTCAAAATGCTGAATTTTTAAGTTATACTTTTTGCGCTATGCTTAGAGGGACATTTTTTATACAAAGCACTTTTGAAAATAAAGTTTCAATGAATAAAAAAGAACAACAAAGCCATGCAAAAAAAATCGTAAAGCTTTTTACTCAAGGTCTTGTTAATTTTAATTAACTAAAGATTGATAAAATAGTATTTATTAATTTTGTAATATAAATTACTTTTTATTTAGCTAAATAAATAACTTAAGGAAACAAATGAAAACAAAACTTTTAACTCTAGCTTGTGCTTCTCTTATCTTTATAGCATGTTCAGATGATAAAAATGCACAAGTTAAACAACTCCCTCCTCAACCTGTTAGTATTATGACTATGCAAAGCGCTAATTTACCTTTAGAATTTACTTATCCTGCGAGATTAAGTACTGAATTAGATGTAGTAGTCAAACCTAAAGTAAGCGGTGAAATCAAAGCAAAATACTTCAAAAGTGGTCAAGCTGTAAAAAAAGGCGATAAGCTTTTTCTTATAGAACCTGACAAATACCAAGCAAGTGTAAATATGGCTTATGGAGAAGCTTTGGTAGCAAGAGCTAATTTTGATGATGCTGAAAAAAATTTTAAAAGAGATAGTATTTTAATAGAAAAAAATGCTATTTCACAAAAAGAATTTGATGCAAGTTTGGCTAAATTTAACTCCACAAAAGCTAATCTAGAAAGCGCTAGAGCAAAACTTGCTAATGCAAGATTAGACTTAAAATACACCATAGTAAGTGCTCCTTTTGATGGAATTTTAGGTGATGCGTTAATGGATGTGGGTGATTATGTAAATGCTTCATCTACTGAACTTGTACGCATTACAAACATTAACCCAATTTTTGCAGATTTTTATATTTCTGATGTAGATAAAATCAATATGAATAAAAATATTCAAAGCGGCAATTGGAAATTAGAAAATATCCAAGTGCAAGCTAATGTTGGTGGAGAACTTTTCAATGGAAAATTATATTTCGTAGATAGCGTTATAGATACTCATAGTGGTGGAGTAAAAGCAAAGGCTATTTTTGATAACAACAATTCAAACTTAATGCCTGGCTCTTTCGCAAATGTTCATGTTGGTGGTTTTGTTCAAAAAGATGGTTTTGAAATTCCTCAAGTTGCGCTTTTGCAAGATGATAGTGCTACTTATGTTTATACCCTTGTAGATGGAAAAGTAGTTAAAACTATTGTTAATGTTATTTATCAAACTTCTGATAAAGCAATTATTGATAAGGGCTTAAAAAATGGGGATAAAGTGATTTTAAATAACTTCAAAAAAATCCGTCCTGGTGCAAGTGTTAGCGTAATGGAGAATAAATAATGTTTTCTAAATTCTTTATAGAAAGACCTGTATTTGCTTCTGTTGTAGCTATTATCATTTCTTTAGCAGGTATTATAGGACTTTATTCTTTACCCGTGGAGCAATATCCTTCCTTAACTCCACCCGTTGTTAAGGTAAGTGCAACTTACTCAGGAGCTGATGCTCAAACGGTGGCTCAAACGGTGGCTATTCCTCTTGAAGATGCAATCAATGGGGTTGAAAATATGATTTATATGGATTCAACTTCAAGCTCTTCAGGAGATATGAGCTTAAGTGTATATTTTAATATAGGTACAGATCCTGACCAAGCAACAGTTGATGTTAATAATAGAATTTCAGCTGCTATGGCAAAACTACCTGAAGATGTTAAAAAAACTGGTGTTAGTGTAAGAAAAACCGGTTCAAGTATATTAGAAGTTGCTACTTTATATTCTCCTGATGGCTCTATGGATTCACTCGAAGTGTATAATTATGCTGCATTAAATATTTTAGATGATCTTGCTAGGGTTCCTGGTGTGGGTAATGCCGTAGCTATTGGTGCAAGAAATTATTCTATGAGAATTTGGCTTAATCCTGATTTGTTAAACAAATATCAAGTTACTGCAACTGATGTTATTGCTGCAGTTAGCGAGCAAAATGCTCAATATGCTACTGGTAAGATAGGTCAAGAACCTGTGGTGGAAAGATCTCCTTATGTGTATTCAGTAACTATGCAAGGAAGATTAAAAAATACTAAAGAATTTGAAGATATTATCATAAGAGCAAATAGTGATGGCTCTTTTTTAAGACTTAAAGATGTAGCCGAAGTTTCTTTAGGATCAAGAGAATATACTTTTAAAGGTAGATTAAACGGAAATGACGCTACTCCTATTTTGATTTTCTTACAAACCGGAGCAAATGCTGTAAATACAGCAGAATTAGTGCAGAAAAAATTTGAAGAACTTTCTAAAAATTTCCCTGAAGGATTAACTTATAAAGTACCTTATGATACAACTATATTTATTAAAGCTTCCATTAAAGAAGTGGTTAAAACTTTCTTTGAAGCATTAATTTTAGTTGTAATTGTAATGTATTTGTTCTTAAAAAATTTCCGCTCAACTATTATACCAATGATTGCTGTTCCTGTTTCTATTTTGGGAACTTTTGCAGGATTATATGTCTTAGGTTTTAGTATCAATCTACTTACGCTTTTTGCCTTAGTATTGGCTATTGGTATTGTTGTTGATGATGCAATTATAGTAGTTGAAAATATCGATAGAATTATGCATGAAGATCCAAATATAAGCATAAAAGAAGCAGCTATTAAAGCTATGGATGAAGTTGCTGCACCTGTTGTTTCTATAGTTCTTGTACTTTGTGCGGTTTTCATACCCGTTTCATTTATATCAGGTTTTGTGGGAGAAATCCAAAAACAATTTGCCATAACCTTAGCAATATCTGTTACTATATCAGGCTTTGTAGCTTTAACACTAACTCCTTCTTTATGTGCAATTTTTTTAAGAAGAAATGAAGGTGAACCTTTTTACTTTGTGAAAAAATTTAATGATATTTTTGATTGGTCTACCGAAGTTTTTGGCGCTGGTGTGGCTTATATACTTAAAAGAACAGTGCGTTTTATGTTAATTTTTATAATCTTTTTGGGTGGTTTATATGGACTTTTCAAACTTGTTCCAAATTCACTTGTTCCAAATGAAGATCAAGGAAACTTTTTAACTATTGTCAATCTACCCGCAGCATCTTCGCTTAATAGAACTACTCAATCAATGGATGCTATGGCAGAAGAAATCCGCAAAAATGAGAATGTAACTAATGTGGTAGGACTTATAGGCTATGATCTTTTTACAGGTTCTTTAAAAGAAAATTCTGGCGCAATGTTTGTTAATTTGAAAAATTGGGATGATAGAGATATTAGTAGTTTTGATTTAGTTGGATCTTATAACAAACAATACTTCTTAAATCCAAATTTTCAAACTTTCTTTGTTAATCCACCACCAATCCAAGGTTTAAGCTTAACTGGTGGTTTTGAGATGTATGCACAAAATCGTAGCGGAAAAAGTTATGATCAAATTCAAGTTGATGTAAATAAATTAGTTGAAGCAGCAAATAAGCGTCCCGAACTTCACAATGTAAGAACAACGCTTGATACTAATTTTCCGCAATTAAAACTAGAAATTGATCGCGATAAAGTAAAACTTTATGGTTTAAATTTAGCTGATGTATTTAGCACTCTAAATGCCACCATAGGAACTTATTATGTAAATGATTTTTCTATGCTTGGAAAAAATTATCGTGTAAATATAAGCGCAATTGGAGATTTTAGAAATACTCAAAATGCTTTAAAAAACATCTTTGTTAGATCAAAAGATGGTTCTATGATAGCTCTAGATAGCGTTTTAACATTACAAAGAAGTGTTGGTCCTGATGATGTAAAACGCTTTAATATGTTTCCATCGGCTTTAGTGCAAGGTGATCCTGCTCCTGGATATACTTCAGGACAAGCCATTGATGCAATTGCACAAGTGGCAAAAGAAACTTTAGGAGAGGATTATTCTATTGCTTGGTCAGGTTCAGCTTATCAAGAAGTTACAAGTAGCGGTGCTGGACAAATAGCATTTATGCTAGGACTATTATTTGTATTTTTAATTCTAGCAGCACAATATGAAAGATGGCTCATGCCTTTAGCAGTAATTACGGCTGTGCCTTTTGCAGTATTTGGTTCTTTGCTTTTTGTATGGCTTAGAGGATTAGAAAATGATATATATTTTCAAACGGGACTTTTACTTTTAATAGGCCTTTCTGCTAAAAATGCCATTTTGATTGTTGAATTTGCTATGGAAGAGCATCTTAAAAAAGGAAAGAGTATTTTTGAAGCTTCTATTAGTGCAGCAAAATTGAGATTTAGACCTATTGTAATGACTTCATTGGCATTTATTTGTGGTATTTTACCACTTTTCTTTGCATATGGAGCAGGAAGTGCAAGCCGCCATGCGATAGGTACAGGTATTATAGGTGGTATGATAGCAGCTTCTACTATAGCCATTTTCTTTGTACCTTTATTTTTCTATTTACTAGAAAGTTTTAATAAATGGCTTGATAAAAAAAGAGGTAAAATCAATGCGTAAGTTAATAATTTTTGCAAGTTGTTTTTTAATAACAGCTTGCAGTTTAAAACCAAATTTAGAAATTAAAGATGTAAATTACACTAAAAGCTTAGATCAAAACATTAGCATTAACAAACAATGGTGGAAAGCTTTTGATGATAATTATTTAAACACCTTAGTCGATCAAGCTTTAAAAAACAATAACGACTTGCAAATTGCATATATGAATTTACAAAAAGCTTATGAGGCTTTAGGTATAGCAAGAAGCGATCTGCTTCCTAAACTAGATGGAAGTGCTAGCGGAGCAAGAGCAAAAACTAGCATCAATGCTCCAAGCAACAAAAGTAATGAATTTGTCTATGGCAATGATTTTAATATGGGTTTAAATTTAAGTTATGAAGTAGATTTATGGGGTAAATACAGAGATACTTATAATGCTTCAAAAGCAAAATTACAAACTAGTGAGTTTGACTATGAAAGTGCAAGATTAAGCTTAATTTCTAATGTAGTAAAAACTTATTTTAATCTAGCAAGCTTAAGTGAGCAAGTAAAAATTTTAGAAGAAACAACCCAAAGTTATCAAAAAACTTATGAGTTAAAATTAGAGCATTTTAAACTTGGAGTAATTAGTGAGTATGAGCTTAACAAATTTAAAGCTGAACTTGAAAATTCAAGAGTTTTACTCACAAATGCTAAAATTCAAAAAGAAGCTAATACTAAAGCTTTAAAAATCTTAACTTCAAATGATATTGATGATATACTTTATAATAGCATAGAGTATAAAAAAATAGGACAATACGAGCTTAGCATACCTGAAGGTATTGGTAGTGAAATTTTACTTCAAAGACCTGATATACAAGCTAGTTTAAAAATTTTAGAAGAAAAAAACTATCTTGTTGGAGTAGCCAGAACTGCATTTTTACCAAACCTTTCTTTAACAGGACTTTTGGGTTTTCAAAGTAATGATTTAGATCTTTTAGTTAAACATGGAAGTAATACTTGGAATGTAGCTGGAAATTTTGCAATGCCGATTTTTCATTGGGGTGAGATTATGAATAATGTTAATATCGCAAAACTTACCAAAGATGAAGCTTTTTTACAATATGAAAACACCTTAAAAACAGCCTTTGGAGAAATAAGACTTGCTTTATTTAACCGCCAAAGCTATTATGAAAATGAGCAAAATTATAAAAATTTATTTCTAGCTCAAAGTAAAATTTATGAAATTTCTACCTTAAGATATGAAAATGGTGTGATTAATTTAGCTGATTTTTTACAAGATCAAAGAAATTACCTAAATGCTAAACTTTCTTACACTAACTCATCTTATGAGCTTGCAAATTCCATTGTAGATGTTATGAAAGCCTTTGGTGGTGGATTTAACGCTAAAGAAGAATCAAAAGAAAATATCAAAGCTATGGAAGAAAACTTAAAAGAAAACTTTTATAACAACTGAGCCTTAAGGCTTAGTTGTTAATGCATTTGAATTTGAATTCTTTGATTAAAATTATTATTTCCTCTATCTTTTGGGCTATTATGCTCAAAACGATAACGCATATTACCTGAAACATTAACATCTTGAAAAATTTCATCTAAAGGTGCAGAATTTGACACGCTTATAAGCCCTAATAAAAATATAAAAAATGCTATAAAAATATTTTTCATTATAAAGCCTTTGTAAAAATATGATACAATTATAGTCTTTTTAAATAACTACAAAATGAAATTTTTAGGAAAAATATGAATTTTTTACAAAACTTAGCTCTTTCTTACTCACATAAAGCCATGCAAAAATCTTTAGAGAATGGTTTTGATGTGAAACTTTTAAAAGAAGGACAAGAAAAAAAAGTTAATCCAAAAAAATCTTATATGCTCTATGCTCATATACCATTTTGCCATACTTTTTGTCCATATTGTAGTTTTCATAAGTATTATTATAGTGAAGATTTAGCAAAAAGATATTTTGAAAGCTTAAGAGAAGAAATCAAACAAATCAAAGACAAAGGATTTGATTTTACTTCTATGTATGTGGGTGGTGGTACTACTTTAATTAATGAAGAAGAACTTGCTAAAACTTTAGAACTTTGCAAAAAATTATTTAATATTAAAGAAATTTCTTGTGAGAGCGATCCTAATCATATCGAACCTAAAAAGCTAGAAATGTTTAAAGGGCTTATAGATCGTTTAAGTTGTGGTATACAAAGTTTTGATGATGATACTTTAAAAAAAGTAGCAAGATATCATAAATTTGGCTCAAGCAAAGAGCTTCAAGAAAAGCTTTCTAAAGCTATAGGTGTGCTTCCTATTATGAGTATTGATTTGATTTTTAACTTTCCTTCTCAAACTAAAGAGCAATTACTCAATGATTTAGAAATAGCCAAAAATTTAAAACCTCAACAAATCACAACTTATCCTTTAATGAAATCAAACCTCACAAAAGATAATATCGCAAAAACTCTAGGAGTAAGTTTTAAAGATAATGAATTTGAGTTTTATAAAATCATTATAGATTTTTTCAAAGATTATGAAAGAAATAATGCATGGTCATTTTCTTTAGAAAAAAGTAGCTTTAATGATGAGTATGTAAGTAGCCATCATGAGTATTTAGGCGTGGGGAGTGGGGCTTTTAGCTTTTTAGATGGAGAGCTTTTAATCAATGCTTTTAATTTAAATGATTATTCTAAACTCATCAAAGAAAAGCAAAATGCAAATATTGCTAAAGCTAATTTTGGTAAAAAAGAAATCATCAAATATGTCTTTTTAACTGAAATGTTTGCAGGTAAAATCGAGATTGATAAATTTAACAAAACTTTAGATTGCAATTTAGAAAAAGATCTTTTCATAGAACTTTTAGGTCTTAAGCTAAGCAAGGCTATAAAAAAAGAAAATAATACTTTATACACAAGTGAATTTGGGCGTTATTTGTTTATGGTATTAATGAAAGATTTTTACACTGGTATGGATTTAGTGCGTGCTGTATTTAGAGATAATAAACGCTTACAAGATAAAGAACACATTAATATCATGCAAGAAAATGTTGATCCACTTGATTTTAAAAGTATGGAGTTTAAAGGATAAAAAGCCTTTAAAGGCTTTTTACTAAAATGGTCTTACCACCATCATAATAGCGATAATTATAAATAATATCGTTGGAATTTCATTATAAGCTCTAAAAAATTTCCCACTCTTTTTGCAAGTATCATTTTGAAGTTGTTTTAAATAATAATAATTTTGCAAATGATAAATAATCAAAAGCAAAGCACAGGTTAATTTAGCATGCATAAATCCTGATCCAACCATCAAAACTTTATTTACATGCAACATCAAACTTCCACTTATTAAAGTTACTATCATCGCAGGAGTTTGGATATAAAAATACAATTTTCTTTCTTGAATTTTTACCACTTCTACAAAGCCTTTATTATCTTTATGCTCTGTATGATAGACAAAAAGTCTTGGTAAATAAAACAATCCAGCCATCCAAGAAACAAAAGCTAAATAATGCACCATTTTAATCCACAAATACCAGTCAGTTAAAAAATCTAACATTTTTCTCCTTTTTTATTAAAAATTTCTTTTATTAAAATCAAAGCTACACTAATGTTTATCATCACATCAGCTAAATTAAACACAGCAAATTCAAACCACTTATGCCAAAATACAAAATCTACCACACCTATATGCACAAAGCGATCAAGTAAATTTGAACACCCAGCAGATAGCATAATAGCAAAAGCGATCAAATGTGTTTTAAAAAATTCTTTTTGATAAAGCAAATACACAAACAAAGCCAAAATAAAAACAAGTTGTATGTATTTTAAATACTCTCCTAAAAATGCAAACATTGAAAAGGCTACACCGGTATTATAGGTTAAAACTAAATCAAAAATTTCACCCTTATACTCAAGCCCTTGCAAAAACAAATACTTACTTACTTGATCTAGTATAAAAACTAAAGCAAAAACAAGCCAAAATTTTAAAGATAAAATTTTAAGCATTCAATGCTTTCATAAAAAAGCTTTCAACAGCTTTCATTTCTTTTTCTAAAAGCTTAATATCTTTTGCTTCAAGTAATAAGCGTATTAAATTTTCTGTACCTGAATACCTAAACAAACTAGCAATTCCTTTTTTTTCTAAATCTTTTTTCAATTCTTCTAAGCCTGCAAGCTTGCTTAAGTCTTTTTTCTCTGAAATTTTAAGATTATGCAAAAGCTGTGGGTAAGGTTTAACTTGATTTAAAATTTCACTTGCACTTTTTGCTTCACTTAGCATTAAAGCACTAAATTGTAAAGCAGCTACCAAACCATCTCCAGTTTTTGCATAGTCACTAAAGATAATATGCCCACTCTGCTCACCACCAAAATTTCCACCGCATTCTTTGAGTTTTTCAAGTACATATTTATCGCCTACATTGCAAGTTTCATGTGTGATTTTATGTTTAGTTAAAAACTCTTTTAAAGCACCATTGCTCATTATAGTGCTAACTACACTTGATTTTAACTTGCCTTGTTTTTTCAAAAATAAAGCTAAAACACCCAAAAGACTATCTCCATGAGCTACTTCGCCTTTTTCATCCACAACAACCAAACGATCCGCATCCCCATCAAAAGCAAAACCCACATCTGCTCTAAATTTCTTTACCTCTAAAGCTAAATTTAAAGGATGTAAAGCCCCGCAATTTTCATTGATATTTAAACCATTTGGCTTATCATTGATCACAATCACATCTGCACCAAGTTCTTTAAAAACCGTAGGTGCTACCTTATAAGAAGCTCCATGAGCCACATCTAACACAACGCGTAAAGACTTTAAAGTCAGCTCTTTAGGAAAAGAATTTTTTATAGAAACAATATATCTTCCTATCACATCATCAATTCTTTTTGCTTGACCAATTTGTGATTTTGTTGTTCTTGCTTCTTCTATGAGTTTATCATTAAAATAAATTTCTTCTATTTTTGCTTCTGCTTGCTCATCAAGTTTATTTCCGTGTGCATCAAAAAATTTAATGCCATTATCATAGTAAGGATTGTGTGAAGCTGATATCATAATCCCTGCATCACAACGCATATCTTCAGTTAAAAACGCAATAGCAGGTGTTGGCATAGGGCCTATTTCTATAACATTATAACCTATAGAAGTAAGTCCTGAAACGATAGCATTTTCTATCATATAACCACTTCTTCTTGTATCTTTTCCTACTAAGATATTGTTTGTAAGGGCTTTGTCTTTAAAATAAATTCCAGCAGCCATAGCCAAACGCATTGCTAAAAATGAATCCAAAAACTCCCCCGCTTTACCGCGTACTCCATCTGTTCCAAAAAGTTTCATTTTTTTACCTTTGATTTTAAATAGTGCAATTATAAGTAAAAAAGTTAAGTAATGTATAAATGTGAGAATTTTATAAGCATTAGTTAGTAATAAAAATATATAATTTTTAAAATTTCACTTAAGGAAAATGAATGAAAAAAATCATCGCAGGGGTTGTAGTAGTAATTTTACTGGTTATAGGGTTTTTTACCTCAGCTTCTTATATTAACTCAATCAATGAAAAAATCTTTGCACAAATGAGTCAAGATACAGCATATTATAATGTTGAAGATACTAATTACACTAAAGGACTTTTAAATTCCAAAGGAAGTTTTATAGCTACACTTAATGATTTACCTTATAGTTTTAAAGTGAATGTGGATTTTTCCAATAATTTTTTTGCAAGTAATAATGCTATCGTTTCTATTTTAAATGAAAATGAAGACTTAAAAGGCATTTTTCCAAACGAAGAAATCTTTAAAATCTTAGTTAGCGTCAAAGGTGGTGACATTAACATCAATGCAAAAATAAATGATATTAATTTCACACGCAATAATACAAATTTAGTTTTAAATAATACATCATTTAAGATTATAGGTTCTGATGAATTTGTAAAAAATATGGAACTTAATCTAGGTTATGTTTTATTAGAACAACTATCTCATAAAGAAAAATTAGAAGCAAAAAATATCAAAATTTCTGAATTTCCTATACAAAAATTAAGTTTTAATGATATCTTTAGTCCTAGTAGAAATAGTGAGCAAAATATAAGCATTGATAGTGCTAGTTTTATAAGTTCTATTGCTTTTGACTTTGATAAATTAAAAATTTTTGCAAAAACAGCTCAAAATACTCAAAACGATTATGATAGTGTTTTAAAACTAGATTTAGCTAAATTTAACCTTGCAAACGAAAACTTTATGCTAAATAATATTAATTTAGATATGAATTTTAATAATCTTTCTAAAAAAGCTTATGATAGCTTAATGCAAAATTCAAACACTGATATTTTTTCTATGATGCTTTTGGCAAGTCAGTTTTTAAAAGCAAACCCACAAATCATCTTAAATAATCTAAGTTTTGAAAAAGAAGGTAAAAAATTTGACGCAAATGGACAAACTATTTTCACTGAAAACAATATAAAATCACAATTTCATGCAAACACAGAAATTCTTCCTAGTCAAATTTGGCCTGATTTTGCAAATTTTGATACTTATTTCGTAGATAATAATGGCTCTTATATGCTTGATTTTATCTATGATGATTCTAATAAAAGTGATGTTACAACTATCATTAATGGTGAAAGACTTACCATAAATCCACAATGACAAATTTAAGCTTAACTTTTCGTCCTAAAACTTTAGATGAGGTTTTAGGACAAGAAAATTTAGTAAAAATTTTTAAAAAATTCATACAAGTTTCAAAACTCCCTCATAGTGTATTTTTTGGCCCAGCAGGTTGCGGGAAGACTTCTTTTGCAAGAGCAATAGCGTATGAGTATAAACTTGATTTTTATGAATTTGATGGAGGGAATTTTAAACTTGAAGAGCTTAGAAAAATACTAAGTAATTATGAAAATTCTTTATATAAACCTTTGATATTTATTGATGAGGTACATAGGCTTTCAAAAACCCAACAAGAAATGCTTTTAATCCCTTTGGAAAATCAAAAATGCCTTTTCATAGGCGCAAGCACTGAAAACCCCTACTTTACTTTAACTTCAGGCATAAGAAGCAGAAGTATGCTTTTTGAATTTAAAGGTTTAGAGTATAAAGACTTAGAAAAACTTGCCACAAAAGTGCAAGAAAAACTCCAATGTAAAATCGATGATGATGCTAAAGACTTTTTAATCACTTCTAGTGCAAATGATGCAAGAAGCTTTTTAAATTTATGTGAGTTTGCTTTGGCTTTAGATAGCACTCATATCACACTTGAAACTTTAAAAAAATTAAGAGCAAATGTTTTAAGCGATGGCACTTCAAGTAAAGATACACACTATAGACTAGCTAGTTCTATGATAAAAAGTTTAAGAGGAAGTGATGTGGATGCGAGTTTGTATTATCTTGCGAGGCTGATCGATGGGGGCGAAAGTGCGGATTTCATCGCTAGAAGATTAGTGATATTTGCAAGTGAAGATATCTCAAATGCAAACCCACAAGCACTTAACCTAGCCACAAGCACACTCATAGCAGTAAAAAACATAGGCTATCCTGAAGCTAGGATCATCTTAGCTCAATGTGTGGTATTTTTAGCAAGTTCGCCTAAGTCAAACTCAAGCTATCTTGCTATAAATGAAGCACTAAATTATGTACAAAATAATCCTGCATTAAAAATACTTCCTTATCTTGATAATAATAACCCACAAAGAAAAAACTACCTTTATCCACATGATTTTGGAGGATGGGTTAAGCAAAGATACCTAGAAAAAGATTTGAAATTTTATCATAGCAAAGGTATAGGTTTTGAAGCACAGCTAGATTTATGGTTAAATGATATGAAAAAAATTAAAAAGTGATTTTAAGCACAATGTAAAAATATTTTTATATAATTTTTGTTTTTTAAGGTTCCGTAGCTCAGTTGGTAGAGCACCACCTTGACATGGTGGTGGTCGTTGGTTCAAGTCCAATCGGAGCCACCATTTTTTATTTCTTTCGATTTCTTTAATTTCCAAAAAATGCTTTCAAAATGCTATATATAAACAAACTAAATGATCTTTGATTTCAATTAATTTCTTTTGTGTTATAATTATTTTCAATTAATTAAGATCATTATTAGGGTTCTTAAAACCTAATAGGGTTCTTTAAAGGAAAATAATGGCAAACATAGCAAAACAAAGCTTACAAGATAAAGATATTAGAAATTTAAAACCTAGTGATAAACGATACAAAAAAGCTGTAGGTAATCCAAAAGAGCTTTATATTTTTGTATATCCTAGTGGCCAAAAAACTTTTAGTATTAAAATTAATGACAAATACACAAAACTTAAAGAATTTAGAGAAGGAATTTATAGTGTAGCTGAAGCTAGAAAAGAAGCTATTCAGTTTTTAAAAGAATTTGAAAAATGTAAAGATATACGGTTACTAAAAAATGGAAATGATAAATATAAGTTTAAAAACTTATTTATTCTTTATATAGATCAAAAACAAAAAAAATGTCTTAGCGATAGCTATGTTAAAAAAATTATACAAATGGTAGAAAAATATCTCATGCCAAGTTTAGGAAATTTAGATGTAAAAAACATAAAATATAGTGATTTATTATCTATATTTAATGCTATTTATAATCCAAATAATCCTTATACAAGTAGGTTAGAAACCATACACCGTTTAATCAATCATGTTCAGGGTATTTTTAGAATAGCCTTAAAAGATAGATATATTGATTTTGATCCTAGCGATGGCTTAAAAGATAACTTTGCTTCCTCTAAAAGATTTCAAAACAACCATAATATAGATACAAGATACCCTGCCTTAATTCAATCAGAAGATTTAAAAGAATTTATTCAAGATCTAAAGCAAGATAATAGAATGGAAAAACAAACAAAAAGGGCTTTGTATTTACAAATTCTTAGTATCAATAGACCTTTTAACACTGCTAGTGTAAAATGGGCTAATATTGATTTTGAAAAACAAATTTGGACTATACCAGCAAATGAAACAAAAACAAAAATTGCACATGAAATTCCACTTACAAAAACAATGATTAAGGTATTAAAAGAGCAATTTTTATTTAGCGGAGAAATTAGCGATTTTGTTTTTCCTGCACAAACCATACAAGGACATATTAATAGAGATAGCATAGGTAAAGCCATTAAAAATTTAGGAGGTAAAAATAAATGGCACAAGCGAGCTAGTTCTCATGGTTTTAGAGCTACATTTAGAACTATTTGCTCTCAACATAAGGCAGAGCTCTTAAAATTAAATATTAGCGAAGAAGTTATTGAAAGCGTTTTAGCACATAAAGAACTTAATCAAATAAAATTTTCTTATGAAAGAGAAAAAGCAACCATCATTCAAAAAAGAAAACTTTTACAATGGTATGATGATTATTTAAATAATTTAGAATTTTTAGGAATATAAATATATTATATTTTATTTCTCATAATTATTTTTATACTCTTTTTAATTTCATTAAAAAGAGTATAAAACCTTATATTACAAAACTTGAAACAGATTATAAAATTTTCTTTTTACTTTCTGTAGGAAAATTATCCATAAAATCAAATTTTTTAGATTATCAAATTTTTAGAATGTTTAACATAATTTTTTTAAATATTCAATACTTCTTTACCTTATAAAAGCTTTCCTAACTCATTGTAAAGCTTAAGAATTCTAAGCCCTTTATTCATTTCTATCTCTTTAGTAAATAAATCATACTTCAAAATAAAATTTACCTTTTATAATTGCTAAAATGTCTACACAATCACTAAATTCGCTATTATAAAATTTTATTTCTTCTCCACTCATAGTTTTAAGTATTATTTTATCAAACTCATGAAAATATTGAACTATAAGAATATTTTCTTTGTAATTAATGATGATTTTATCTCCATTTTCAGCATTTTTATTACTTGATACAACTAAAATATCACCATTTTTTGCATAAGGCTCTAATTCATTATGTTTTACTTTTAAAAAACACAAATCAAAATATCCCATACCATCAAATAAATGATTTAAAAATAATGATTTTATATTAAATGTTTCTAAATATTTTCCATCTATATAGTTTTTAACTCCATCACATATAGCACAAATACTTTCTTCTATTTTCTTAAATTCAAGTTTTTTACTTATATCTATATTGTATTTTTTAAAGGCCTCACTTAGCGTCATATCAGAATCAAAGTATTCAAACCCTATCCCTGTTGCTTGCAAAATTTTCCATTTTGCACCTTGAGTAATGGAATTTACATTGTTTTCATAAGAATTGATACTACCTTTAGTAATACCTACTTTTTCTCCAAATTCTCTTTGGCTTAATCCGTAAGCATTCCGCAAATCTCTTAATTTTTCACCTATCGTTTTCATAAAATATATTCTACAATAAAATAATTTTAAAGAAAATAAAAAAATTTAATGATAATTATTGACAATTTTTAGAAAATAAATTATTATTTTATGAAAATATAAAGGATAATACATGCAAATTATAGAACCAAAAAACAAAAATTTTTTAACCCCTAAGCAATTAGAATGCGAATTTGGAATTAGTCTTAGTAAACAATATAAAATGCGTATGCAAAAAAATCAAAATCAAGCTAACTCCTTGCCTTTTATTAAATTAGGAAAAACAATTCTATATAAAAGAAGTGAGATTGAAATATGGCTAGATAAAAACATGGTCAAAGGGAATTTATGAATTCTATAAAGAGCAACAAGCTACTACTTGATATTGTTTTTGAAAAGAATTTCAAGCAAGTAAATATAGAAAAACTAGAAAACATTGATTTTGAATGGTTGATAGATAGTTTTCTTGTAAAACAGTCTTTAGTAATGTTTTATGCTAGTGCAGGAAGTGGTAAGAGTTATTTTATGTTATATTTAAGTAAATATCTGCTTGATAATAACAAAGTAGATCGTATATTTTATTTTGATGGCGACAATAATGAAAGAATATTGAAAGAACGAAAAGGAAGTGAATTTTTAAAAAGTTCAAATTTTTATTATTTTTTTTCTAACAATACAAATAAGTTTAGTCTTTTTAGAGATTTAAAAAAAGCTAAAGATTTAAAAAACACATTAATTGTAATTGATAGCATTAGAAATTTTATTCAAGATGATTTTAATAAAGACTTTACAATGATTAAGGTTTTTGATGAATTGCAAAAAATAAGAGATAATGGAGCTACTATTATTTTTCTGCATCATCAACCAAAACAAAAACCAGATGAAAATAATAAAGCCTACAAAGGTGCAACAACTTTTTTAGATAGTGTGGATGAAGGATATTTTTTACATAAAAAAGATATTAAAGCAGACGAAGAGTTTGTAATTCTTTTAGAGCCTCAAAAAAGAAGATTTGCTACAAAATCTCAGGCATTTAAAATAAACACATCAAATTTAGAATTTGAATTTGTGGATTATTTAGAATTTGCAGAAAATCATAAAACACAAATTACCCTTAATCTCGTTAAAGAAATTCTTAATGAAAACAAAAATGGTATTTGTCAGCAAGATTTAGCAAGTAAAATCAAAAAGAAAATTGAACAAGATTATGTAGAAATAGTAGGTAGAAATGCTTTATGGAAACTGCTAGATAAATATAAAAACATTTATTGGAGTATTTTTTATGAAGCACAAGAAAAAGGTGGAAAGAGGAAAATTTTTAAGATATTATAATTAATCTTGATTTGATAGTTCTTTAAGTAAAACTATTCGCTCATACTCAAGAACTATCACATGCTAACAAAAATCAAAATAACCTACCCTACTTTTTACCTCTCATATATTCAACAAACATTTCTTCAGTTATATTTTCCTCAACCACTCCATTTTCACATTTCCATATTTTCCAATCATCACCAATTTTCACGGGAAGGTAAAAAATATACCCTGTTTTTTCACTTGCATAAATATAAGCTTCTTTTAGCTTTTTAATTTTTTCTTTATATGAAGTCTCATCTATATTTGAAGAACTACTTTTATTTACACTTTTTACTTCAAAAATATGAATTTTATTTTGCTTATCTTTAAAGATAAAGTCGGGATAACTTGTGTGTTTTCTTGTGTGATAATAATCAAATTTAATATTTGATTTATCTATGAAATTCTTACCAAATAAAGAAACTTCTACATTATTAATTTTTATTTTTTTGCAACATATATCTTTTAAATTAGCAAGGATTGTAAACCACTCCTCTTCAGCTTCACTATCAAATTGAAATCTACTCCCTTTACTTTCCCATATCCAATCAGTAAATATAACTGAACTTCCATTGCTATCAAAAAAACTATAAATATCATCTCTTAATTGAACTTCAACTACATCTCCATATTTTTCATAATCTTCAACAACAGAACTTACTTTATTGCTGATATTATCTAAATTAGCATTAAACACAAACCATTTATTAAAATCTGTAACAAAATCTCTTTGCTTTTCTTTTACTTTATCACTACAAGATTGAAATTTTTTATAAGCTTTAAAAATAGACTCATTATAGTATTCTATATCATTGTTAATACAATCTGATATATCTATATCATCTAAAGCAACTTCTCTAAGAACAGTGATTTTAAATGGAGCAAATTCTTTAATTATTTCGTTTTCAAATAAACCTTTATTAATTTCGCCCTTTAATTTCACTATTGTGCGTTTATTTTGATCTTCTTTAGGTTTTATACCATAAACATAAGCTGTACTAAAAATTTCTTGAGTGTTTTTATCTAATTTTTCAAAATATGTTAAACAAGGATTACGCCTTATACGCCCAATAACTTGCTCATCAAGTTGTTTAGATTGCGAATTTCTAACTTGATAAAGCATACAAGCTCTAGGCATATCAAAGCCTTCTGTTATAACCATTTTAAAGATTACAACGTCAATAGGAAAATCATTTTGTTTAACATAGTTTTGCCACAGGCTTTTATTTTTTACTTTTTCTAATCTACTATTACTTTCATAGCCATTTTCTTTTTCTACAAAACATACCCATTTTAAATCTTTTTCTTTCAAAACTTTTTTGATGATTTCCATTTCATATTCTGCATTATTTTGATTAGAAATTTGTATTATAAAAGCAGGAACTATCCCTTCTTTATTATAAACTTCTTTAATGCTTTTAAATTTATATAAAGCTTTGCTTAATCCACTTTCTAAATCTTCTTCATCTTCTATATATTCTACTTTTTTAATCAAATTTGCACTAACAGCGTCGTTTTCTGATATACAAACATCAAATTGATCGTTTTTAGGAGTAGCTGAAAAGTTAATAACTTGAGTAAAATAATTTGATAACTCATTTAGCAGATTTGTAGCTATATGGCTTTCATCTCTTATTAAAATTATTTTTTTACCTAGATTTTTGCAAGTTTCTAAAAATACTAATAAGCTTTTTTCTTTACTAATTCTACTTGCTTTAGTATATTGTGAAGTAGGCAAAACAAACACATTATGATTTATATCAATATATAGACTATATTCTGTATTTTTTGTATTTTCTGCACCACTACTAATGTAAAAAGGGTTTAATTTTGTAAAAGTATTTAAAGATAAATTTGCAAAACTTTCAAAATTTTGTCCTGCTAATTTTCCTTTAGAAAGAGTAGAAACTATAAAAATAAAATCATCATCAATTTCTAGCATTTTATTCATCAAGCTTGCCATCATATATGTTTTACCACTTCCAGTGGGTGCTTTTAAGGTGATATTTTCTTTCCCTTGCATGGCTAAATTAAACAAGGAATTTACAGTTTCATTTTGTAATTCTATAATTTCTTGTTTCATCATTCACCTTCTATTTTTCTGCAAGTTAGCTCAAATTCTTTGCATATCCATTCTATTTTATCATGGATATTTTCAAAATCTTTTCCATAAAGTTTTTCATCTATTTTTTCAAAAACTGAATGATCGCTTGAAGCAATACTTTGAATTTCACTAACTTCTAAGCTATCTCCATAAGGAGTATTTTTTTCTAACCATTTAAAATCTTTACTTTCATCATAACATTCTCCGCTCATGATTCTTTTTAAACGCTTTGAAGTAACATCTAGGGCAATTCCATTTGGATTTAAATCTGTTATTTCATTATTAGTAACTAAAATAAATTGTCTATTACCACCATCTTGTTTGTTTAATTCCAAAACAGCATGTCCTGTAGTTCCACTGCCTGCAAAGAAGTCTAGAATGATAGATTCGTTATCTGTGGAAATTTTAATAAGATAGTTAATTAAATTTGTAGATTTTGGATTATTAAATATTTTATTACTCATAATACTAGTTAGAACATTTGTTCCTACTCCGCTGCCAACAAAATCAATAAAACTTTTTGGAGGATTTTCTTTTTCTATCACAGCATAATATTCACCTTTTTCATTTTTCTTCACTTGGCTGGACTTTAACCATTCTTTTTTCAAAACAGTATAACCATTACTATTTTTACGGATAAGTATATCATTTTTAGAAGCATTAAATTTATCCAACGCCCAAGTCCAACACCCAAGTCCAACACCCTTTTTTGGAGGACGGATTACCTCATAACCCTTCTCTAAAAAAGATAATTCACTTGTATAAACTTCTTCTTCACTATTACTAACTTTTGCTAATTCTTTATCGTAATCGTTTTTAGCAAAAAAATCTTTAGTTTGCGAGTTGTAATAAATACTATACCCTAAATTTGGTCTAGCATTTAAAGTTCCACCAGCACCACCTGTGGTAAGCCCAGAGCCTTCGTAGTAAAATTTATCTATTTTTTCATCTTTAAAAGCTCTAACTTCTACTTTTTGCTTTATTTGATAAATAGGCTTAACTGTAATATTTTTGGCGTAGCATAAAATATACTCATGATTTCCCTGTATTGTTCCTGCGTCGTTTTGCGCATTACCTTTAAGCCAAACAATATTTCCACAAAAATTTCCCTCCCCAAAAACTTCATCAAACAAACATTTAACATAAGCTTGATTTCTATCATCGATACTACAAAAAATAACACCATCATCTTTTAAAAGTTGTCTTGCTAGTATTAATCTTGGATAAAGCATGGAAAGCAAATTATCTCTTGTGATTGCATTGTTGTAATTAGTTTGTGCAAATGCACCTAAATCATCTTTTCCATAAGGTGGATCTATATAAATTACTTTAATTTTGTTTTTATAGCTAATTAAAAGATTTAAAAGAGCAGGATAATTATCGCCTATTATAAGTTTATGAGTAATTCCACCTTGATCAAAACTAAGATTCTCATTCTTTTTCAAATATCTTATTGTTTGTCCTTCATTTTTCTCCAAACGCACATCAAAATGAAAACCTGTTCTTTTATAAGTCATACCTAGAGCTGATATTTTCAAAACTTCTGTTTTATTTTCTGCATTATCGATAAGTTTTATTAGAAAATCTGCATTTTCTTTTTCTAATATACCATTACTTGCACGATCTAAAATTTTTATTTTTTCTTCTTCTTTTAATTCTTGTAAGCTTTGCAATTCATTTCTTTCCATTTTACGCCTTTCTTAAATATTATCTAATAAATTACTATTCATTTGTTGAGTAAAATCATGATATTTATTTTGTAAAATTATAATAAAAATACATAAGATAATTATTTAAAATATTTTTAGATATACATAAAAATTACAAATCATAAATTAAAAAAATTAATCTCAAAAAATCATTTTTTCTATGAGCCTCGCAGAGAATATTTTGTTATTTACTTAAAAAATGGTGTCATTTTTTGGAGTAAATAGCTATCCTGCTTTTACTAAAATTTTCATCTTAATTTTTATATTTATAAGACAAAATATTTTATACTTGTAATTAAATAAAAATCAAAAAAGGAATGTTATGAATTTTAATTATCCAAATATAAAAAGACTAGAATCTATTTTAAATGAAACATCATTTCATCAAATTTATAATTTATGGATAAATAAACAAATTTCTCACTATGCTTTAAAAATATTAGAAAGATGGGCTGAAAATTATCCAAATACAATCAAAACTTTAGGAATGTCAGATCTAATGACTTTGGTATTACCACAGGAAAAAATGGAAATTGAAATTTTATCTAGTGCAAATTCAAAAAAACAAATAGAAAATGGTTTAACTACTATGGAAATATTACAAGAAGCAGAAATAGATTTGAACTATTATATAAAAACAAATCCTCAACTTTATTCTCCACTTTTTCAAGAAACCATGCAAGAAGATAAAGTACAAAAACTAGAAAAAAATATTAACGATGACTACTGGAAATTACAAACACAAATCATAGATTTACAACATGAAATAAAAGATTTAAATTAGTTAGCAATTTAGAACTATCAATAAATAAATCACAGAATGCATAAACACTTAAAAAGTATGTATTGTAATTAATATAATACTACTATAAAATGTAGCTTTATTCTCTTTTTATAAAAATTAAAAAGAGAATAAAAAGAACCAAAAAGAAAAATAAAAAAATTTCTTATTAAATTATCAGGATAAAAAGTTATAATAATCTCATCAGAGGAGGATAGTGGCGGGATGAGACCCTCTCCTTTGATTAATCTGCATTAAAAATTCTACAAATAGCTTTACTTTGAAATTTTGGCTTATTTTAATATTCTTATTAAAAAAAGAAGATATAATTTTGCTAGAGGGGGATAGTGGCGGAATGAGACCCTCCCCTTTTTTATATTTTAAATAGGGTTCTTTTTGGGGTTCTTTAAAAAATATAAAAAACTGCAAATATCTAAAAATAAGCCTTTATAAATATTAGTTAAAACTCAATCGGACCACCATTTTTTATTTCTTTCGATTTTTCATATTTATAGCTTAAATTTTAAAACTGTTTATAAGATTTTTATTGATGATTTTATATAATATATTATAAATAAAAACAAAAGGAAATCATCATGAATCAAAGTCAATTCCAACCCATTATCAACTTTATATGGAGTGTGGCAGATGATTTACTTCGTGATGTTTATGTAAAGGGCAAATACCGCGATATTATTTTACCTATGACGATTATAAGAAGAGTAGATGCGGTTTTAGAACCTACAAAAGATAAAGTTCTCGAAACTTACAACACTTATAAAGATAAATTTGAAAATTTAGATTTTATACTAGGTGGAAAACAAGGAAACAACCTAGGCTTTTCTAATTATTCTAAATTTAGCCTACAAACCCTTCTAAATGATCCAAAAAATATCAGAATAAATTTTGAAAATTATTTGGATTGTTTTAGTGAAAATATCAAAGATATCATCTCAAAATTCAAATTCAAAAACCAACTTGACACCCTAGAAGAATCAAACATACTTTTTGGAGTGATAGAGAGATTTTGCTCACCTAGGGTAAATTTTGGCATAGAAGATATCTTAGATGAAAAAGGAAATGTTATCCACAAAGGCTTAAGCAACCTTGGCATGGGATATGTTTTTGAAGAGCTCATTCGTAAATTCAACGAAGAAAACAACGAAGAAGCCGGAGAGCATTTTACTCCAAGAGAGATCATAGAGCTTATGACCCACCTTGTATTTTTACCCGTAAAAGAACAGATCAAAAAAGGGACATGGCTTATTTATGATAATGCTTGCGGAAGCGGTGGAATGCTCACAGAGTCAAAAGAATTCATCACAGATCCTGATGGCCTTATACAATCAAAAGCAAACATCTATCTTTACGGACAAGAAATCAACCCCGAAACCTACGCCATATGCAAAGCAGATATGCTGATAAAAGGCGAAGATCCAGATCATATAAAATTTGGCTCCACTTTAAGCAATGATCAACAAGATAAAAAATTTGATTTCATGCTTAGCAATCCACCTTATGGCAAGTCTTGGGAAAATGATCAAAAAATTCTAGGTGTAGAAAAGAAAGGTTCAAATTCAACTTGCAATGACCCAAGATTTAGCGTAGGTATCACAAGCAAAAGCGATGGGCAAATGATGTTTTTACTTAATATGCTTAGCAAGATGAAAACGGATACCCCTTTAGGCTCTCGCATCGCAAGCGTGCATAATGGCTCATCACTTTTTAACTCAGATAGTGGCATGGTAGCCATAAGAAAACACATCATAGAAAAAGACTATCTTGAAGCTATAGTCGCTCTACCTACAAATATGTTTTACAATACAGGAATTCCTACTTTCATATGGATCATCACCAACAAAAAGCCAGAACATAAAAAAGGCAAAGTCCAGCTTATAAACGCTACAAGCGAAGAGTATTTTTCTAAGATGAAAAAGTCTTTAGGCTCTAAACAAAATGAAATGACAAAAGAACATATAGAAAAAATCACAAATTTATTTTTAGAAAATGTTCCTAACAAAGACTGCAAAATTTTTGACAATGAAGACTTTGGCTATATTAAAATCACCATAGAAAAGCCAAAAAGTATAGAAGTTTTAAAAGAAGATGAAAAATTTGCAAAACTCAAAGACAAAGACAAAATCTTAGAAAAATTACAAGAGTTAGAGCAAAACCCACAAGATTTTGAAGATAGAAACGAATTCATAAGCTTTTTAGGTGTAAAACTCAAAAAAAGTGAAGAAAACATCATCATAGATAGTGACAAAACCAACAACACTGAAAAAATCCCACTCAAAACAAACATACAAAGCTACTACGACACAGAAGTAAAACCCTATGTGAAAAATTCTTGGATAGCTTGGGATAGTGCCAGTGTGGGTTATGAAATACTTTTTAACAAATACTTTTATACCTATACTCCACCAAGAAAGCTAGAAGAAATAAACAGCGAATTAGAAAAGCTAGAAAAAGAAGTGCAAAATCTTTTAAAAGAGATCATGCAATGAAAAATTTCAAAGATAGTGGCATAGAATGGCTTGGGGAAATTCCAGAGCATTGGGAAATTAAACCATTAAAAGCAGTTTTTAATCAAAGAAATGAACAAAATACAAATTTGAAGTTACACACTATTCTTTCTTTAATTAAAGATATCGGTGTAGTTCCTTATGAAGAAAAAGGCAATATAGGTAATAAATCAAAAGAAGATTTACAAAGCTATAAAATTGCAAGAATTAATGATTTAGTATTAAACAAAATGAATGCCGTAATTGGTTCTTTAGGAGTTTCTGCATATAATGGTTTAGTTAGTCCTATTTATTTGGTTTTTTATATAAATAGCCCAAAATATTTAATGAGTTATTATTCTTATTTATTTCAAATTAAAAATGTACAAAAATTTTTAAAAATATATGCTTATGGCATTATGGAAATTAGAGAAAGTATAGATTATTTAGATTTTAAAAAAATGTCTTTGCCTGTCCCACCACCAAAAGAGCAAGAGCAAATCGCAAATTTCTTAGATGAAAAATGCGAAAAAATAGATTTATTGATAGAAAAAACCGAAAAACAAATAAAACTCATAAAAGAATACAAAACCACACTCATAAACCAAGCCGTATGTGGTAGGATTAATTTATAAAAGGAGAAATATGGAAGAAAAATATCAAATATTATCAGCTTTAGCGGTTTTTGATTCTTTACGACAACAAGGAAAAGATTTATTTGAAATATTGGACTCTTTTATTGTGTTTATAATATGCGATAAAAATCTAAATAATTTTACCAACACTGAAATATATGAATGTCTAAAAAATGAATTTGAATTTGATATGCCTAAAGCTGTTATAGAACAAAGATTAAAAGTAATGGTAAAAAATAAAAAATTACAATTCGATACAAATGCTAAAAAATTTTTTAATTGTAATGCTATCGGTGACACTCAATGTATAAAAAATGAGTTAAGAAAAGTTATACATGAAGAAAAAACACTAATCGATCAATTACATACATCTTTAGATTCTGGTATGTTATCAGATGATAAAGAGAAAGAAATATTAAACAAAGAATTGATTAATTATTTTTTAGGAAATACACTTAATAATTATGAAAATGATATTAATAGGTTTATTATTAAAAATATGAATAATCCTTTATTAAATATTATATCTAATGGTGTAATTGTATATAATGCATTAAGATATCAAGATACGTTTGACAATAGAAGATGGGAAAAATTAAGTATTTATATAAACATGGAAATTATTTTTCATTTTATGGGATATAACGGAACTTTTTATAATTCGATGATAAATGAATTATTTGATTTAATTATAGAAATCAATAAGAACAAAAAAGTAATTTATTTATATTATACTTCAAGAGAAGAACAACGGATAGAAAATTTCTTCAATGCTTTAATAAACAATAAAAATATTGAAGAGAAAGATGCAGCAAAAACAATAAGAAATCGTTGCGGCAATGATACATCAAAAATTATAGAAGAAAAAATAAAATTATTTAAAAAACTTCGAGAAAATGCTATATTAAAAAAAGAAATTGATGAGGTAGATTTTAATTTAGAAAAAAATCAACAATTTAACATTGTTTCGAGTGATATAAAAGAAAAGTTGCCTGAAATTGATAATGAAAAAATAGAATTTTTAAATAAACTAAATATATTAAGAAAAAATAATATGGCAACTATAGAGAATTCTAAATATTTATTTTTAACTGATGAAAATAAATATATAAGTATTTCAAAATATATAAAAATTACCTCTAAGAGTAAAATTCCTATTGCAATACAAGTAATGTACTTAACTAATATTTTATGGCTAAAACTTGGAAACTTCTCTAAAAACAATAATAAACTATTAATTTTTAAACCTGAGGTAAGAGCTAGAATATCTATAGCACTTAATTTACATAATCACAATATTGATTTATATAATCAACTTGATAAGAAAATAAAAGAAGGTATGGATGAAGAACTAGCTAAAGAAATTTTAGTTGATCTTCGATCGTTGGATATCAGGCCTGAAGACATTGATGAAGATAATATAGTTTCTCTTTCTAATATGAGTGGCGTAGATTTGGATTATTTTATCCAGCAACATAGTATTAAAGAAGAAAAAATAAATACAATGAAAAATGAAATAGAAACTTTAACCAATGAAGTTAATAAAGTAAATAATGAACATAATAAACTACAAAAAGAAAATGAAGAATTGAAACAAAACAATAAAAGTAAAGATGACGAAATTAAAAACTATAGAAGTGAAAAACTTAAATATGAAATAAAAGAGTTCGAAAGAAATAAAAAAACTCTTAAAATTTACAAATTTTTACGCATATCTACAATTACTGTGTTTTTTATGCTTCTATGCATATGCAGTTATTTTGTTGCTTCACAATATAAATGGCTAGAACCTATATGGAAGATTGCTATAAGTATTATTTTCTCTTCTTTAAGTAGTATATTAGGAATAAAAATATTCTTTGCGGATAAAATAAAAAAATGCCGAGAATATTTAAAACAATCAGAAGAAAAAATAAAAATATTACAAGAAAAAATAAAGGGAGTTAACAATGACTAACTACCAAGAGAAAGATTTAGAAAATTTCATAGAATCATATTTGTTAGAAAACCATGCCTATATCAAAAGAACAAATGAAAATTACGATAAAAATTTATGTTTAGATGTAGAGCTTTTTGAGAATTTTTTACAAGCTACGCAAAGTGTAGCATTAGAAGAGCTCAAAAAGCGTTGTGGGCAAAATTATAAAAAAGAACTTTTTAATCGTATTTTCTCACAGATTAAAACCAAAGGCATAGTCAAAGTCTTACAAAGCTATGTGGAGATCAAAGGCATTAAAATTTACCTAGCCTTTTCAAAACCAAACACTAGTGCAAACGAAGAAAGCGTGAAAAAATACGAGCAAAACACCCTTTCTATCATACGCCAGCTTCACTATAGCACGCAAAATAATAACTCCCTTGATATGGTGATCTTTTTAAATGGCTTGCCCCTTATCACCATAGAACTTAAAAGCCATTTCACCGGACAAAATGTCTTCCACGGCATAGATCAGTATAAAAAAACCAGAAACCCAAAAGAAGCTATATTTAGCTTTACTATAGTGCATTTTGCACTAGATAATGATCTTTGCTATATGAGTACAAAATTAGATCAAGATGCAACTACGTTTTTGCCTTTTAATCTTGGTTTAAACAATGGTAGTGGCAAAATAGGCTTAGCAAATGGAGCAGGCAACCCACCAAGTGATGGTATAAAAACAGCTTATTTATGGGAAAAAATCTTTAAAAAAGATACTTTGCTTAATTTATTTTTTAATTTTGTGCAAGTTGTGAAAAAGGAAAACGAAGAAATCATCATCTTTCCTAGATACCATCAATTTGATGTAGTAGAAAAACTACTCGCCCATGCAAAAGAAAACGGCACAGGGCAACGCTACTTGATACAACATAGTGCAGGAAGTGGCAAGAGTAATTCTATATCTTGGCTTGCACATAATCTCGTAAGCTTACATAGACTTGAAAAAAACATCTTTGATTCTATCATCGTAGTAACCGATAGAAAAGTGCTTGATAGGCAAATAAGAGAAAATGTAAAATCTTTTTCACAGAAGACAAAAGACCTAGTCGAAGCCATCACTCATGGAAGCAAACAGCTTAAAAATGCTTTAGAAGAAGGTAAGAAGATCATCATCACAACCATACAAAAATTTCCTTTCATTTTAGATGAGATCAAAACCTTAAAAAGCAAAACTTTTGCTATCATCATCGATGAAGCACACTCTAGCCAAAGCGGAAGCAATGCTCAAAAAATGGCTGAAGTCATAAGAAGCAAAAGCTATGATGAAAATCAAAATTTAGATGATGAAATTTTAGAAATCATAAAAAATAAAAAACTCCAAAGTAATGCTTCTTATTTTGCATTTACCGCTACGCCTAAGCCAAAAACCTTAGAAATGTTTGGTATGCCTTGTGATGTTAATGGAGAACAAATGTTTATCCCTTTTCATCTTTACTCGATGAAACAAGCCATAGAAGAAGGTTTTATACTCGATGTATTAAAAGGCTATACAACTTATAAAAGTTACTATAAACTCATATCTTGCACAAATGACAATCCAAAATACGATAAAAAAAGAGCAAACGCAAAACTAAAAGCTTATGTCCAAAACAATATAAAAACAATCGAACAAAAATCACAAATCATGTGTGAGCATTTTTTCCAAAATAGTTTTAAAAAGATAAATGGCAAAGCAAAAGCTATGGTTGTAACAAGCTCAAGAGAAAATGCTGTGAAGTATTATCTTGTTTTTAGAGAGTATTTAAGAAAAAATTATCCACATTTTAAAGCTATAGTGGCTTTTTCAGGTGAAGTAAATTTAGAAGGTGAAATTTATAGCGAAAGTGGTTTGAATGGTTTTTCAGAAAATGCTTTAAAAGATGAGTTTAAAAAAAATGAGTATCGTTTTTTAATCGTTGCGGAAAAATACCAAACCGGATTTGATGAGCCATTATTACATACGATGTATGTAGATAAAGCATTAAGCGGAGTAAGTGCAGTGCAAACTCTATCAAGACTAAACCGAACTTGCAAAAACAAAGAAAATACTTTCGTACTAGACTTTGCAAACACCCATGAAGATATAGCAAAATCTTTTAGTGTATTTTATGAGCAAACTTACTTAAGTGAAGCTACAGATGATAATAGAATTTTTGATTTAAAAGCAAATCTAAATGAATATGAAATTTACACCCAAGAAGAAATAGATGATTTTACAAATGCCATTTTAAAAAATGAAAAAGAAAATGTCATTCATTCAAAATTAGACACAATGTTAACTAGATTTGATCAAAAAAGTGATGATGAAAAATTAGATTTTTATAATAAAGCAAGGACTTATCTTAAAGAGTATTCTTTTTTAGCTCAAATATTACCCTATGAAGATATAGAACTTGAAAAGCTTTATATACTACTTAAAAAACTTACTAGTAAGATTATCTTACCTAAACCAGAGGATTTAGCTAAAGGAATTTTAGATAATGTGGATTTTGATAGTTATCGCTTACAACTTGATAAAACACAAGATATCATTTTGCAAGGAAATGGAGAGCTAAAACCTTCTTTTGCAGATGGTTCGAGTAAAAGTGCCGAAGCTGAATTAGAAGAGCTTTCAAACATCATTAAAGATTTTAACAACAAATACGCAAATATAGACTTTAACGAAAGCGACAAAATAGCTAAAATCTTATATGATATAAAAGATGATATAGCAAAAAATGAAGAAATACGCGAAACTTTTAACAAATCAGGTATGCAAAATTCGCGCATTAGATTTGATGAAATTTTAGAAGACAAAATTCAAGATCTTTTAAATTTAAATTTGGAACTTTTTAAACAATTTACTCAAAATAATGACTTCAAAGACAAAATAGCAAATACAATGTTTAATATGATCTATGAAAATGCAAAATGATATCTAGGTAGTTTTACCAAACTACCTATTTTTACATATACTTTAACAAATTCGTAAATTCTTGAATTTCTTTTTCTTGATCTAAGATGATTTTTTTAGCAATATCAGTGATAGTTTTATCTTTAGAGTAAAATAAAATTTGTTTTGAAGCATCTACTGCACCTTGATGATGTGCTATCATCGCTTCTAAAAAGTCTTTATTGATGTTTTTGCTTTCTTTAACCGAACTCATTAAAATCATCATTTTTTGCATTAACTCTTTTTCTTCTTGAACGAATTTTTTATAAGTTTCTTCATCAATTTGAGTTTTTGTATAAAGATTTTTATCTAGAATTTCTTGAAATTCTTGGATTTCTTTTTCTTGAGCTTTTATGATATTTTGAGCGATTTTTTTCATCTCTTCACTTTTAGTATGTTCTAATAAAAGCTTAGATGAATCAATAGCACCTTGGTGATGTGGAATCATATTAGCTAAAAAATCTCTTTCTATGTCATTGCTTTGTACTAAAGGATTTTTCATCATAGGTTCATGCATACTCATCATGATTTGTGATGAAATACTTCCAGAAGCTCCATGATGAGCATGATGAGAATTTGCAGCAAATAAAGTACTTGCTAAAACTAAACTTGAAACTATAGTTTTAATTTTCATTTTTTTCCTTTTTTTAAAATAACTTTGGAATGTTATAAAAATTATATAAACTAAAATTAACAAAGAAAAAAACATTTTTTTGTTATAATCTATAATACTAAAAAAATAATAAGGATGTTATATGCTAAAAGAACTACTTGAAATAAAAAAAGAAATGGAACCTATAATTCATGATTGTTCAGTAAAAATTCAAGTAGCCGCAAGAGAAGTAATCGTAAGAAAAAGAGAATATGAAATCTATGGTCCTATGATAGATAGAGTATATCTTGATAATGCTATATATATAAAAGTTTTTGGTAGTGGGCGTGATACTAAAAGCACTAAAGTAGATATTAAAAATGGACTTTATATGGTTTATGTAGCACCTGATAAACCTACTAATCAAGAAATTATGAATAAACTAAAAATAGCATTTGAAAGTATAGATAATAAATTCATCTCAAGAATTTTAGAACTCAATAGAAGAATGAAAGAAGTGATTAACAAAACTCAAGCAACCCTAGCAAAAGCATCAAATATGAATGTTTTGATAGAAACAAATCTAGGCGAAGCTACTGCGGCACATAAATTTGTAATAACTATTAAATATTTAAAAGATAATCAAAAATTAGAATTAAAAAATTCAAAATCTGCAGGAAGTTTTAGAGATACCAAAAATCATATCAACCTAGTAGTAGAAAAAAATACTGATTCTGCTGTATGTGAAAAACTTCTACATGATGTTGAAATTTATTTTATAGGAAATGGAAAGTAAAATCACTTTTTTACTCTCAAATTTGCTAAATGCGTCAAAGCTACTGCGATAGCATCGGTAATATCAAGTGGCTTGATGTCTTTTGAAATTCCAAGTAATCTTTTTACCATAAAAGCTACTTGCTCTTTAGTAGCTTTTGCTTTACCTGTTACGGTTTTTTTCACTTGTAAAGGTGTGTATTCTGCAAATTCTCCATGAATTTGTAAGATTTTTAAACTCAAAGCTCCACGAAATTGTGCTAGTTTTAGAACCGTTTTTGGATTATAAGCAAAAAATATATCTTCTATAGCTACCTCATCAAACTGATGATTTTTAAAGATTAGATCAAGTCCTTCACATAATTCTGTAATTTGATACTGTAAATCATTGGGTTTGATTTTGATAAGTCCTGCTTCTATGAGTTGATTTTTATTATTTATTCTTTCTACAATAGCATATCCACAATATCTAGAACCAGGATCTATCCCTAAAACTTTCAAACTTTTCACCTTTTTATTCACATAGATGTGAAATTTAAATTTTTATGTGAATAATTTTAACCATTTTTTATAAAAAATAAGCTAGAATTTCAAGTTTTACATCATAATTTATAAGAATAATAATGAATATAAAAGATTTTTTATTTGAATTTAAAACTGAAATTAGCAATAACGAATACAATACTTACATTTCTCACTTACAATTTAGTGAAAAATTAAGTAAAAATAATATCTTAGTATTTATCGCACCAAATCATTTTTTAGCTAAATTTATACAAACAAAATACGCACAAAAACTAGCTTATTTTTATGAAGTAAAAACAGGGATTAACCCTCAAGTTAAAATCATTACAAATGATCAAAAGATAGAGAAAAAACATTTTTCTACAGATATTTCACAGATTAAATTTCAAAGTACTATTTTAAATCCTTCTTTTACTTTTGAAAGCTTTGTTGTAGGAGATTCTAATCAATTTGCCTATGCAACTTGCAAAGCTATTACCGATAAAAGCAAACTTGGAAAATTATACAACCCTATCTTTATCTATGGCCCTACAGGACTTGGAAAAACTCACTTGCTTCAAGCTGTCGGAAATGTGTGCTTAGATAATGGATATAAGGTTATTTATGCTACAAGTGATAATTTTATCAATGATTTTACCATGCATTTAAATAACAAAACTATGAGTAAATTTCATGAAAAATACAAAAATTGCGATGTTTTACTCATCGATGATGTGCAGTTTTTAGGTAAAACAGATAAAATTCAAGAAGAATTTTTCTTTACTTTTAATGAAATAAAAGAAAAATTTGGACAAATCATCATGACAAGTGATAATCCTCCAAATATGTTAAAAGGCATAACAGAACGCTTAAAAAGCCGTTTTGCAAATGGGATCATCGCAGATATCACTCCACCTCAGCTTGATACAAAAATCGCAATTATCAAGAAAAAATGTGAATTTAATGCTATTTATCTCAAACCTGAAGTTATAAGCTACATCGCTACTTCAATGGGAGATAACATCCGAGAAATTGAAGGTATGATTACAAATCTAAATGCCCAAGCAAGGCTTTTTAATCAAGAAATCACTTTAGAAATCGTTAAAAGCTTTATGAAAGATCACATTAAAGAAACAAAAGAAAATATTAGTGTTGAAGACATACTTGCTGATGTTTCAAAAAGCTATAATCTTAAATCAAATGATATAAAATCAAATAAAAAAACACAAAATATCGTTATGGCAAGAAGGGTTGTGATATATTTAGCAAGAGAGCTTACAACTATGTCTATGCCTCAACTTGCTAGATTTTTTAATATGAAAGATCACACTGCCATTTCACATAATATTAAAAAAATTCAAGAGTTAATGAGTGAAAATGAAAACCTAAAAGCCATAGTAGATGAATTAAGAAATAAAATTTTAACAAAAATAAAAAGTACCCTGTGAATAAAAGTGAAAAATAAAAAATTTTATTCTATGAGTAAAATTTCTATAAAAAAAGGCTTTTAAAAAGCATTTCACATTTTCACATTGCTTATTATTATGATAAAATAAATTTAAAAAACAAAGGAAGTAAAAATGAAAATTAGCATTAATAAAAACACTTTAGAATCTGCCATAGTTTTAACTAACTCTTATGTAGATAAAAAAGACTCAAGCAACATCGCTTCTCACTTACTTTTTGAAGTAGTTGAAGATAAATTAATCATAAGAGCAAGTGACTATGAAATAGGTATTAACTATAAAATCAAAAAAATCAAAGTTGAAAGTGCAGGTTTTGCAACTGCTAATGCTAAAAGTATTTTAGATATCATTAAAAGTTTAAATAATGAAGATGTGGTCTTAGAAACTATAGAAAATTTCCTTTTTATTAGACAAAAAGGAACTAAATATAAACTTCCTATGTTTAATTATGAAGATTTTCCAAATTTCCCAAGCACTGAAGGAAAAGATAAATTTGATATTGATTCAAGTGATTTAAGTAGATCTTTGAAAAAAATCCTACCTGCAGTTGATACAAATAATCCAAAGTATTCTTTAAATGGTGCTTTACTTGATATAAAAACAACCCACATTAGCTTTGTAGGAACAGATACTAAACGCTTAGCAGTTTTTACACTAAATAAAACAAATGAAAAAGAATTTAATCTTTGTATCCCTAAAAAAGCTATTTTAGAAATGCAAAAAATCTTTTTTGAAAAAATTGAAATTTATTATGATGAAAATATATTGATTGCAAAAAATGATAATTTTGAGTTTTTCACAAAACTTATTAATGATAAATTCCCTGATTATGAAAGAGTAATTCCAAAAAATATTACAAAAGAATTTATTTTTAAAACAGAAGAATTTATGGATGCATTGAAAAAAATCAATGTAATTACTGAAAAAATGAAATTAAATTTCCATAAAGATAAACTTGTATTTGAAGGTATTAGTTTAGATAATATGGAAGCAAAAACTGAACTTGAAATGGAATTAAACATAGATGAAGAATTTAATCTTTGCATTAAAAATAAATTCATCACTGATTTTTTAAATTCTATTGAAAGTGAAACATTCAAACTTAGCATAAATGAACCTCATATGGCGTTTTTAGTTTCAAGTGAAGAATTACAAACAGTAATTATGCCAGTTATTTTATAAGGAAAATAAATGCAAGAAAATCAAAATTATGGCGCAGGAAATATTAAAGTTTTAAAAGGCTTAGAAGCTGTTAGAAAACGTCCTGGTATGTACATAGGTGATACCAACATAGGCGGTCTTCATCATATGATTTATGAAGTAGTGGATAATTCTATCGATGAAGCTATGGCAGGTTTTTGTGATACGATTAATGTAGAAATCACCACAGAAGGTTCTTGTATAGTAAGTGATAATGGTAGAGGAATTCCTGTGGGAATTCACCCTACTGAAAATATCCCTACTTTAACTGTAGTTTTAACCGTGCTTCATGCAGGTGGAAAATTTGATAAAGATACTTATAAAGTTTCAGGTGGTTTACACGGGGTTGGTGTGAGCGTTGTAAATGCTTTATCAAAAAAATTAGTTGCTACAGTGCATAGAGATGGAGAAATTTATCGCCAAGAATTTTCAGAAGGTAAAGTTACAAGTAATTTTGAAACCATAGGTAAAAGTAAAAAAACAGGAACAATCATAGAATTTTGGCCAGATGATCAAATTTTTGAAGTGACTGATTTTGATTATGAAATTTTAGCTAAAAGATTTCGTGAACTTGCATATTTAAATCCAAAAATTACTATAAATTTTAAAGATAATCGTGTAGGAAAAGCAGAAAGCTTTCATTTTGAAGGTGGTATAAGTCAATTTGTTACAGATTTAAACAAAAAACAAGCTCTAACTAAGGCAATATTTTTCAATGTAGATGAAGAAGATGTAAATGTTGAAGTAGCATTGCTTTATAATGATAGTTATAGTGAAAATTTACTTTCTTTTGTTAATAATATAAAAACTCCAGATGGTGGAACGCACGAAGCAGGTTTTAGAATGGGTTTAACTCGTGTTATTAGTAATTACATTGAAGCAAATGCTAGTGCTAGAGAGAAAGACTCTAAAATCACAGGTGATGATGTAAGAGAAGGTTTGATAGCAGTTGTAAGTGTTAAAGTACCTGAGCCGCAATTTGAAGGACAAACCAAAGGAAAATTAGGTTCAAGTTATGTTAGACCTATAGTTTCTAAGGCTTCTTTTGAGTATTTAACAAAATATTTTGAAGAAAATCCTATTGAAGCAAAAGCTATCATGAATAAAGCTTTAATGGCAGCTCGTGGTAGAGAAGCAGCTAAAAAAGCTAGAGAATTAACCCGTAAAAAAGAAAGTTCAAGTGTAGGGACTTTGCCAGGAAAATTAGCTGATTGTCAAAGTAAAGATCCAAGTGAAAGTGAAATTTATTTAGTTGAGGGTGATAGTGCGGGAGGTTCTGCAAAACAAGGTAGAGAAAGAACTTTCCAAGCGATTTTACCTTTAAGAGGTAAAATACTCAATGTTGAAAAAGCAAGACTAGATAAAATTTTAAAAAGTGAACAAATTCAAAATATGATCACAGCTTTTGGTTGTGGTATTGGTGATGAGTTTGATATAGAAAAACTAAGATATCATAAAATTATCATTATGACAGATGCTGATGTAGATGGTTCTCACATACAAACTTTGCTTTTGACATTTTTCTTCCGTTTTATGAATGATCTTGTAACAAATGGACATATTTATTTAGCTCAACCACCTTTATATCGCTATAAAAAAGGTCAAAAAAAAGAAATTTATCTAAAAGATGAAAAAGCTTTAAATGATTATTTGATCGAAACAGGTATAGAAAGTTCTACTTATGAGGGTATAGGATTAAACGATTTAAAAGATTTTCTAAAAATCGTTGCAGCTTATAGAAGTGTTTTAAAAGAATTAGAAAAAAGATTTAATGTAATTTCAGTGATTAGGTATTTGATAGAAAATCCTGATTTGATAAAAGCTTCTAATGAAGAATTATTTAAAGTCATAAAAGAATTTTTAGAAAAACAAAATCACAATATCTTAAATTCATATATCAATGAAAATGAAATTCGTGTTTATGTACAAACTGAAAATGGTTTAGAAGAGCTTATCATCAATGATGATTTATTTGCTAATCCTTTATATGAAGAGGCAAATTATATTTATCAAAAAATTAAAGATAGAGACTTAAAATTTGATAAAGATATTTTAGAAATTTTAGATGAAGTTGAAAAAAATGCTAAAAAAGGTGCTTATATACAACGCTATAAAGGTCTTGGTGAGATGAATCCTGAACAACTTTGGGAAACAACTATGGATCCAAGTAATCGTCGTTTGTTAAAGATCACCATAGAGGATGCTCAAAGAGCAAATGATACTTTCAACCTTTTCATGGGTGATGATGTAGAACCACGCCGTGAGTACATACAAGCTCATGCTAAAGATGTTAAACATTTGGATGTTTAATTTTTAAATGATTTTTTTAATTGGAGGGCAAGGTCATAGTGGAAAGACCTTGCTTGTTCAAAGACTTCTTGAAAAATTGTCCTTTTAGAGTAGATGAGGATGAAAAAATAACTGATTTTTTATTTCCTATTGTAGATGGTATGATTCAAACTTGTATAGAAAATAAACAAAATTTAATCATTGAAGGAATTTATTTTACTCCAAAAAAGTTACAAAAATTTCAAAATTATTCTGATATTAAAATACTTTTTATTCTTTTTTCAAAAAAATATATTTTGCAAAATTATGAATTAATCTATTAAAATGAAAATGTCATAGAAAAGCGTTTATTTAGTGAAAAAGAAGAAATAAACACTCTTATTTTAAATCATCAAAAATTTAAAGCTCAATGTGAAAATTTAAATCCTCCTTTTATAGAAATTCAAAAAGACTATAAAATAGAATTAAAAAATGTAATAGAATTTTTTGCTTAAAAGCAAGCAAATAGTTATATAATATCTAAAAAATTTATAAGGATTAAAATGCATTTTACTCAGCAGCAATTGCAACGATTAATGCTTCATTATGCAGGGAAAATCGCTAAAGATAGAAAAGAGCAAAAAATAAAATTAAATTATAATGAAGCTTTAGCTTATATATGTTATGAATTAATGGAACTTGCAAGAAAAAATTTAAGTGTGAGTGAATTGATGAGCATAGGGAAAACTTTACTTACAAGTGAAGATGTGATTGATGGTGTTGCAAGTATGCTTGAAGAAATTCAAATAGAACTTCCTTTTGAAGATGGCACAAAATTAGTTACTATACATGAGCCTATAGCAAATGATGATAAAATAAAAGCTGGAGAGATATTTTTATCATCAGAATTTATTGTGCTTAATGAAAATAAAACTTCTATAGAAATTAAAGTAAGCAATAAAGGTGATCGTCCTATACAAGTTGGTTCGCATTTTCATTTCTTTGAAGTTAATCGCTTTTTGTCTTTTGATAGAGAAAAAGCTTATGGTAAAAGGTTAAATATCGCTTCAGGAACAAGTGTGAGATTTGAACCAGGTGAAGAAAAAACAGTAAGTTTAATAGAATTTGGTGGTTTAAAAAAAGTTTTAGGTTTTAATAATCTTTGTGATGATTTTATCAATGATGAAAATAAAACTAAAGCTTTATCAAAAGCAAAAGAGAAAGGATTTCTTTGATTAAGATTAGCAAAAAAGACTATGTGAATATGTATGGTCCAACAACTAATGATAGAGTAAGATTAGCAGATACAGATTTGATTTTAAGAGTAGAAAAAGATTATACTTTATATGGCGAAGAAGTTAAATTTGGTGGTGGTAAAAATATTAGAGATGGTATGGCTCAAAGTGTAAGTGAGGGAGAATTTCCGGATTTAGTTTTAACTAATGCTTTGATTGTTGATTATACCGGTATTTATAAAGCAGATATTGGGATAAAAAATGGCTATATAGTAGGTATAGGAAAAGCAGGCAATCCTGATATACAAGATGGAGTTGATCCTAGCTTAGTTATAGGCACAAGTACAGATATTATCGGTGCAGAAGGTTTAATAGTAACTGCAGGTGGTATTGATACTCATATACATTTTATCTCCCCAACTCAAATTGAATGTGCCTTATATAGTGGTGTTACTACTATGATAGGAGGTGGCATAGGACCAAGTGAGGGAACAAATGCTACAACTTGCACAAGTGGGGCTTATCATATACATTCTATGTTAAAAGCTACGCAAAATTACCCTATGAATTTTGGCTTTTTAGGTAAAGGAAATTCAAGTAATAAAAATGCTTTAAAAGAGCAAATCATAGCCGGTGCATGCGGCTTAAAAATTCATGAAGATTGGGGTGCTACTTCTAGTGTGATTGATGCTAGTTTAAATATAGCTGATGAAATGGATATACAAGTAGCTATCCATACAGATACTTTAAATGAAGCAGGTTTTGTAGAAGATACGATTAAAGCTATTAATGGTAGAGTTATTCATACTTTTCACACTGAAGGTGCAGGTGGTGGCCATGCTCCTGATATTATTAAAATGGCAGGTTTTGAAAATGTTTTACCTGCAAGTACTAATCCTACTATGCCTTTTACTAAAAATACCATTGATGAACATTTAGATATGCTTATGGTTTGTCATCATTTAGATAATAAAATCAAAGAAGATGTTGAATTTGCAGATAGTAGAATTCGTCCTGAAACTATAGCAGCAGAAGATAAACTTCATGATATGGGTGTTTTTAGCATTATGAGTAGTGATTCTCAAGCTATGGGACGCGTAGGTGAGGTGATTTTAAGAACATGGCAAAGTGCTGATAAATGTAAAAAAGAATTTGGTGCTTTGAAAGAAGATAATGATTTAGATGATAATTTTCGTATTAAACGCTATATAGCAAAATATACTATAAATCCTGCTATTGCACATGGGATTGATAGTTATGTTGGTTCTATTGAAGTAGGAAAATTTGCTGATTTAGTACTTTGGCAACCTAAATTTTTTGGAGTAAAACCAAAGCTTATTTTAAAAGGTGGCTTGATAGTAGGTGCAAAAATAGGCGATGCTAATGCTTCTATCCCAACACCTGAGCCTATTATCTATGAAAAAATGTTTGGTGCAAATTTAAATGAAAATGCTTTACATTTTGTTTCTAAAGCTTCTTTAGATGCTAATATACCTGAAAAATTAAGTTTAAAAAGAAAATGTGTTGCAGTAAAAAATTGTAGAAATATTACTAAAAAAGACTTGAAATTTAATGATAAAGTTCAAGATATAGAAGTAAATCCACAAACTTATGAAGTAAAAATAAATGGTGAGCTTATTAGCTCTAAGAGCGTTGATTCTTTAGCTTTAGCTAGAAAATATTTTATGATTTAATGATTTTACTTCAAAATAAAATAACGCATTATGATTTAAACAAAGAATGCGATTTTTTAGAGCTTAGTTGGTTTGATACTTTTAAAAAGATATTAAGAACAACGACTTTAAAAGGACTAGATGTCGCTATAAAAATGCCTAATAATAAAGGTTTAAATCATAATGATTGTTTATATGATGAGGATTTTTTGATTTTAGTGAAAATCAAACCTGAAAAGGTTTTAAAAATTCACATAGAAAATGAATACAACCTTGCTTTAATAAGTTATCAAGTGGGCAATATGCACTTAAATTTATTTTATAAAGATCATAAACTTCTTACTTTAGAGCAAAACTCTATCATAAGGTTTTTAGAAAAATTTAATATAAAATACGAAAAATGTGAGGAAATTTTAGAGCCAAAATATATGCTTGATATGCCAAGTTTTATCCAAGTTGATCCAAATTTTAAACTTATTAAAGAATAAAGATGAATAAATTAAATTTTTTACTTTTACAAATTAGTGATTCTTCTTTTCCTATAGGAGCTTTTTCACATTCTTTTGGTTTAGAATCTTATGTGAATTTTGCTTATATAAAAAATATAGAAGATGCTAAAAAAGTTTTAAAAACTCAGCTTTATTCTAATATTTTGTATTTTGAACTTTTAGCTTTGAAAATAGCTTATGAAAATGCAAATGATGTAAAAAATTTACTAGTCTTTCAAAGAAAATTTTTATCAAGTATAGTTGCAAAAGAACAAAGTCAAGCTTATGTTTTTCTAGCTAAACGCTTTGTAAAAAATGTCAGTCTTTATGGATTATCAAATCCTTTATTAAATCAATACATTAAAGGAAATCAAACTCCTATTTATCCTTTTGTATATGCTTTATTTTGTAAAGATAATGAGCTTGATTTTATGTATGAAAGTTTTTTGTTTGCTTTAATGAGTAATTTTGTTAATATTCTTGTAAAAATCGTGCCTTTATCACAAAATGAAGGACAGATTTTACTTTTTCAATTACAGCAAGATTTTCAAAAGGTTCTTTCTAAATTACAAAATTTAACTTTAAAAGATTGGTGTGAAAATCACAATATCTTAAATGATTATTTGGGTATAAAACACCAAAATTTAGCATTTAAAATTTATATTTCTTAAAAGGGTTATAATGGTTAAAATAGGCATAGGTGGTCCTGTAGGTAGTGGTAAAACAGCTTTAGTATTAAATTTATGTCAAACTTTAAAAGATGAGCTTTCTTTGGCTGTAATTACGAATGATATTTATACAAATGAAGATGCAAATTTTTTAATCGAACAAGGCGTTCTTGAAAAAGAAAGAATCATTGGAGTGCAAACTGGAGGTTGTCCTCATACAGCCATTAGAGAAGATGCTTCTTGTAATCTTGAAGCTGTTGAACTTTTACAAGAGCGTTTTAGTGATTTAGATCTTATTTTTATAGAAAGTGGTGGAGATAATTTATCAATGACTTTTTCACCTGAACTTGTGGATTTTTTTATCTTTGTTATAGATGTTGCTCAAGGAGAAAAAATTCCACGCAAAGGTGGTCCTGCTATTTGTAGATCTGATTTAATGATTATCAATAAAATAGACTTAGCTCCTTATGTGAATGCTTCTTTAAAAATCATGCAAGAAGATACTTTAAAAATGCGTGGAGATAGACCTTTTATCATGAGTAATCTTCAAACTAAAGAAGGTTTAGATGAAATCATTACTTGGATTAAAAAATACACACTTTTAAAGGATTGATTTGTTTGCTCAAAAGAGTGTTTTTAAACTTACATTAGATACTATCAATGAAAAAACTATCATAAAAAATTCTTTTTTTACTCCTCCTTTTAAACTTATGAGGAATTTTTATGATAAAAAATTAACTAGTATATATGTTTTAAACTCTAGTGCTGGAATTTTTAAAGAGGATCATTTAAGTTTTGAAATCATATGTAAGAAAAGTACAAACACCGCTATACTCACACAAAGTTATGAAAAGGTATATGATACTAAAGATTCTTTTGCGAGTAAAAATATTGATTTTACTCTTGAAGAAAATGCAAGCTTTTTTTATATGCCAAAGCCACTTTTGCTTCAAGAAAATGCAAATTTTATACAAAATACAAAGATTAATCTAGCTTCTTTTTCAAGATTAGTTTATGTTGATTTTGTCATTTTTGGTAGAGTGGCTATGGATGAAAAATTTGTTTTTAAAAATTATGAGAGTTTAACTCAAATTTATAGAAATGATACTTTAATTTTAAATGATAAAATTAAAATCAATCCTTCTTATATGAAAGAAAATGATTTAAATTTTTTTGCAAATCATACGCATTATTTGAGTATTTATCTTTTTGGATATGATGAGTTTTATGAAGAATTAAAAGCTTCATTTGACGATATAAATCAACTTTTTTATGAGGGTTTGTGTATAAAAATTCTTAGTAATGAAAGTGAAAAATTACTTTCACTTCAAGATAAGCTTTTTAAATTTTGTCAAAATAAAATATAAAATATTGTGGTATTATAAAGTTTTAAAAACAAACTAAGGATTATAAATGCGATATGGTGAAAAAGAAATCAAAGAATTTAGTGTAGAAAATATGGAAGTTTGGCCAAATGATGCTAAAAATGATTATGTGATTAAAATCACTTTACCTGAATTTATGTGTTGTTGTCCGCGTAGTGGGTATCCTGATTTTGCTACAATTTACTTAGAATACATTCCAAATAAATTAGTAGTAGAACTTAAAGCGATCAAACTTTATATTAATACCTTTATGTATAGAAATGTTTCACATGAAGCAAGTATTAATGAAATTTATAATACTTTAAAAGAAAAACTTGATCCAAAATGGATAAAAGTAGTAGGCGATTTTAATCCTCGTGGTAATGTGCATACTGTGATTGAATGTAGATCTGACTTAGTAGTGCCACAAAATTAAGTTTTTATTAAAAATAAAAGGATATATTAAGTCTTATTTTAAGGAGGAAAATATGAAATTAAAATTATTTAGTTTAGTTGCAAGTGTTGCTTTGGTTTCAAATTTAGCTTTAGCTGATGAAAATTCAGGAATATTATTAGGTATTGATGCAGGATGGTTTCATACTAAGGTAAAATCTGATCTTGATCATACTAAAAATAATAAAAAATTTAATGGTGATTTAGAAGGTAATGTTCCTGTTTTTGGTTTAAGAGTTGGTTATCGTTTTAGTGAAAACCATAGAATTTATGGTGCTTATAATTATTCAAGCGAATTTAGTGATGTAATCAATACCACAAGATTAAAAATTGATGGAGAATTTACTACACATAAGTTTTTGCTTGGTTATGATTTTACTCCAAAAATCTTTGAAAAAACAAGAGCTGTTTTAGGTGTATATGGTGGCTATGCAAGAACGGATATTACTTTAAAAACAAGCTTTTTATCATTATCTCAAGATTTTGATGGTTATACTTATGGAGCAAAAATCGGTGCTTTATATGAGTTAAATCAAGCAAATGAAATTGAGTTTGGTTTTAAAGCCGAGCAAACTCATTATAATACAAGAAATTTCTACCAAAGCAAGGTAGGTTCAAACTTTTACGATCCTAAACAAACAAATTATGGTTTATATCTAGGATATACTTATAAATTCTAAGGAGAATATATGCCAAAAGATGCAAATGGAACTGAGCTTAATGCAGGTGATAGTGTAAGTGTTGTGAAAGATTTGAAAGTAAAAGGTGCAAGCACTACTTTAAAGCGTGGCACGACTATAAAAAATATTAAGCTTACAAACAAAGACACTGAAATTGAAGCTAAGGTAGATAAATTTGGTGTGATTGTTTTAAAAACTGAATTTCTTAAAAAAATATAAGTAAAAATTCCCAATTAATCTTGGGAATTTTCTTCTTGATAAACACAATGTTTAAAAATAAATTGATGTTCCTCAGGCAAGTTTTCAAATAAGGCATTTGCGAGTTGTCTTATCTCCCAAAGGGCTGATTTTGAGCTTCTTAGAGTGATAAAATTTTGCAAACTTCTTGCATTAATTGTTAAAGTTAATTCTGTTTTATAGCTTTCTGGTAAGCAGTATTTTGCTATGTCTAAACTAATGCTATTTTGCAAAATCAAACGCAGATTTTCTAAAGCTTTGATGCTTGCATTATCCACTACTTCATTTCCGGTTAATACTAAGTATCTTTTAGCATTTTCAAAGTCATTTTCTTTAAATTCGCTTTCATTTCTTAGTTCTTTTAAAGTATATCTTGTGCTTTTTACACTAGGACTAGTGTGGCGGTGTCTTGCAACTTCTTGTAAGCATGCTCTTGAAATACCTTGTATATAAAAAGTATAGTTTAAATGCTCTAAGGTTGAAGCATGTTTGAATTTATTTCCCACTCGATCGATTAATTCTTTGTCTTTCTCACCACCACAATCACCTTTGTCAAAACTTTGCCAACATGTTCTTGTTGCATGAGAGCATACAGAAAGTGGAGTATGATTTAATAATGTGATTTTCATCGAAAATTTCCTTCAAAAATAATTGAATTTTACACAAATGTTTATAAAAATAAAATTTTTTATTCGTTATAATTTCAAAAAAAGAAATTAAGGTTATTTTATGAAATTAAAACAAACTAAGTATATTTTTGTAACCGGTGGTGTTTTAAGCTCATTAGGAAAAGGTATAGCAGCAGCTTCTATAGCTACGATTTTAAAAAATTCAGGTTTAAAAGTAAGTATTTTAAAAGCAGATCCTTATATTAATGTAGATCCTGGCACGATGAGTCCTTTGGAGCATGGGGAAGTTTTTGTAACTGAAGATGGAGCTGAGACAGATTTAGACTTAGGACATTATGAGAGATTTTTAAATGAGAATTTAACTCAGGATAATAACTTTACCACAGGAAGAGTTTATCAAAGTGTTATAGAAAAAGAAAGAAGAGGAGATTACTTAGGAAAAACTATACAAGTAATCCCTCATATAGTTGATGAGATAAAAGATCGTATTAAAAAGGCTGGAGTTGATAAAGATATTTTAATTGTTGAAATAGGTGGCACGGTAGGAGATATAGAAGGCTTACCATTTTTAGAAGCTATTAGAGCTTTAAAACTTGAAGTGGGTAAATACAATGCTATTAATATTCACTTGACTTTAGTGCCATTTATCAAAGCAGCAGGAGAACTTAAAACAAAACCAACTCAACATAGTGTGGGAGAATTACGCCGTATAGGTATAAGCCCTGATATGATCATTTGCAGAAGTGAAAAATCTTTAGATAGAGAGTTGAAAGACAAAATAGCAATTTCATGTGGGGTTGAAAAAAACTGTGTTATAGAAAGTGTGGACGCAGCTAGTATTTATCAAATTCCACTAAATTTTTTAAAACAAGATATTTTAAATTCTATTGCAAGTTTATTAGATCTTCAAAATTTAAAGCCAAATATGAACGAATGGGATTCTTTAGTAAAAAGAGTCATCGCTCCAAGTAATGAACTTAGCATTGCTTTTGTAGGAAAGTATGTAGATTTAAAAGAAAGCTATAAAAGCTTAACAGAGGCCATTATCCATGCAGGCGCAGCACTTGATGCAAGAGTAAATTTAAAATGGATCGATAGTGAAAAATTAGAAAATGCAAATGTCGAAGAAAGCTTTAAAGATGTAAATGGGATTTTAGTAGCAGGTGGTTTTGGCTACCGTGGAGTAGAAGGAAAAATCAAAGCCATACAATATGCAAGAGAAAATAAAATTCCATTTTTAGGAATTTGTTTGGGTATGCAGCTTTCTTTAGTGGAATTTGCACGCAATGTTTTAAAACTAGAAGATGCAAATTCTCATGAATTCAATCCAAATTGTAAAAATCCTATCATCTTTTTGATTGATGAATTTATTGACGCAAGTGGAGAAAAGCAAATTAGAACAAGTAAAACTCCACTCGGTGGAACTATGCGTCTTGGAGCTTATGAGTGTCATATCAAGCCAAATACACTTTTAAGTAAGGTTTATGATAATCAAAAAAGCGTAAAAGAACGCCACCGCCACCGCTATGAAGCTAATCCAAAATATAAAGAAATGTTTGAAAAAAATGGGCTTATTATAAGCGGAGAAAATGAAGGTTTAGTTGAGGCTGTAGAGCTTAAAGATCATCCATTTTTCTTAGCAGTGCAGTTTCACCCTGAATTTACTTCACGCTTAGTTAGGGTTAATCCGGCTATTTTTTCTTTTATCAAGGCATCTTTAACAAATCATGCTAAATAAAGCCAAAATAAAAGAAATTTTACACCAGCGTTTTATCAATGATACACATGTAAAGCTTTGTGATTTACCTATGCCATCTTGTTTAAAAGATGTCTATAAGGGTGCTTTACGTATTAAAGAAGCGATTGAAAAAAATCAAAAGCTTGCTATTGTTGGAGATTATGATGTAGATGGGGTGATTTCTTGTGTGATTTTATCTGAATTTTTTGATGATATCGGATATGACTATGTGGTAAAAATTCCAAATCGTTTTAAAGATGGATATGGTCTAAATGAAGAAATCATCAATGAACTTAATGGGGTAGATTTAATCATCACTGTAGATAATGGTATAGCAGCTTTTGATGCAGCAGAGCTTTGTTTGCAAAAAGGAATTGATTTAATTATTACCGATCATCATATGCCTCCAGCTACTTTACCAAAAGCTTATGCGATTATTAATCCTAAACAACAAGATTGTGAATTTCCTGATATTGAAATTTGTGGTGCTCAAGTGGCTTGGTATTTAGTTGCTGCTATAAAAGAAGTATGTAAGATTAATTATAATATGTGTAAATTTATAGAGCTTTTATCTATCGCAATTATCGCAGATATGATGGAGCTTAGAGATTTAAATAGAGCCTTAGTTAGAAAGGGCATAGAGTGTATTAATGATTCAAAACGAGTTGCATTTAAAGCTATCAAGCAGTATTTTGGTAAGGATAAATTTGAGCTTGATAATATTAGTTTTTTAATTGCACCTTTGATTAATAGTGCAGGTAGAATGGATGATGCGATTATTTCTTATAAATTTTTGCATTCTAAAAATATTAATGAGGTTATGGGTTATTTAGAACAAATCATTACTTATAATAATAGCCGTAAAGATGAAGAGCGCGAGCTTTTTAAACAATGTTTAGAACAAGTTGATGAAAATGATCCTGTGATTATTGTCAATGGCCAAAATTGGCATGAGGGTGTTTTGGGTATAGTTGCAAGTCGTTTAGCAAAGCATTTTAACAAGCCTGCCTTTGTTTTTTCAGAATGTGAGCAAAAGGCTAAAGCTAGCGTTAGAAGCGTGGGTAGGATAGATATTTTAAATGTTATAGAACAAGCTAAAGAATTTGTTTTAAGCTATGGTGGACATAAAGGTGCAGCTGGAGTTTTAGTCGAGCTTGAAAAATTTGGTATTTTTAAAAATAAGCTTTATGAAATTTGTCAAAATATCCCTAAAGATGATTTTTACAATACTGATGAGGTTTTAGGTAGTATTGATCCAAATGAAGTTGATTTTGAACTTTTAGAGATATTGGAATTTTTTGAACCTTTTGGGCATAAAAACCCAAGACCATATTTTAAATTTGATAAGCTTTTTGTAAAAAACAAAAAAAGACTTGGTAAAGATGAAAATCATATAAAACTTATTTTAACACAAGGAAATAAGACTTTAGAAGCTTTATTTTTTAACTTTGATTATGAGCCAGAAATTGGTGAAAATATTGATTTTATAGCTAGTATTTCTAAAAATAATTTTAGAGGATTAATCACCCCTCAACTTACTATAAAAGAAATTCTTAGATAATTTATTAACTTATTTGCATAATTTTTATTTATAAATTTGCTATAGCATAAGTACTATAAAGGAGTAAAATGTTAAAAAGGATTTTATTATTAGCAATATTTTTTAATTTTACTTTTGCTTTTGATACAAAAATTTTTATAGGTGATACTTATATACCTGAAAATTTTTATAAATATGATAAAGATTTTAAAATCGCGGCTAGAAAGTATAACATACCCATGGCATTACTTAAAGCCATAGCTTTGACAGAGAATGCAGCTTATGAACATAATATCATTGGTAGAAATAAAAATCAAACAAGAGATTATGGTTTAATGCAAATTAATAGCATTCATTTAAAGCGTTATGGTGTTAGCGAAAAAGAGATTGTAAAAGTTAGTGCAAATATAGACATAGCAGCAAGATTACTTTATGAAATTATACAACGATACGGGTTTAATTGGAATGCTATTGGAAGATATCATTCAGCAAATGATAAATATAAAAATATTTGGCTTGATAAAGTAATGAAAAATTTAGTTGCTATAGTTTTAAAAGATAGTAAAGATCTTTTTGTAATGGAAAAATTTAGAGCTTTTAAATTAGTTTCGCTTTTGATAAATGTTGATAAAGAACAATATAGAATTTTATTAGCAAGCAATAATTAAAACAAGAATTATAAATTTTCTTGTTTTAAAGCCTCTGCTTGATAATAAGCGATTAATGGCTCGATGATTTCATCAAAAAGTCCACCTTCTAAAATCGCATCAAGTCTATATAAAGTAAGATTTATTCTATGATCACTAATTCTATTTTGAGGGAAATTATAAGTGCGTATGCGTTCGCTTCTATCACCACTTCCAACTTGTGATTTTCTTGCTTGGCTTTCTTTAGCTAAGCGTTCTTGTTCTTGCATTTCAAAAAGTCTTGCCTTTAAGACTTTCATGGCACTTTCTTTGTTTTTATGTTGGCTTTTACCATCTTGATTTACTACAACTATACCTGTTGGAATGTGAGTGATTCTTACAGCACTATCTGTGGTATTTACGCTTTGACCACCATGACCGCTACTACGCATTACATCGATTTTTAAATCATTTGGATTGATTTGAATTTCAACATCATCAACTTCAGGCATAATAGCCACTGTAATAGCTGAAGTATGAACTCTACCTTGAGATTCTGTTTCAGGTACTCTTTGAACCCTATGCGTGCCACCTTCGTATTTTAGCCTTGAATAAGCTCCATTTCCTTTGATAAGAATGATGATTTCTTTAAATCCACCTACGCTACCTTCACTTGAACTTACAATTTCATATTTGTAATCACGATTTTCAGCATAGCGTATATAAGCTTTTACTAAATCTCCAACAAATAAAGAAGCTTCATCACCACCTGTACCTGCACGAATTTCTAAAAAGATATTCTTATCATCGTTTGGATCTTTAGGTAATAAAAGAATTTTTAATTTTTCTTCAAGTTGTGGCTTTAAAACTTCGAGATTTTTAAGTTCTTCTTTTGCAAGTTCACCTAGTTCAGGATCAGATAAAAGAAGTTTATTTTCTTCTATATCATCTAAGGTTTTGAGATATTCTTTTGCTTTTTCTACTATGGGTTCTAAATTTTTTTGCTCTTTAGATAGAGCTGTCATTTTAGAAATATCATTAGAGATATTAACATCACTAAGAAGAGTATTTAACTCATCAAAGCGTGCTAAAAAAGGTTTGAGTTTATCAGCTAACATTAATTATGCTAATTTGTTTACCAATAATGCTAATCTGCTAACACGGCGTGATGCAGTTTGTTTTTTCAAAAATCCGCGACTTACCATAGCGTGAATGCTTTTATTAGCTACTTTTAATGCATTTTGTGCAGCTTCTTTATCGTTATTTGCCGCTGCTTCACGAACCGCTTTTGTAATGTTTTTTAATCTTGTTCTATAAAATCTATTTCTTTCAGTTCTTTTGATAGTTTGTCTTGCTCTTTTTTCAGCAGATTTATGGTTTGCCATAATTTTCCTTTTTTATATAAATTAAATTGCTAATTATACAAAATTAAAATTAAATTTTAATTAATTTAAGTATTTTTAAAGTATTAATTTTAATACCTAATATCATTTATTTTTAAAAAATCGCGCAGTTTTTCATACTCGCCATTTTCCAAATAACGATATTTGCCAGCTTTTAACATACCAAGATCTAATGCTCCAAATGCCACTCTTTTAAGATCCATCACTTCTAAATCAAAATGTCCAAAAAAGCGTCTTAACTCTCTATTTTTACCTTCATTAATGATTACTTTTAGTTTCGTATAGCCTCCGCTTGAACCAAAAATTTCAAAGCCTAAAAATGGAGCAAAACTCATTGAGGTTATTTTAGTTTTGGCGTGAGCCCCTTTTTTTTCATTTTGAATTTCTAAGCCATTTTGCATAGCTTCGATGACATTTTTATCTATATTACCTTTTACTTTTAAGTAATATTCTCTTTCTAAATCACTATGCATAAGTGCATCTGCTATTACAGGTGAATCAGTTAGTAAAAGTAATCCCTCGCTTGCAAAGTCAAGTCTTCCTACGCTAAGCCAAGTGCTAAATTGTTTTGGTAAAGTATGATAGATGGTTTTTCTGCCTCTATCATCTTTTTTGCTAACTATTTCGCCTTTTTGTTTGTGATAAATGATGACTGAAAATTGTGTTTTTTTATGGAGTTTTTTACCATTGATAAAAACTTTATCCTCAGCATTTACACTATCATTTAGCAAAGCTGTTTTTTTATTGATTTTTACTAAGCCTTGCTTGATTAGCTCATCAGCCTCACGGCGAGAATATTTGCTATTGTGTGAGATGAATTTATTAATTCTCATAATTTTACTTTACATCACAAAAATAGTTGGTACTATGGTTGGATATTTTTTGATTTTTCTAAAAATATGCTTTCTTAGTACTTGTCTAATTTGAGCTTCTAAAACTTTTGGATTATCTAAAATTTCATCTTTTACATTTGGGAAAAATTGACTTAAAACATCACTCATTTCTTTTGAGAATGCTCCATCTTGTTTATCAGCTACCAAACCATAACTAAATACTCTTGGTTTATTAATTAGTGTTTTACTTGCTTTATCAAGCTGGGCGATGATGACAACTATACCGCTATCTGCTAGTTTTTGTCTATCAATTACCACATCATCTGCGATTTGTTTGTTGATTTGATTATCTACAAAGACTTTTCCTGTTTTAACTGTTTTTACGCGTTTGATGTATTTTTGGCAAAGCTCTACTTGATCTCCATCACTCATTAAGTAGATATTTCTTTCAGGTATACCACATTTTAGAGCAGTTTCTTTATGTTTATTGATATGATTATACTCTCCATGCACTGGTAAGAAAAATTTAGGTTTTACTAAAGTTAGCATGAGTTTTTGTTCTTCTATACTAGCATGTCCGCTTACATGAATTTCACTAAATTCTTGATAAGCTACTTTAGCTCCTGCTTTTAAAAGAAAATCAAGCACAGCAGAAACATTTGCTTCATTACCTGGTATTGCTTTAGCTGAAATGATAACTTGATCGCTAGGTTTGATTTTGATAAATTTATGCTCATCAGTTGCCATTCTATATAAAGCACTCATAGTCTCGCCTTGACTTCCTGTGGTAACAATTAGCACTTCATTATCTTTATATTTGCTTACTTCATCAGCGTCAATGAAAATTTTTCTATCAAGCTTGATATAGCCAAGTTCCATAGTAGTATAGAGATTTCTTTCCATAGAACGCCCTATAACGCACACTTTTCTGCCATATTTTAAACCATAACTAATAGCTTGATATACACGGTGGATATTAGAGCTAAAGGTGCTCATGATTACCCTGCCTTTAGTTTTGGCAAAAATTTGATCAAAAGTAGGTCCTACAGAGCTTTCGCTTTTTGTATAGCCTTCTTTATATGAGTTTGTACTATCACTTAAAAGACAAAGCACACCTTCTTCGCCATATTGAGCTAAACGACTTAAATCCGTTGGATAACCATCAATTGGTGTTTGATCTATTTTAAAATCGCCAGTGTGTATGATGGTTCCTGCTTTAGTTTTAATAGCCAAAGCACAAGCATCGATGATAGAGTGGGTTATGTGAATCCATTCTAAATTAAACTCGCCTATTTCATAAATTTGTCTTTTTGTTATAGGTCTAAACCATTTACGCTCAGCCTTTAAACCATGTTCTTCAAATTTATTTGAAATCATACCTAGTGCTAAAGGTGTTGCGTAGATAGGAAATTGAAATTCTTTGAAAAAATACGGTACAGCACCGATATGATCTTCATGAGCATGAGTGATGATGATAGCGCGAATTTTGTTTTTAATCTTTCTTACATAGTCAAAATCAGGTATGATAATATCTACTCCATGCATGGTTCCATCTGGAAAACTCATACCTATATCAATTATAATCGCATCATTATTAGTTTCAAAAACAGTGATATTTCCACCGATTTCCCCAAGCCCACCCAAAGGTGTAATACGAATTTTATGTTCGCTTGAGTTGTTGTGTTTTAAAGGGTGAAGTCTTAGCTCGTGCATGATTTTATTAGCTTCTATGCTTTTAGCAAGTTCTATTTGCCATTCTTCATTACCGCTTAATTTAGATGGTAAATTTCTATTTTTTTTCTTTTTCTTTTTTTCTTCGCTAGCTTCAGTTTGAGCATTTTCTACTTTTGTTTCATTTTTAATTTCACTATTTTGCTCTTGATTTTGTGAATCTTTTTTTCTTTTGTTTCTAAATTTATTAAATCTTTTAGTTTTATTTTGTTCTTGAGTTTTGTTTTCTTCGCTCATAGTCATCCTTTAAATAGTCATAAATTTTAAGGTATGAATCAACGCTAATTTCATGAGCTCTTGAGGTAGAAGAGATGTTTAGTGCTTCAAATGCTTTTAGAATTTTTTCTTTTTTATTTTTAAAATTAGATAAGAGTTGTTTTCTAGGATTTTGAAAACAAGCTCTAAGAAATTCTTTAAAAGCTTCTATATTTTCACATTTTTGCTGATAATGAGTAGTTTTTATTAACTTCATTACAGCTGAAGTAACTTTTGGTGGAGGATTAAAGCTTTGTGGTTGTATATCAAAAAGCATTTGTCTTTGGCATATTAATGCACAAAGCACCCCTAAGGCCGAAAAATTACTTTCTTTTTCATTCGCACAAAATTTCTGTGCCACTTCTTTTTGCACCATTACTATAAGCCCAAGGCAATTTTGATCTTCTAGGGCTTTTAAAATCAAATTTGTAGCAATATAATATGGTAAATTTGCTACTAAAAAGTACTCTTTATCGCTTAAACTTCCTTGATCAAAAGCATCACTTGCATTTTGATGAATAAGCTCAAAATTTCCACCTTCAATCTCATTTTGAAATTTTTTATTTAAAATAGGAATCAAATCTTTATCAATCTCATAAGCTCTAATATGAGCTTGTGGAATTTTCAAAAGTTCTTGCGTTAAATCACCTAAGCCAGGCCCAATCTCAACTATATTTTTAGTATCTTTGGGTATGGCTTGGATGATTTTATCTACCACGCTTTTATCACATAAAAAATTTTGCCCAAAATGTTTTTTTGCTTTTATCATAAATTTATTTTATCTAAAAAATATTAATTATAGCATTATTTTAAGCGCTAATTAGATAAAATTTGAATTATTTTTTATAAAGGTTAATTTTTGAAAAATCTTATAGTGTGTGCAGGAGGAAATGAGGATTTTAAATTTGCACAAAGTATAGGTGTAGGCTTAGTTAATTCTGCTTTTTCTCTAGGTAAAATTTTAAGTCAAGTAAAAGTAGATAGAGTGATTTTTATAGGTACATGTGGAATTTACCAAGAAGGAAAAATTTTAGACATTTATGAAAGTTCTAATGCTGCAAATTTAGAATACGCAGATTTATTTGATAGTTTTTATACACCTATAGCAAATGAGATTAGATTAAATGTTTCACATGAAACTATGATTAATTCTTCAAATTATATTTGCAAAGATGAAAATATTGCTCAAGAATTTTTTAAAAAAGGCGTCCATATAGAAAATATGGAGGCATACACTGTGCTTTCTTGTGCAAAAATGCAAGGAATAGAAGGAATTTGTTATTTATGTGCTACAAATTTTTGTAATGAATTTGCACATGAGGATTTTTTAAAAAATCATCAAGAAGCAAAAGAATTATTAAAAGATTTTTTGTTAGATAAGAAACTTATATAGGAAAAAAATTGAGTGAATTAAAAAATATATTAGATTTTACTAAAGAAGAATTAGAAAATTTAGTCCAGCCAAAATTTAGAGCAAAGCAAATTTTTGAATGGTTATATAAAAAATATGCAGACGATTTTTTACAAATGTCATCTTTGCCAAAAGACTTTAGAGTGTATTTACAAGAAAATTTTCATTTTTCACCTTTAAAATGTGTGAAAGATGAAAAAAGCAAAGATGGTAGTATAAAATATCTTTTTGAGCTTTTAGATGGTAAAAAAATAGAAGCTGTTTTGCTACCTATGAAAGAAGAGCTTGTAGATGAAAATGGAAAAATCATCAAACATGCAAGATATACTATTTGTGTTTCCTCTCAAGTGGGGTGTAAAAGTGGGTGCAGTTTTTGTCTGACTGCTAAAGGCGGTTTGAAAAGAAATTTGACTGCAGGAGAAATAGTAGGACAAATTTTATGGATTAAAAAACATAACAACATACCTTATGAAAGAAGGGTTAATATAGTCTATATGGGTATGGGAGAGCCTTTGGATAATCTTAAAAATGTTTCTAAGGCAGTTAAAATTTTAGCTGATAATGATGCTTTAGCGATAAGCCCTAGAAGACAAACTATAAGCACAAGTGGTTTAGCAAAGCAAATTAAAGAGCTTGGAGAAATGAATTTAGGTGTGCTTTTGGCTATTTCGCTCCATGCTGTAAATGATGAACTTAGAAGTGAATTAATGCCTATTAATAAAGCTTATAATATAGCAAGCATTATGGAAGCGGTGAGAAATTTTCCTATAGATCAGCGTAAAAGAGTAATGTTTGAATACCTTTTAATCGATGGTATAAATGATAAAATAGAACATGCAAAAGAACTAGTCAAGCTCTTAAATGGTATAAAAGCCAAAGTGAATTTAATACTTTTTAATCCACACGAAGGAAGTTTATATAAAAGACCAAGTGTTGAAAATGCGGTTAAATTTCAAGATTATTTAAGTGCAAAAGGTGTTACTTGTACGATAAGAGAAAGCAAGGGACTTGATATTTCAGCTGCATGCGGGCAGCTTAAAGAAAGGCAGAGTAAACAATGACTTTTTTAGATATAGTCCAACTTATTTTTATAAGCATAGTGGTAATCATAGGACTTGGTGGAATTATTTATGTATTAAAAAATGAAGGAAAAAATAATGATAGATAAAAAACAATTGTTAGAAAACCAATTATTCAAAATAGATATATAAGGCCAAATATTTCTTGGTATTTTTCTCATTTAAATGGTAAAAGAGGAATTGCTAGAATTTTTAAAGTTCCTTATGCTGCTTTGATGAAAAAATTTTATTTGAAAAAATACTTCGAAAAGAGGGTTTTAGAAGGTAAGGTGGATATTCCTTATTTAGAATTAGTTTTAACTACAAGATGTACTTTGCGTTGTGAATCATGTAATAATTTGATGTAGTATTTTTTACCATCAAATCAATATACCTGTACTTTAGAGGGCATTATGGAATCATTAGATCTACTTTTATCTAAAGTAGATTCTATTGCAAGAGTTAGAATTATAGGCGAAGAACCCCTGTTGTTTAAAGATTTACCACAATTGATTGATTATTTAGATGCTCAAAAGAAAATACTAACTTTTTCTTTAGTTACTAATGCAACTATTGATTTTAAAGATGAATTGATGAAAAAGTTAAAAAAATCTAATAAGGTTAGAAAAATTACAATTTCAGACTACAAAAGATCGCCAAATTTAAAAATTCCACTAAAACAAGAAAGTATTCTAAGAAAATTAAAAGAAAATAAAATTCCATTTTCTATGGACTCTAGTGGCGAAAATTCTACTTGGAGTGATCCTGAAAAAATTTATAAACGCGGTAGAAGTAAAGAAGATATAATCAAAAATTATCGTAATTGTCAAATGCCATGTGTAAGTTTGATGACATCTGAGGGCTTAGAAAATAAACAATTAGCACCTAAAGGAGCTATTTTTGTTTGTCCTATATCAAGTTCCTTGTCACGCTTAAAAGGACTTGAAGAATTTAATGGTGATTTTTTAAATTTAGAGGATTCTAAAGAAAGATTTTTTGAATTTTATTCTCAAGATTTTTATAAATCTTGTGATTATTGTAGAGATTATGGTGAGCCAGCTAAGCAAATTGCAGTTGCAGTCCAAACTGATAAAGTTTTAAAGTTAGAAAAAGATTAAGGTAGATTTTTCAAAAATTCATCCTTTATGTTTTTTTGAGATTGTATCAAAAATTTTTGATTTTTATATGTAAATTCTAAGCTAAAAGAATGCAAAAGCAATCTTTTAGCACCTGTGATGTGAGCTCTTTCGATATCGCTCATTTTTCCATCTAATATTTGCTCTATTTGTGTTTTTTCTAAACCATATAAAGGTTCACCTAAAATTTTATGTTTCACATGAAACAAATGTAATCTTATTTGGTGTTGTCTTCCTGTTAGAGGTTTAGCTAAAACTAAACTAGCATCTAAATTTTCAAAATATTCTAAAGTATAAAATTGTGTTAAAGCTTCTTTGCCATTTTCACAAATATGCATCCTAGTTTTTACTGTATCATAGTCTTTAGCCAAATCCATACTTTTATCTACTATAAATTCTTTTTTAGTTTTTCCTTTTACTAGAGCGAGATAGCTTTTTTGCACTAATCTTTTTTCAAACATAGTTTTTAACTCAATTTGTGTATTTTTATGTTTTGCTATGAGTAAAAGTCCGCTTGTTTCTTTATCTAGTCTATGAGCTACGCAAGCTTTTTCACCCCATAAATGCCAAATTTCATCACAAAGACTATAAGTACAATTGCGCCCATTAGGATGAGTTAGCACTCCACTTGGTTTTTCTACGATGGCAAAATCTTCATTTTCAAAAACTATTTCTAATCCTTTGGGGTTGTTTTCATATATGATTAATTCTACTAAACCATTTAAAAATTTATTTTTTTCTTCTACCAAATTTCCATCACAAAATAATCTTTTTTTATCAATGAGTTTTTGTGCTTCACGCATAGAAATTTTCAACTCATCCATAAGTAGTCTAAATGCCTTTTTTCCATTATTTGCTAGTTTCTTTTTTATATATGCCATTTAATAACTTTCTTAGGTAATTTATAATAAAATTCAAGCTATTTTTTCATAAAAAATTATATAAAAAAAGGTCTTGAAAATGGTTGAAAGATATAGTAGAGAAATCATGGCTAAAAAATGGGACATGCAAGCAAAATATGATGCATGGCTAAAAGTAGAATTAGCTGCTGTGAAAGCATGGAATAAACTTGGTCTTATTAAAGACGATGATTGTGAAAAAATTATAAAAAATGCAAAATTTGATATAGCAAGAATAGATGAAATAGAAAAAACTACCAAACATGATGTTATCGCTTTTTTAACTAGTGTAAGTGAAAGCTTAGGTGAGGAAAGTCGTTTTGTACATTATGCAATGACAAGTTCAGATTGTATTGATACTGCAGTTGCTTTGCAGATTAAAGATAGTTTGGAACTAATCTTGCAAGATTTAGATCAAGTTTTAGCAGCGATTAAAACAAGAGCATATGAGCATAAAAATACCTTAATGGTGGGAAGAAGTCATGGAATTCATGGAGAGCCTATAACTTTTGGTTTAGTTTTGGCTATTTGGTATGATTCGCTAGTTCATGCAAAAGATTTAATTATTCATGCAAAAGAAGTGATTAGCTATGGAAAAATCAGCGGTGCTATGGGAAATTTTGCTCATGCTCCACTTGAATTTGAAGAAGAAGTTTGTAAAAATTTAGATCTTAAACCAGCACCAGTTTCAAACCAAGTTATACAAAGAGATCGTTACGCACAAGTTATCTCGGCTTTAGCTATTTTAGCTTCAAGTTGTGAGCAAATTGCTGTTGCTATCCGCCATTTTCAAAGAACAGAAGTATATGAAGCTGAAGAATATTTTTCTCAAGGACAAAAAGGAAGTTCAGCTATGCCTCATAAAAGAAATCCTGTTTTGAGTGAAAATATTACCGGTCTTTGCAGGATGATAAGAGCTTATGTAACACCTGCTTTAGAAAATGTAGCATTGTGGCATGAAAGAGATATATCACATTCTAGTGTAGAAAGATTTGTATTACCTGATGCTTTTATCACGACTGATTTTATGCTTTCAAGATTATGCGGTGTGATAGAAAAGCTTTTGGTATATCCAGAAAATATGATGAAAAATTTAAATTTAACTGGAGGGCTTGTATTTTCTCAAAGAGTATTGCTTGAACTTCCATTTAAAGGTATAAGCAGAGAAGAAGCTTACAAGATTGTTCAAAGAAATGCTATGAAAGTTTGGGCTGATTTACAAAATGGTAAGCCTGCTTTAAATGAAAAAGGTGAGAGTTTGTTTTTATTAGCTTTATTGGCTGATGAGGATTTGAAAAATTCTTTAAGTGAAGCAGATATTAGAAATTGCTTTGATTATAACTACTATACTAAAAATGTAGATAAAATTTTTGAAAGAACTTTTAAATAATAAACTAGGGGTTGTGAGTGAAAGTATTAAAAAGAAATGGAAGAACTGAAGAGTTAGATGTTTCTAAGATTAAAAAATATACTACCGACGCGGTGGCAAATTTAGAAAATGTAAGTCAAAGTGAGCTTGAAGTAGATGCAAAAATTCAATTTCGTGATGGTATAACAACAGAAGAAATCCAACAAACTCTTATAAAAACAGCAGTAGATAAAATAGATATTGATAGACCTAATTGGACCTTTGTTGCTGCAAGATTGTTTTTGTATGATTTGTATAAAAAAGTAAGTGGTTATAATGGGTATAAGCATTTAAAAGAATACCTTGAAAAAGGCGAAAAAGAAGGTAGAATTTTAATCGGCTTAAAAGAAAAATATGATTTAGATGATCTTAATGCTTATATCAAGCCAGAGCGTGATTTGCAATTTACTTATCTTGGTATAAAAACTTTGTATGATAGGTATTTGATTAAAGATTCTAAAGGTATGCCTATAGAATTACCACAACAAATGTTTATGGCTATTGCGATGTTTTTAGCACAAAATGAATTAGATTCTCAAACTTGGGCTAAAAAATTTTATGATTTGATCTCAACCTTTGAAGTAATGCTTGCAACTCCAACCCTTTCAAATGCAAGAACTACAAGACACCAATTAAGCTCATGTTATATAGGAAGCACACCTGATAATATAGAAGGGATTTTTGATTCCTATCAAGAAATGGCACTCTTATCTAAATTTGGTGGTGGTATAGGCTGGGATTGGTCTAAGGTGCGTGCTATGGGTGGAAGTATAGATGGGCATAAAAACGCAGCAGGCGGGATCATACCATTTTTAAAAATCACTAATGACATAGCCGTTGCTGTTGATCAACTTGGTACTAGAAAAGGGGCGATTGCTGTATATATCGAACCTTGGCATATGGATATTAATGACTTTTTAGATTTGCGTAAAAATTCTGGCGAAGAAAGAAGAAGAGCGCATGAACTTTTCCCTGCTTTGTGGATTAATGATTTATTTATGAAAAGAGTAAGGACAAATGGTAAATGGACGCTTTTTGATCCTGCTGATACAGCAAGTTTATGCGATTTATACGGTGAAGAATTTGAAAAAAAATACGAAGAATTTGAAAAAGATGAAAGCATAGCTAAAGAAATTATAGATGCAAAAGAGCTTTGGAAAAAAATACTTTTATCTTATTTTGAAACAGGTATGCCATTTTTATGTTTTAAAGATAGTGCAAACAAAACAAATCCAAATTCCCACGCAGGAATTATAAGAAGTTCAAATTTATGTACAGAAATTTTTCAAAATACAGATCCAAACCATTATCAAATTAAAATCGTATTTGATGATAAAACAGAGCTTCATTTAGACGAGGATGAAGAGCTTACAATAGATGGAGGGTATAAAAAACTTGCTAAGAAAGTTTCTACTTTAGATAGTATCAATGGTAAAAAAGTCTATATAGTAGAAAAATATAAAAACGAAGGAAAAACAGCAGTTTGCAATCTAGCAAGTATAAACTTAAGTAAAATCAACACTAAAGAAGATATCCAAAGAATAGTACCAACAGCGATAAGAATGCTTGATAATGTGATTGATTTGAATTTTTATCCCCATGTAAAGGTTAAAAATACCAACTTAAAATCACGCGCTATAGGACTTGGTGTAATGGGTGAAGCGCAAATGCTGGCTGAAGCTGAAATTTATTGGGGTTCTAATGAGCATTTTGAAAAAATTGATCGTATTATGGAGATGATTAGCTATGAGGCGATTTTAGCTAGCTCAAATTTAGCCTTAGAAAAAGGAAGTTATCCTGACTTTGAAGGATCAAATTGGAGTAAAGGTATAGTACCAATTGATGTGGCAAATGAAAATGCTAAAAAACTTACCGCAAGTGAAGGTTTGTTTGATCAAAGCGAGTGTGATTGGGAAAAATTAAGAGAAAAACTAAAAAGAGATGGTATAAGAAATGGTTATTTAATGGCTATAGCACCAACTTCTTCTATCTCGATTTTAGTGGGTACTACTCAAACAATTGAGCCTGTGTATAAAAGAAAATGGTTTGAGCAAAACTTAAGTGGTATGATACCAACTGTGGTGCCAAATTTAAGTGCTAATACTTGGCAGTATTATACCCCTGCTTATGAGCTTGATCAAAAAATCTTAGTAAAAGCAGCAGCGATTCGTGGTAAATGGATTGATCAAGGTCAATCATTAAATATCTTTGTTTCTTTAGATAAAGCAAGCGGTGGATATTTAAATGAAATTTATCAACTTGCTTGGGAATTAGGTGTTAAATCAACTTACTATCTAAGAAGCGAAAGCCCTGATAGTCAAAAAGTAAATGATGATGTGGTTGATAGAACTATAGAATGTGAAGGTTGTCAATAAAAATGGAGAAACAAAATGCATGTAAAAAACTCACTACCGGAGCTTACGCTTAGGGGTATAATACTAGGAAGTATTTTAACGATTATTTTTACTGCCTCAAATGTATATTTGGGGCTTAAAGTTGGTCTTACTTTTTCTACTTCTATTCCTGCTGTTGTAATTGCAATGGCTGTTTTAAAAATCTTTAAAGATTCTAATATTTTAGAAAATAATATGGTTCAAACTCAAGTTTCAGCTGCAGGTACGCTCTCGGCTGTGATTTTTGTTATACCGGGTCTTTTTATATGTGGGTATTGGTTTGAATTTCCACTTTGGCTTACCTTTATGCTCTGTCTTTGCGGAGGTGGATTAGGCGTGCTTTTTACTATACCTTTGCGTAGAGCTATGGTAGTAAAGAGTAAATTGGCTTATCCTGAAGGAAGGGCTGCTGCTGAAATTTTAAAAGTGGCCAATAAAGATCAAGCTGATAAAAAAGGAAAGGTGGGCTTAAAAGAAATCACACTTGGTGTAGTATTAGCTTCTATTGTAAGCCTTTTTTCAAGTGGCTTTAAACTACTTTCAAGTGGAAGTAGTTTTGCATTTATTTGGCAAAAAATGACTTTTGGATTTTCTATGGGCTATTCAGTGGCGCTTTTGGGTGCTGGATACTTAGTAGGTATAGCCGGAGGTGTTGCATTGCTTGTGGGTATGGTGCTTGCTTGGATGGTTTTTGTGCCATATTTTTCTGCTAAAGAAAATTTTGACGCGAGTTTAAGTGCACTTGATATAGCTAATCAAATTTGGGCTCAAAAAGTACGCTTAATAGGTACAGGAGCTATTGCCATAGCAGCATTATGGACTTTAATAGAACTTGCAAAGCCTGTATATGATGGCATGAAAAATATGCTTAAAAAAACTTCATTAAACCTCTCACAAGATCCTAAAGATATGGATTTGTCTTTAAAAGCTATGCTAGGTTTATTTGTGCTTATGTGTATAGGTTTGTTTATTTCATTTTATGCTTTTGTGGCCGATTCAAATTTAGCAAGTGGCTATCAAATTCTTTTTGCTTTGGTGGGAACTTTAGTAGCTATTTTTATAGGCTTTTTTGTAGCTTCTGCTTGTGGATATATGGCAGGTTTAGTGGGTTCATCATCTTCTCCTATTTCGGGTATAGGACTAATTGGGATTATGATTTCTTCTTTGATTATTTTACTTTTGGGTTATCAAGTAGATTTATTTAGTGATCCTTTAATGTCTAAATTTGCTATTGCTTTTGCTATATTTACTACTAGTGTTATTTTAGCAACTGCTGCTATTTCTAATGATAATTTACAAGATTTAAAAACTGGCTATTTAGTGGGTGCAACTCCTTGGAAACAACAAGTTTCTTTGATTATAGGTTGTGTGTTTGGAGCTTTAGCTATAGCTCCTGTTTTAAATTTGTTATACCAAGCTTATGGTTTTGTGGGTGCAATGCCAAGACAAGGAATGGATGAGGCAAATGCACTTGCTGCACCACAAGCAAATTTAATGAGCACTATAGCTCAAGGTATTTTTAACGCTAACATTGATTGGAGTTATATTATAGCAGGAGCTTTTGTGGGTGTTGGTATAATCATTGTCGATCGTTTATTAAGAAAGAAAAATATGTCTTTACCACCTTTAGCTGTGGGTATAGGTATATATTTACCACCTGCTGTTAATATGCCTTTGTTTATAGGTGGATTATTGGCATATTTAATTAAAAAGCGTTTGGATCAAAGATATGCTAAAAATGCTCATAAAAAAGAACTTATTCAAGAGCATGAGCAAAAAGGAACCTTATTTGCCTCTGGTTTGATAGTGGGTGAGAGTATATTTGGAGTATTAATAGCTGGTTTAACTGTGCTTTCTATTAGTAGAGGTGGAGCTGAAGATCCGCTTGCTATTGCAACTTCATTTAAAGACGATGGAATTATAGGTTTTGTAGTTTTTGTAGCGATTATGCTAATTTTTGCAAGAAGAGTGCTTAAAAAATGAATTTAGATTATTATTATGCTTTGATTTTAGGAATCATTGAGGGTCTGACAGAATTTTTACCTGTTTCATCTACTGGGCATATGATCTTGGGTGCTGAAATTTTGGGTTTAAATATAGATGATTTTTGGAGAAGTTTTTTTATCATCATTCAGCTTGGTTCTATACTAGCGGTGATTTTTATTTTTAAAGAAAAACTAACTCAAAAACTTGATATTTGGTTAAAACTTGCTGTGGGTTTTTTGCCTGCAGGTGGGGTGGGTTTTATAGCATATAAGTTTTTAAAAGAAATATTTAATGGCTATACCGTGGCTACTATGTTAATCATTGGTGGGATTGTTTTTATCATCATAGAACTTAAACATAGAAAAAAAGACTATACAATCCACTCTTTAGATGAGGTAAGTTATAAACAAGCTTTTTTGATAGGCTTAACTCAAGCTCTTGCTATTATACCAGGTACTTCAAGAAGTGGAGCAAGTATCATAGGTGGGTTATTGCTCGGACTTGATCGTAAAGTGGCTTCTGAATTTTCATTTTTGCTTGCAATTCCTACTATGATTATAGCAACAGCTTATAGCATTTATAAAGAACCACAAGTTCTAAGCAATATGAATAATTTCATTCCTTTAGCCATAGGTTTTATAACAGCTTTTGTAGTAGCTTTTGTAGTGATTAAAATATTTTTAAAATTAATCAGCAAAATAAACTTCATACCTTTTGGAATTTATAGGATAATTTTAGGTTTTGTATTTTTATACCTTTTTATGAGTGGGGCTTTAGATATATCAAGAACGGGTGTTTGAAATATAAAAATATCCTTTATTTAAAAAAAGTTTAAGTTTTTCATAGCTAAAATTAGTCTTATATTTTAATTTAAGCTCACAAGGTTAGTGAGTGTTAAGGGTAGAAATGACAAAAGATATAATTGCATATGCAAATAATGAAACTTTAGTAGATACTCAAAGTTTTAACAATGATACAAATTTAACTCCGATTTATTTTGATAACTCTAAAGAAAGTTTAGAAGTTATCCGCCACTCTTGTGCGCATTTAATGGCTCAAGCGATTAAAAGTTTATATCCAGAGGCTAAATTTTTCGTAGGGCCTGTGATAGAAGATGGATTTTATTATGATTTTAGAGTTGATAGTAAGATTTCAGAAGAAGACTTAAGCAAAATCGAAAAGAAAATGAAAGAACTAGCTGAAGCAAAGCTAGACATCACAAAATATGAACTCTCAAAGACTGAGGTTAAAGAAAAATTTGCTAATGATGATTTAAAACAAGAAGTTTTACTAAGAATTCCTGATGGAAAAGTAAGTATTTATAAGCAAGGTGAATTTGAAGATTTATGCCGTGGGCCTCATGTACCAAATACTAGATATTTAAGATTTTTCAAACTTACTCGCGTAGCGGGAGCGTATTTGGGTGGTGATGAAAAAAGAGAAATGCTCACAAGAATTTATGGTACTGCTTTTGCAGATAAAGAAAGTCTAAATGAATACTTAAAAATCATTGAAGAAGCTAAAAAAAGAGATCATAGAAAACTTGGTAATGAAATGAAGCTTTTTGCTTTTGATGATGAAATAGGCGGCGGGCTTCCTATATGGCTTAGCAATGGTGCAAAATTAAGAAGTAAATTAGAACATTTATTATATAAAGCACATAGATTAAGAGGCTATGAGCCTGTGCGTGGGCCTGAACTTTTAAAAGCTGATGCGTGGAAAATTAGTGGGCATTATGCAAACTATAAAGAAAATATGTATTTTACGCAAATTGATGAGCAAGAATACGGCATTAAGCCGATGAATTGTGTAGGACATATTAAAATTTATCAAAGTGATGTTAGAAGTTATCGCGATTTACCTTTGAAATTTTTTGAATACGGCGTGGTGCACCGCCATGAAAAAAGTGGAGTTTTACACGGGCTTTTTAGGGTAAGAGAATTCACTCAAGATGATGCGCATATTTTTTGTATGCCAAGTCAGATAAAAGAACAAGTTTTAGAAATTTTAAGCTTTGTTGATACTTTGATGAAGGCTTTTGAGTTTGATTATGAAATGGAAATTTCAACACGCCCAGCAAAAGCAATAGGCGATGATGAAATTTGGGACATAGCTACAAAGGCTTTAAAAGAAGCTTTAGATGAACAAGGTTTAAAATATGGCATTGATGAGGGCGGCGGAGCTTTCTATGGCCCAAAAATCGATATTAAAATCACTGATGCGCTAAAAAGAAAATGGCAGTGCGGAACTATACAAGTAGATTTTAACCTACCAAGCCGTTTTAAACTCGAATACACAGACGCAGATAATGAGAAAAAACAACCTGTAATGCTTCACCGTGCTATTTTGGGTTCTTTTGAAAGATTTATAGGAATTTTAGTAGAGCATTGTGCGGGTGAGTTGCCATTTTTCATAGCGCCAACTCAAGTAGCTATAGTGCCTATTTCGCAAAATCATCATGATTATGCAAAAGAAATAGCAAGAAAACTTTTAGAACTTGGCATTGATAGTGAAGTGTATAATAAAAATGAAAGCTTAAATAAAAAAATCCGCACAGCCGAAAAAGCACATGTGCCTATGATACTTGTTTTAGGCGATGAAGAAGTAGCAAACAAAAGTGTGGCTTTAAGAGATAGAAGAGCAAAAGAACAAAAAACAATGACTTTAGATGAATTTATAACCCTAACAAAGGAGAAATTAAGTGAGGTACGCTTTTGAGTAAAGAAAAAGAAGTATTGCTAAATGAAGAAATTCAAGCAGATGAGATCAGATGTATAGGTGATGATGGCAAGGTTTATGGCATTATTAGTAGTGATGAAGCACTAGATATAGCAAATAGACTAGGGCTTGATTTGGTGATGATAGCCCCTGAAGCCAAACCACCTGTATGTAAGATAATGGATTATGGAAAATTTCGTTATCAACAAGAAAAGAAACAAAAAGAAGCAAAGAAAAAACAAAAAGTTATTGATATAAAAGAAATCAAACTTTCTGTGAAAATTGCTCAAAATGACATTAATTATAAAGTCAAACATGCAAGCGAGTTTTTAGAGCAAGGCAAGCATGTGAAATTTAGAGTGTTTTTAAAAGGTCGTGAGATGGGCTCTCCTGAAGCAGGGGTAGCTTTGCTTGAAAAAATTTGGCAAATGGTTGAAGATATAGCAGATAGAGACAAAGAGCCTTTACTCGAAGGACGCTATGTAAATATGCTAGTAACTCCTAAAAAGAAAAAATAATCACAAGCCTTTTTAAGGCTTGTATTTTAAACTTATGCTAGAAGAAAATCCGCAATTTTTAAAAGAACAAATCATAACTTATCTTGGTAATAAAAGATCTTTGCTCGAGTTTTTAAATCAAGGCTTTAAATTCGCACAAAATGAGCTTAAAAAAGACAAATTTAGTTTTTGTGATGTATTTAGTGGCTCTGGGGTAGTTTCGCGTTTTGTGAAGCCTTATGCGAGTTTTATCATGGCAAATGATTTGGAAGATTATTCTAAAATCATCAATGAGTGTTATTTAAGCAATCAAAACGCGAAATTTTTACAAGAATTACAAAAACATTATGCTTTTTTAACTTCTGATTTAAAACTCAAAAAAGGCTTTATAAGCAAGCTTTATGCGCCAAATGATGATGAGTATATCCAAAAGAATGAAAGAGTTTTCTACACACTTAAAAACGCTATGTATTTAGACTCTATGCGAGAAAAAATTTCAAGCCTGCCGAAAGAAATTCAAAAATACTTCATCGCACCGCTTATCTATGAAGCAAGTGTACATGCAAATACAAGCGGGGTTTTTAAAGGCTTTTATAAAGATAAAAATGGAGTGGGAAAATTTGGAGGAAATGGAGCAAATGCGCTTAGTCGTATAAAGGGTGATATAGCTTTAAAAATGCCTATTTTTTCAAATTTTACTTGTGAGTATGAGGTTTTTCAAAAGGATGCAAATGTTTTAGCTAAAGAGCTTGATGGCTTTGATGTGGCGTATTTAGACCCACCTTATAATCAACACCCTTATGGATCAAATTATTTTATGTTAAATTTAATCGCTAATTATAAAAAGCCAAAGGAAATTTCAAAGGTTTCTGGTATACCAAAAGACTGGAACCGCAGTGCTTTTAACAAAGAAAAAAAAGCCGAAGATGCTTTGTTTGATTTGATAAATGATTTAAAAGCCAAGATTGTATTGCTTTCTTATAATTGTGAGGGTTTTGTAAAAAAAGAAAAATTCACAAAAAGACTTCAAAGTCTTGGAGAATGTTTTGTGCTTGAGCAAAAGTATAATGCCTTTAGAGCTAGTAGAAACCTTTCTAAGCGCTCTATGCATATACAAGAACAACTTTATGTATTAAAAAAACGCTAATCTTGCATGTATGTATTTAACTGCTCAAAAAGTTTTTCTTTTAAAGCGATAGGTTTGTTTATTTTAATATATGGTATCCAATATCTTATTAAATTTAAAAGCTCATCATCATAGGTATAAAATGCCTTGATGTAAATAAAATTCTCATCCTCATCTATAAATTCGTATTTAGTAAGGGCATTTTTTCTTAAGAAATATTCTTTAGCTTTTTTATCAAGTTTTAAAATAGCTTCTTTGTTTTCTTTACTAATCCAGTTGCTTTGATCTTTTTGAATTTGTTTTAAAAACTCTTCTTTTGGGGTAAAAATTTCTTTTTTTTCCACTCTTAGTTGTGTGATTTTAGAAAAAGCAAAGGTTTTTAAAGTATCGTTTTCATCTGCTAAAAGATACCATATGTGATCAATATTGATGAGTTTGTATGGATTGGCTTTTCTGCATTTTTCTTTGTAGTGAAAACTAATGGGGTATTTTGCTATGATAGCTGCACTTAGTTCCTCAAAAACTTCTCTATCAAGTGTTTCATAGCTTTGGGTTTTGACTAAAAAGGCTTTATTGATTTTTTCATTAAGCAAGTCGTTTAAAAACTCTTTATCTAAACTAGGATAAAGCCTACCTATACCGCTTAAAATAGCAAAATTTTGTATATCTTTAAAGCTTAATTTTCCTAAAACATAGCCTTCTAAAAAATACTTTCCATTTTCTTTTTTTATAGGGATAAAAGCAAGGCGTTCATGTAAGTCTCTTTGTATGGTGCGAATGCTGACATTAAATTCTTGCGCAAGCTCTTTTAAGCTAAAACGCTCTCCATTGTTTAAACACTGCAGTATAGAAACTAAACGCGTAGAAAGCTTGTCTTTTTCCATATACAACCTTTTTTTGTTTATTTTAGCAAATCTTTGATGTTTTGTTTGATTGTTTTTGGATCATTTTCATAGGTAGTTAAAAGCTCTTGAATAAGTTTTAAAAAATCACTAAAATCATCAGGATTTTCTTTTTTAAATTTAAGTACTCTATCTAGGATGATAAAAGCGGCTTCTGTTTTGTTATTTTCTTTTTCATAAAGCTCTTTTAGCTCTAAAGCAAACTTAGTGTAAGTATAAGCTTGCTTTGGCTTTGAGATGATATCAAAGATGTTTGATTTATAGCTAAAAAGCAATGAAAAAAGTTGAGGTAGTTTGTTTAGCATGGTTTATTGTATATATTGCAATAAAATTGCTATTATTGCAATCCCCAAAGATGTAATAGAAACTATTTTTAATATATTATTATCTAATAGATTTTCGTGTTTTTTTATTACAGTTTTTATATTTTCCAATTCCTGCATAATATCTTTCGATAAATTTGCTATTTGGTTTTCATATTTTTGCATAAATTCATTTTGTTGCATTGATAAATTGTCGATTTTTTTTGAAGATAATAGTAAATCTTTATTAAGTGAGTTTATTTTATTTTCTTGTAACTCAATAGTTTCGGTGAAGTTTTTTTGTTGTTGTTTAATTAGATTTACTTCATCTTCATTTTTTTCTATTTTTATTTGAATTTCTTGAAAATGTTTTGTATGATCTTGCATTTGATTTATTACAATATCTGTAAGTTCATTATATATTTCTAAAATTTCATTTGTATCATAAGATAATTCTGTAATGCTAGTCCTATAATTTTCATTTGTTTTGGAAATTATTAATTGTAGATCGTTGATTGTGTCATTTATAAATTCTATGCTATAACATGTGAGTTTTATAACTTCTTGAATTAAATCATTTTGTGCTTCAATAGCCTCTATATTCATCATGTTTAATTCTATTAGAATATTTATTTTTTTAATCTCTTCACTATCAATAAAATTTCCAACAAAAGGTATATTTTTTGCCATATTTTCCAAAAAAGTATTTTTAGTATTTTTAGCTAATTTTGCAACTTTTTTTGCCTCTATGATTTTTTTAGAAGCTTTGTGAATTTTATTATTAAGTATGTTAGCTACTTCTTGCGAATTTGCATTTTTATTAGGTGTATTTGTTTTTGTTAAACATTCATGTGAATTTATTATACTAATTTTATGTTTACTTTTACTATAACTAATCATGCAATTCCTTTAGATCAAGAATCTTTTTCTTCAGATTAGATATTTTAGTTTTTCTTTCCTCGTCCATTTTTTTATAAGTATTTAGCTCTTGAGTGAGATTGTTTTGTAGTATTAAATTCTTTTCTTTTATAGAATTTATTGCATGTGTTAAAAAAATATATGCATCATCTAGCATAAGCCATGTTTGAGCTATTTTACAATTTAAAATAACACCACTTTGAGTAACAAGCTGTAATCGTAAATTTCCTATTTTGGAGTTGTTTTTCCATTTATCCATATAAAAAATAACAATAGTGCTAACAATAGCTCCAAAAGCAGCACTTATACTTAATGAAATTGCATCACCTATAGTTTCACTCGTAAATGGTATAGGTAAAGATAATAAAACATTAAGCCCAGGTATAGTTATAAGCCATTTATTTATCGCCTCACTTCCTAGCATTGTGAGTGAGGCGATAATACCTGCTGTAAAAATTTTAGCGGCCTCAAAATATATATCTTCTTTAGGCATATCTTTTGGAGGATTTATAATAATTTTTATCGCATTATATAAAGAAGTAAAGCCAGCACGAATAACTTGAACTATTCTTTTTAAAGTTGTAAATATAGTATTTATAGCAAATACAACTAAATTAGATAAAAATGCTTGAATTCCTGCCTCTAAAGAACTTGCAAAAATATTTTTCCATTTCTTTTTGATATCATCCCAAATGTAATGGATTCTATCTTTAAATCTTTTGAATATATCACTAAAACTCTCGTTTCCAAATTCTTTAAATGTTTTCCTAATTTCTATCATTAAGCTTTTGAAAAAGTCTCTTAAAATCATTCCAAGTGCTGAATATACAATCATTTTTGTAGAGTCTTTAGCTCCGGTTATCAAAGCTTCTTTGTAAGGTTTTAGGCTTGTATAGTAAATTTTATCAATTTCACTATCAATATGTTTTTTTTGATGATTATATTCTTCTATAAATTTTTCACCATCAATTTTACATTGCATATCCAATAATCTTTCTATATTTTTTTGATCTTTTAAGGATAGTTTTCCATTTTTTATTTCTTTTTCGGTTAATATTTGTATCTGTCCTTCTAATTTCTCTAAAGTTTTTGTTGCGCTATTATCTCTTTTAAAATTATTTATCTTAGCATCTGTTTTTTTTAGATTTTGAGGTGTATTAGCTAAAGATACACCATCAGCATTAGCTAAAATTCTTGCACGATCTTCATGAATTTCTTTGGCTGAAACAACATGATCTAGCTGAGTATTGTCTTTTGGCTTAATCATCTTTCCAGTTGCATAATCATATAATCTTCCCTCTTCTATTTCTTTTTTTAGTTTATTATTTATTTTATTGTATTCCCCATTATGATATTTTTTTGAACAGTATTTTTCACGTTTTTCATATTGTTGCTTATCGTTTTCGTTGGCATATATATCTTTCCTGGCATTATGTGTGGTGCTTACATTACCACCGTCTTGAGAATCTAGAACAATAGCAGCCAATCCAAAATGACTTGTTATAGCATCAAGTGCGTTTTGGGTGCATTGCTCAAAAAGTTTTTTACTTTGCTCTTTTGGTAGTTGTGTTTCTATGTTTTTTAGTTCTTGCAAGGCTTCTTCTAAGTTTTGATTTATATTAATTTTAAGTTGTTCTCTTTGTGATATCTCTTTCAAATCATTTTCTAAAAGTTCATAATCGTTTATAAGTTCTTTATTATCTATCATAGTGGTCTCTTTTATAATAGTTTTTGGTTGTTTTGTTTCATATTATAACTTTGTCGTAGATATGCTATTTGAATAACAGCTGGTATAGTTACTCTATAAGCAGGTCCTGCTATATCTATTGCAGTCCACATCCCTGTTATTGTCCATCCAATAGGACCAACAAAAATACTCATCGCTTTTGTTAAACTCACATTAACTACAGCTGACAATCCTCTGCCTAAAATTAATTTTGATATGGCATTTGCAACAATAACTATTAATTGATAGCTTTTGAAACTACCTTGTTTTATTAAAAATTGCATTGCTGCCATTGTAGATTGTTTTGTAAAAGTTGATAAATTTAAATTTAATTCTTGAGAAATTTCCTTGATTTGCTCTTTGCTCATTTGGTCTAAAGAATTTTCTAAAATTTTCATAAAAAGATTTATTTCTATTATCTCTGTATCGGAATTTTTATTATAATTAACTTTAAGTTTATCGGCTACATCGCATAAAATTTCTTTATAAAGTACACCTTTTCCCATTCTTAAGATATTTGCAAAGGTGTTTCCCCCAAAACACTGAAACTCATCTAAAATTAAATCTAAATACTGTTTGTGATCAGGATAGAATTTTTTATACAACTCATTTACTGTTATTAATTCCGTAAATCTTGTAGTATTATCTTTATCATGTGTGAGAATACTAACAAAATCATTTAATTCTTCGCTACTTAAGTTTCTCAAAAATTCCAAATCTTTGTCATATCTATATGCCATCTTTTTCCTTTCAATTTAAATTTTTATTATATCAATACCCCCCCCCCGTATTGTCAAGGTTTTTAGTATTGTTTACTTTTAATTATCCTTGCAAGTACTACTACGCCTGCTAAAATTAGCACATAAGAAACTGCTACATTTATAATTCCGTATTTTTCTATTAAAAATAAACTTGGTAATATAACGCACCACACTACAAACAAAAATAAAGCCCAAAAAGTACCACAAACTATAGCCCATATAGCAGTAGCTATCATAACTATAATACCAATTACTATTGCCATTTGACTCCTTTATTGGATTTTATAAAATTAATAAAATCATATTAAATCCTTGTGACAGGTTGTGTCATAAAAATTTAATTTTTCTAAAGCATAGTTATAGTAAAATGATAGCTTTCTTTTATGAAAAAATTTATCCAAAGGATACACATGCCAAAAATGAAAAGCGTTAAAAGTGCTGTTAAACGCTTCAAAGTAGGTAAAAATAAAATCAAAAGAGGTGCTGCTTATAGAAGCCACATTTTGACTAAAAAACCTGCTAAAAGAATGCGTGATCTTCGCACTTCTAAGTATGTTCACTCAACCAATGTTAAAGCGGTTGAAAAAATGTTAGGAATTTAAGCTCGCTTAAATTTAGTTTTTGACGAAAGTCATTCAAACTCCCCTTATTTTAAAGGGCAAGATTCGTTTAACGAACGCCAATTTGTGAAAGGATAAATATGGCAAGAGTAAAAACAGGTGTTGTAAGACGCCGCAGACATAAAAAAGTTTTAAAACTTGCGCGTGGTTTTTATAGTGGTCGCCGCAAACACTTTAGAAAAGCTAAAGAACAATTAGAAAGAAGTTTGGTTTATGCGTATCGTGATAGACGCCGCAAAAAACGCGATTTTCGTCGTCTTTGGATAGTGCGTATCAATGCAGCTTGCAGACTAAATGATATTAGTTATTCAAGATTTATAAATGGTCTTAAAAAAGCAGGCATTGAGCTTGATAGAAAAATCTTAGCTGATTTAGCGATGAATGACGCAGCTGCTTTTGCAAAAATTGCAGATGCTGCTAAAAAAGCACTTTAATCTTATTGCAAGGCTATTTATAAGCCTTGCTTTTCTCTTTACTCTCTTTTTAAATTCTCTTTTTGCTAAAGATATTTTGCTTTTTAAAGTTTATGATGAAAAAGCATTTAAAGATGTAAATTTAAGCCATTATCTCATGAGTGAAAAACTCGATGGCGTAAGAGGTCTTTGGAATGGTAAGTCTATGCAAACAAGAGCAGGAAATGCTATAAAACTCCCTTCATTTTTCATAAAAAACTTTCCTAAATTTGAGTTAGATGGAGAACTTTGGATAAAAAGAGCTTCTTTTGAAGAAATTTCATCTTTAATACGCCAAGAAAATCCTGATGAAAAACTTTGGCAAAAAGTAAGTTATAATGTCTTTGATGTGCCAAATGCTTGTGAGGAATTTAAACTTGATCCTTGCACCTTAGAAGCAAGATTAGAAGTTTTAAAAAAGTATTTAGCTAAAAATCCAAATGATTTTATAAAAATCATCCCACAAATTCGCATTAAAGATAAAAATCATTTAAAGCAGTTTTATCAAGATATCATTTCACATAAAGGTGAGGGCGTGATTGTAAGATTAAACAACGCACCTTATGAAAAGAAAAGGTCAAACAATGCTTTTAAACTAAAACCTTTTGATGATGCAGAATGTGTTGTAAAAAAGCATTTTGAAGGTAAGGGAAAATTTGAAGGTAAAATGGGATCTTTGCTTTGTGAAGCAGTGATTGAGGGTAAAAAAGTAAGTTTTAAGATAGGCTCAGGTTTTAAAGAAAGCGATCGCTTAAACCCTCCGCCAGTTGGTGCTATTATCACTTTTAAATACAATGGCTTAACCAAAAATGGCAAACCAAAATTTGCTAGTTTTTTAAGAACGAGGGAAGTTTTTTAAAGCATTAATTCCTAAAAATATAGCAAAAGCAACACATGAGATCATAATGATACTAGCACCACTTGAGATATTAAAATAATAACTCACCATCAAACCACTTAAGCAAAAACATAAACTCAAAATACTTGAATAAATCATCATCCAACCAAGTTTTTTACTAATACCTTCTGCTATAAAGCTTGGTATGCTTAATAAAGCCATGGCTAAAATTAATCCCACAAGTCTAATACCAATAACTACGCACAAGCTTATCATAAAAATCAAAAGATAATAAAATAAATTAGTGTTAATCCCTCTAGTTTGAGCAAATTCGCTATCAAAGCTTATGATTTCAAATTGTCTATAAAAGCATAATAAAATAATGATAAAAATGATATCTGCACCAAGCATAAGCCAAATGTCTTCATTAGAAACGGTTAATATATTGCCAAATAAATATGCCATTAAGTCGTTATTGTATTTTGGGCTTAAGTCTATAAGTATGATTCCTATAGCCATACCAAACGCCCATATGACAGCTATAATGCTATCGCTTCTGTTTGGATAGTGTTTGCTTAAATAAGCCACTATAAAGGCTAAAATCAAAGTAAATAAACTTGTGCTAAGTAAAACGGGTAAAGAAAAGTAAAATGCTACTCCAATGCCACCAAATGCCCCATGTGTAATGCCACCAGCCATAGACATAAGCCTATTTACCATTACCAAACTTCCTATACAACCACATGCAATGCTTACTAGCACACAAGAAAATAAAGCATTTTGAAAAAAGTTAAAATTTAAAATTTCAAGCATTACATTCCTTACATAGGCAAGAATTTAAACTCATTTCAACATCGCAAAAATGAGAATGGTTTTGGTATAAGTGTTTTATATAGTTGATTTTATTTGGATCTTTAATGTTTTTGTGTATAAAAATTTCTTTGTTTAAATATGCGATTTTATCACTATATGCTAAAGTTATGTTAATGTCGTGACTAATGCATATAATACCTATGCCATTTTGATGAAGTTGTTTTAAAAGCTCAAAAATTTGTATAGCATTTTTAGTATCTACACTTGCTGTAGGTTCATCTAATATAAGCAATTTACACTCTCCTACTAAAGCTCTTGCTATGAGCACTCTTTGTCTTTGGCCGCCGCTTAAAGAATGGATAGTTTTATCCCAAAAATCTTGCATAGATACTTTTTTTAGAGCATCTAGAGCTAACTCTTTGTCTTTTTTGGTGTAAAAACCAAAAGTTTTATGATTTATCCTTCCCATAAGCACGACTTCTAAGACTCTAGTTGGAAAATTAGTATTAGTTAGAGTGTTTTGTGGGACATAGCCTATTTGACTTAAATTTATATTTTTAAATTCAATTATATTTTTACTTTTTAAAAGTCCAAATATGAGTTTTATAAGGGTTGATTTTCCACCACCATTTGGTCCTATGATAGATAAAAAATCATTATTATCATAGCTTAGATTGATATTTTTTAACACAAGTTCTTCATTATAAGAAAAATTTAAATTAGATATTCGAAATAATTCCACTAAAATACACCTTCTTTGGTATTGATGAATAAAAATAATCCAAATGATATCATAAATATCAAAGCTAGATACTCTAGTAAGGTTCTTATTTTTATAGTTTTGACATTTTGGTGAATTTTATTTGCCCCTATAGCAAATAAAAATAATACAAAACACATTCCCAATGTCACAAACACAGCAGAGCTTAAAGCATAAAAAAAGTTGAATTTATACGCAAAAATAAAAAGTAATATAACACCAGGACAAGGCACCAAAGAAGCTCCTAGTATGACTACCCATTCACTTGTTTTATGTGAGTGGCAAGAGCATGAGCAAGAGTTTTTATGAAGTATCTTTTTGCTTAGCATAAAAAGAGCTATAAAAACTATAAGTAAACTTGTAAATTTTGTAAGAATAAATCCAGCCATATTGATATCTTTGAGTAATTTCTCAAGGATAATTATACCAATGCTTACAAGTAAAAATGCACTCATTATATGCACTATGCCTATTTTTAATACAAAATAAAATATTTTAGAAAATGAGCTTTTGTGTGTTAAAAAATACGAACTTGTAAGCATTTTAGAATGACCTGGTGCACTAGCATGAAAAACGCCATATCCAAAAGATATGATTAATAATATTAAAAATGTTTGTATATTAAATTCTTGTTGAAGAAGTTGCTTGATATACAATAAAATATTTTCTTTAAAAATTTGCAATTTATTTAAAAGATCATCTATAAAATTTGGACTTTGCTTGATTTGAATTTCTGCAAAGGTTGTATTTGGTGTTTTGCCTTTTTGTGCTTGTAAAAATATGAGATTTAAATTGGGATTTGCACTTAGATAATAGTTTGAATTCAAAGTGATAAAATCTTGCGGTATAAATTTAAAACTAAAAAATCCTTCCTTATCTTCAAATCTTATGCTAAATGTGTTATTTTCTTTTATAGGGATGTTAAGCTTTACTTCAAAAGTGAAAAATAGTTTCGTTTTATCTAAGATTAATTTGGCATTTAAAAATTTTTCTATGTAAATTTTTTCATCTAAATTGTAAAATTGAAATTGCATTAAAAATTGTCTTGGCTCTATATAATCTAAAAGAGTATATTTAATATCAGTAAGTTCGTCTTTGTCTAAAGTATTATTATAATTTATATCATAGTTTTGAAGCAGTATTTTTATAAAATCTTGCGAAAATTCCCAAGTTACATAAATTTTATTGATGTTATCATCACTTGCGTTAAAGTCTAATTTTACATTTGCCGTTGGAGTATAAGCTGCACACAAAGCACAGCTTAATACTTTTTGAAAGCATATAAAAGCTAGTATTAAAATGATTTTCATTCTAAAGCCATTTTTAATGCTTGTATGGTTTTTAAAAGTTCTTTATCCCAATCTTTAGCCAAATGATCGATAAAAACAATTTTTGCGTTTAATTCTTTAGATAATACTTTAGCCGAATTTTCACTAAAACCAGGTTGGACAAAAATAACCTTTATGTTTTTTTCTTTGGCTATTTTTATTAGTTTTTGCAAATCTTGAATTTTTGGCTCTTTTCCATCAATTTCCACAGGAATTTGGATGAGGTTGTATCTTTTTGCAAGATAATTCCAGCTAGGATGATAGACTATAAATTCTCGGTGTTTGATATCTTGTAAATTTGTTTTGATTACTGAATTTAAGTCATCCAATTCTTTAAGAAAATTTTCTAAATTTTTTGCATAAAAGTCTTTATTTTGTGGAAAAGTTTGACTTAAAGCTTTATAGATATTTTGTGCTTGTATTTTTACTAAAATAGGATCTAGCCAAGTATGAGGATCGTTTTTACCATGCTCATGTTCATCGTGGTCATGTTCATCAGTCTCATCATTTTCTAGTAATGATATGCCATCATTAATATTAACAATTTTGACATTTTTGAGTGTATTTTTAAATTTGTTTTCTAGGATTTTTTCAAGTTCTAAATCGGCAAGAAAATAAATTTTGCTTTTTTCAAGATTTTTAATCATCATAGGTTTAAATTCTACATTATGTTCATTGGAATTAGGTGAAATCAAGATATTAATTTCAACACTATCTTTAGCAATCTTTTCTACAAAAAATGCCTGAGGTGGTATGCTAACACTCACAATAGGTTTTGAAAAAGCAAGTGCGCATGATAATAACAATAACAATATTTTTAACATTATTTCCTCCTGATTATCTAAAATTTATGTAATTATATATAATGCAACTTAGTTGCAACTTAAAAATTAAGTTGCATTTATAAAACTTTTTTTGTGGTAAAATACATTTATTTTCTAAGGTAGAATTATGGAAGCTATTGATTTATTAAAAAAACATGATATTTCTATGACAACTTTACGAGTGGAAATCTTGCAAATTTTATCTCTTGCTAAAACCCCATTAAGTTATGATCAATTTAATCTCAAAGCAAATAAAACTAGCTTTTATAGAAATATGGAGCTTTTTGAAAAAAAGGGTATTGTTAATAAAAGTCAACTTGATCGCAAAAGTTTTTATGAATTAGCAGATCATGCTAAAGCACATTTTATATGCGATGTATGTCATGAGATTAGTGATGTAAAAATGCCTGAAATTAAAGGGATTATAAAAAGTGTTGTGATTAAAGGAATTTGCCAAAAATGTGAGAATGAATAATGAATTTATGGAATAAAAAAGCAAAAAGCTATGCAAGATATAGTTCTAACTTAAACGAAATTCAAAAAGCCACTTTTGCAAAACTTGGATCTTTACAAGGCAAAATCGTGGTGGATATAGGTTGTGGAAGCGGTGTTTGGACTTTGCATTTAGCGCAAAAAGCAAAAAGTGTTTTGGGTGTAGATAGCTCTAGTGCTATGCTTGAAATTTTACAAGAAGATGCAAAAACTCATGCTATATCAAATATAAAAACTTTAAATTTAGACTTTGAAAACTTTTATAAAAACAATAACACAAATTTTGATTTAGCCTTTTTGAGCATGTCTCCTGCCTTGCAAAATGAAAAAGACTATAAAGCTTTTTTAAGCTTAGCTTCTAAAAAAGTGTATTTAGGCTGGGCGAGTAGGCGCAAAAGTAGCTTTTTAGATCCTATATTTGAGCATTTTAACACGCATTTTAAAGGTTTTTATGAAGAGGATTTGCAAAGTTTTTTAAATGTACAAAGTATCCCTTATGAGTATGAAATTTTTAATGAAATTAGAGTAGTAAAAAGAGATAAAGATAGTGCGATAGAAAATGCTTTGTGGCATTTGAGTATGAATGGCATTAATGCAAACAAACAAGAGTTAGAAAGCTTTGTAAAAGATGAGGTAGAAGAGATTATAGAAGCTAAGATAAAACTTTTGATTATTGATTAAATTTCAAGGCTAAATAACCTTGAAATTTAAAGTTTTTCCTGCCATAAATGGCACCACATCGCCGTATTTTTGCGCTACTTGCCATTCTTGTTTTTCTAAAGTAATAATTTTATCTTTTTCAAATTTAAGATTATGGATTTTACAAGCATTATCTGAAATAAATTTTTGTAAATTTGCTTCATTTGAGTGCTTTTCAAAAAGTTCAGCTAATACAGGTAAAATTACCGGTGCGCTAAATACGCCAGCTGCACACCCGCAGCATTCTTTAGCGTGTAATGGATGAGGTGCGCTATCGCTTCCAAACATAGCCTTTTCATAGCCGCTAAAAGCAAGCTCACATAAAGCGTCTTTGTCTTCATAGCGTTTTGCAATAGGCTTGCAAAATAAATGCGGATCCATCTTACCACCCACCACATCATCAAGGGTTATCATTAAATGATGTAAAGTGATAGTTGCGTATAAATTTTCATAATCTTTTAATAAATCACACAAAACCTTAGTGGTAATATGTTCCATTACAATTTTTAATTTTGGAAAATTTTTAGTTAATTTTTCATAGATTTTAGCAAAATTTGCTTCTCTGTCCATTACAAAATCATTTGTTTCTCCATGTACAAGTAAAGGCAGGCCAAGCTCACTCATAGCATTTAGTGTAGGTTTTAACTTTTCTATATCAAAGTTTGAAATTCCATTATCTGAATTTGTAGTTATGCCTGCAGGATAAAGTTTGATAGCAAAAATTTCATCTTTAGCTTTTTCTAAAAATTTCTCATCATAGTCTTTAAAAAATAAAGTCATCAAAGGCGTAAAATCTTCATTTTTGCATGCTTTTAAAATGCGTTCTTTGTAGGCTTTTAGTGTATTTATTTCAGTAAGCGGAGAGATTAAATTTGGCATGATAACTCCCGCTTTAAAGTCTTTTGCGCTAAATGGAGCTACAAGTTCAAGCATGCTTTCATCGCGTAAATGTAAATGCATATCCAAAGGGTTTTTAAGCGTCATTTTATCTCCTATTTGAGTTTATATAAGCCGTTTTTGAGCTTTTCAAGCAAAGCTTTCTCTTCTAAAAATTTAAAAGTAGAAATGATGGTTGGTTTGCTGATGTTTAACTTTTTAGAAAGTTCTTCGATATTTGCAAAGACAAAGCCATCTTCATTAGCATGAAGGGCTAAAAATTCTAAAATTTCAAAGCGTTTTTTACCAAAGATTTTCACGCATAGTGTTTTTACTTTATCATCCATTCTCTAGCCATATTAAAAAGAATAAAACTCCAAGTAATTATAGCCAAAACAACGCTAAAAAACACCCCAGCGCTCGCACAATCTTTTGCTTTTTTAGCTAAGATGTGAAATTCGCTCGTGTAAAGATCCACGCAAGCTTCTATAGCAGAATTTAATGCTTCTATAATTAAAATCAAAACTAATACTAAAATAAGCACAAAATGTTCTAAAAAACTCACAGGTAAAAAAAAGCTTACAAAAATCAAAGGTAAGATAATGGCAAATTCTATTCTAAAAGCCATTTCATCTTTAAGCAAGAATTTAATGCCACTAAAGGCATAACTTGCATTTTTAAATAAAGAATACTTTGGCTTCATTAAGGATTTTCCTTTAAATTTTTACTATATAAGTCATAGTTTTCTTCATATTCTTTAGTTTGGACATTAAAATATCCTAATAAACTTGAAAAAATATTATCTTGAGATAATTTATAATCTTTCTTTTTTTGTAATTCTTGGATTAAATTATTATCTTTGCTCCAAAGAATCATAGGAACATGAGTTTGTTCTTTTGGTGCTATGAAATAGGGCATTCCATGAAGGTAAATTCCATTTTCTCCTAAACTTTCTCCATGGTCTGATACATACAACAATGAGGCATTTTGTGCAGGACTTTGCTTTAATAAGTCAATAAGACTTTTGATGATAAAATCTGTATAAAGTAAAGTATTGTCATAGGTATTAGTTAATTCTTCTTGCGAGCATTGTTGTAATTCATTTGTATCGCAAGTTGGCGTAAATTTTTTAAACTCATTTGGATAGCGCTTAAAATAAGCTGGTCCATGAGAACCTTGCAAATGAACGACTATGATTTTACTTGAAGATGGATTTTGTAATTGTTCTTTTACAAGCTCAAGTAAACTCTCATCATAATCTTTTGAAATCAATTTATGTGCTATACGATCGCAGTTTCCTTTGCAACCTCCAGAATTATTTCCAAGCCAAACACTTTGAACTCCAACTCTTTGTAAAATATCTAAAGCATTTTCTTCATAAAGACTATTGTCAAAAGTAGCTCTTTTGTGTCTTGAAAATATACAAGGTAAACTTCTAGCAGTTGCTGTCCCGCAAGAGCTTACATTGTCAAAATATATTAAATTAGGTTCGTTTTTGGTGTAAAAATTAGTATCATTTTTGGTATAACCACCCAAAGAATAGTTATTTGCTCTAGCGGTTTCCCCTATGACTAAAATCATAGTTTTGTTTAAGTCTTTTTCCATTTTCGCATCTAAAGCTATCTTTTGAAGTTCTTTTTCTGGAATAACTTCTAATTTTATATATTTAATTGCTGAATAAATTTGATAAAAAGGAGTGTTATAAACTCTTACTTCATTATAAGTTCTTAAAAATGGTACAATACTTTTTGAAAAAATTCCAAGCAATCCAAAAGCAACAAATAAAGCAACAAATAAAGTGCCAAATTTAATGATTAAATGTTTTTTGATATTGTGATATTCTATTTTAGCTTTTATAACTAAAAATGCTGGAATCACAAAAGTAAAAAATATATAAACAAAAATATTAAAATTAATCAGATCGCGTACTTCTTTTTGATCAGTTTGCATAGCATTTCTAATCATATCATGATCTATAATAACACCATAATTGATCATAAAATAACTACTAATTGAACTCACACCTATTAAAAAAATCATTAAAATCTTGCTAAGATAAGGCAAAAATAATAAAGCGAAAATTCCAACTAATAGTGCAAAATATATAATTATATATAAAATAATGGAAATATCATTATTATGAGGATGTAAATTTTCGTGAATATAAGAAAACAATTTCAGATTGATACTAGTTATATAAAAAGCACTCAAAATAATAAATTTAAGCCACGATATATTAAAAAATTTCATGAAATCCTTTCAAAATTAAAGATTTAATTATAAATAAAAATGGTTAACTTAATATCTTTATGGTATGATTTTGCTTTTTGTAAGTTTAAGGATTAAATTATGAAATTATTATCATGGAATGTAAATGGCCTAAGGGCAATTTGTGATAAAAATGCACTTGATTGGATTGAAAAAGAAGAAATTGATTTTATAGGTTTTCAAGAAATCAAAGCACACGAGGATAAATTTCCAAAAAGAATTTATGAGTATCCTTTTAAACATATGTATTCAAATAGTGCTAAAAGAGCAGGGTATTCAGGTGTAATGAGCTTGTGTAATTTTGATTGTGAAGTCAAAAAATGTGAGTTTTTTGATGATGATGAGGGTAGAGTTTTAGAGCATAGCTTTAAAAATGTAGTTTTGTTTAATATTTACTTTCCAAATGGTCAAAAAGATGAAGAGCGTTTGAATTTTAAAATGAAATTTTATAATGACTTTTTAGTGTATTTAGATAAACTTTTAAAAGAAGGTAAAGAAATTATCATCTGTGGAGATGTTAATACCGCACATCGTGAGATAGACTTAACCCACCCAAAAGCTAATGAAAAAACTTCAGGTTTTCTACCGATTGAGCGTGCTTGGATAGATGATTTATTAAAATTAGGTTTTATAGATACTTTTAGACATATAAATGGCGATGTTAAAGAAAAGTATTCGTGGTGGAGTTATAGAATGAAAGCAAGAGAAAGAAATGTGGGCTGGAGGATTGATTATTTTTTCATTTCTAATGGCTTAAAAGATAAACTTAAAAATGCTTTTATAAGAGATGATATTTTTGGCTCAGATCATGCTCCTGTAGGGATAGAAATCGATATTTAAGGTATTTTTTAATGCCTTAAATAATTATTAAGTAAAAATTGTTATAATTTCATCTTAAAACTGCAAAATGGCCCATTCGTCTAGCGGTTAGGACATCGCCCTTTCACGGCGGTAACACGAGTTCGAGTCTCGTATGGGTCACCACTTACTATATTTATATCCACTTTTTTTGATAATCATTGTCATATTTTACAAAAAGTTACATTGTTCGATTTAAATATTTTTTATTTGTTTTATCTTATTTAAATTAAGTTTATTTTAAAATACTTATTATTAATATATTGAAAGTTATTATTAATAATTTGTAAATTTTTACATTGACTTCACACTTGTTTTTTAAAATATACAAAAAGGAGGACAAAATGTATAGACCTAAAAGCAAAAATGAGTTAATGAATTTGGTGCATAATGAAAGAATTTCTCTAAGAGATATTGATGTATCTTTGATTGATGATTTTTCTTATGTATTTTATTATTCTAAAAGATTGGATTTTTTAGGTATTGAACATTGGGATGTATCAAATGCTAAAGATATGTCTTATATGTTTTATTGTTGCGAAAGTTTTAATGCAAATTTGTCACGCTGGAATGTTTCTAAAGTTGAAAATATGGCAAGTATGTTTTTTAACTGCAAAAATTTTAATCAAGATTTATCAAAATGGGATACTCAAAATTTAAAAGATATGTCTTATATGTTTTTTAATCGTGTTAATTTCAATCATTCTTTATTGCATTGGAAAACTTCAAATACTACTAGAATGGCACATTGTTTTGAAAACTGTCATGCGTATGAGCATAGTGTTGTGAATTGGGATGTGCAAAATGTAATTACTATGGCATATCTTTTTCACAATTGCAAAAATTTCCATCATGAATTAGATGAGTGGAATATCCAAAAGGATTGTAATACTGAAAAAATGTTTGGAAATCGTGGTATTGATAAACTTTATGCAGTAAAAGGTATAGAGTTAGAATAAACAAAATTCACACAATTTTTGTGTGAATTTTTCTTTTATCTTTTTAAGTTTTTCATCAAGTTTTTGTACTAAACTTATCTTCATAAAGCGTTATTTTTTAGCTTCTAGAGATTATTTTTTAGGAAAATTTACATGAAAATAAAATTTATTACAAAAAGAGATAAAAGTCAAGTTGCATTTGATATTTTTAAAATTAAAAATGCTATTTTTAGAGCCAATATAAACTCTACTGATAAAAAATTAGAAAATGATGAATTAGGTAGGCTTTGTGATGAGGTTGTAGCTTTGCTTGATGAAAATCATGCACAAGTAGAACAAATTCAAGATAAAGTTGAAGAGGTTTTAATAAAAAATGCTTTAATCAATACTGCAAAATCTTATATATTATACCGCCAAAAAAGAACACAAATCCGCAATGGTAGCTATGATTTGCTAAATTTGTATGATGATTTAACCTTCAAAGATTCCAAAGAAGCTGATTTAAAAAGAGAAAATGCCAATATCAACTCAGATAGTGCTATGGGTATGATGTTAAAATATGGTTCAGAAGGAGCAAAATACTATGTAGATGAGTGTATTTTACCAAAACATATCGCAAATGCACATAAAAATGGCGATATACATATACACGATAAAGACTTTTATATGCTAACACAAACTTGTTGTCAAATAGACTTGTTAAAGCTTTTTGAAAATGGTTTTAGCACTGGACATGGAAGTTTGCGTGAGCCAAATGATATCAGATCTTATGCTTCTTTAGCTTGCATTGCTTTACAGGCTAATCAAAATGAAATGCATGGGGGTCAATCTATACCAAATTTTGATTTTGCTATGGCAAAGGGTGTGGCAAAGACTTTTCAAAAAGAGTATAAAAAGGCTATAAATGCTTTTTTTGAAATAAAATTAGAACAAAACCTAGACGAGCAATGCTTTAAAAATGCTAATTTTCAAGTTTCAAGCGAAAAAGAATGCTTTAAAGAGCTTTTAAAGCTTGATTTAAATAGTGATGAGAATTTTTTAAAACAAGCAAATGCTTATGCTTACAAAAGAGCATTAAAGCAAACCCAAGATGCGACTTTTCAAGCTATGGAAGCTTTGGTGCATAATCTTAATACTATGAACTCAAGAGCAGGAGCTCAAGTGCCTTTTAGCACGCTAAATTATGGCACCGATACTTCTTTTGAAGGGCAAATGGTAATAGAAAATTTACTCAAAGCCACGATGAAAGGCTTAGGAAATGGTGAAACACCAATTTTTCCTGTGCAAATTTTTAAAATAAAAGAAGGTATTAATTATAATGAAAAAGATCCAAACTACAAGCTTTTTAAACTCGCTATAGAATGTGCTTCTAAAAGACTTTTTCCAAATTTTAGCTTTTTAGATGCAAGCTTTAATGCAAAATACTATAAAAAGGGTGATTATAATAGCGAAGTAGCTTATATGGGTTGTAGAACTAGGGTTATGGCAAATGTTTATGATGAGAGCAAAGAAATCACAAGTGGCAGGGGAAATTTAAGTTTTACAAGTATAAACCTTGTGCGTTTAGCCATAGAAGCTAAAGGAAATTTAGAGCTTTTTTACTCACTTTTAAAAGAAAAATTAGAGCTTGTGTATGAGCAATTACTTCATAGATATAAAATTCAAAGTCTAAAAAAGGTTAAAAATTTCCCATTTTTAATGGGCGAGGGAATTTGGATAGATTCAGATTCTTTAAAAGAAAATGATAGCGTAGAAAAAATCATAGCACACGGGACTTTAGCTATAGGTTATATAGGACTTTGTGAGAGTTTAATAGCTTTAGTAGGTTCTCATCATGGACAAAGTCAAGAAGCAAGGGATTTAGGTTTGCAAATCGTGCGTTTTATGCGTGAATTTGTCGATGAAAAAGCACTCAAAGACAAACTGAATTTTTCACTCATAGCTACCCCGGCTGAAGGTTTAAGTGGAAGATTTTTAAAACTAGATCAAAAAAAATACGGCATTTTAAAAGGCATAACCGATAAAGAATTTTATACCAATTCTTTTCATATTCCTGTAGATTTTCCTATTAGTATATATGAAAAAATTCAAATAGAAGCCCCATATCATGAGTTAAATAATGGTGGGCATATTACTTATGTAGAATTAAACGGCGATGTGAGTAAGAATTTAGAAAGTTTTGAACGCATTATAAAATGTATGAAAGAAAGCAATATAGGCTATGGCTCGATTAATTTCCCACTAGATAGAGATCCGGTATGTGGTTATAGTGGTGTGATAGATGAGTTTTGTCCAAAGTGCCATAGAAAAGAAGATGATATTAAATTTGAACGCATAAGAAGAATCACAGGTTATTTAGTAGGAACGCTTGATCGTTTTAATGACGCTAAAAAAGCTGAAGTTCATGCAAGAATTAAACACGATTTTTCTTAGATTAGCCGGTGTCATAAAAGAATCCATAGTCGATGGCTATGGTTTGCGTTATGTGATTTTTACTCAAGGCTGCCCTCATCATTGCAAAGGTTGTCATAATCCACAAACACATGATTTTAACAAAGGATATTTGCAAGATTTAGCAAGTTTGTATGATGATATGTGTAAAAATCCTTTGCTCCAAGGTGTTACTTTTAGTGGCGGGGAGCCTTTTATGCAAGCAAAAAATTTAAGTATTCTGGCAAAGCACATTAAGGCTTTAGGGCTTGATCTTACTATGTATACAGGTTTTACTTATGAAGAGCTATTAGAAGAAAAATCAAAAAAAGAATTACTTATCTTAGCTGATGTTTTGATAGATGGGAAGTTTATTTTAGAGCAAAAAGACCTATCTTTAAAATTTAAAGGTAGTAAAAACCAACGCATTATCGATGTAGCAAAAAGCTTAGAACAAGGCAAAGTAATACTTTTTGAAAAATAAAGACTCATTTAGTCTTTTTTAACTTAACTATGTTAGAATGCTATAAAATTTAAAAAAAGGAGAACAATATGTTTGAATTAAGAAAACTACCTTATGAAGCAGACGCTTTTGGAGACTTTTTGAGTGCAGAAACTTTTGCATTTCATCATGGCAAACACCATCAAACTTATGTAAACAACCTAAACAATCTTATTAAAGATACTGAATTTGCAGGAAAAGATTTAGTTTATATCATACAAAACTCAAATGGTGGAGTTTTTAACAACGCTGCTCAAGTGTATAATCATGACTTTTATTTTGACTGCATTAAGCCAAAAACATGCTGTGGCTGTGGCTGTTCTTTAAGTGATGAGTTTAAAGCAGCGGTTGAAAAAGACTTTGGTTCTATGGAAAATTTAAAAGAAGAATTCATCAAAGGAGCTACAGGAGTATTTGGTTCTGGTTGGTTTTGGCTAGTTTATAACACTCAAAATCAAAAATTAGAATTAGTAGCTACAAGCAATGCTGCTACACCTATCACTGAAGGTAAAGTTCCACTTTTAGTAGTTGATGTGTGGGAGCATGCTTACTATGTAGATCACCGTAATGCACGCCCTGCGTATTTAGAAAAATTCTACGCACACATTAATTGGGAATTTGTAGTAAAAGCTTATGAATGGGCTATCAAAGAAGGTATGAATTCAGTAAGCTTTTATGCAAATGAACTTCATCCTATAAAATAAGAAAAAAGTCTCTTATTTTTAAGAGGCTTTTTTTAATCAAAGCTAAATTATCTTAAGAATAACAACAATAAAAATATCCTAATTTACACAAATAATTAACAAAAGCACTATCATATTTAAAAAATATTAATAATTATTTTTTATCATTACAAAAAATTTTAATAAATCAAGGAGTTTTAATGTCTTATTTTATGGGGGGGGGTATGTGAAAATAATCCCACTTTAAAATCATCTTATTTAAACAATAATCTTTCTTTTGTTAAAAAAACTTTCTTATCTTTAGCGACTATATCTTTTTTAGCAACCTGTGCCAATGCTAGTATAGTAACTATAAATGATCAAAATTCTAATAGTAGTGTTAAAAACACTAAAGCCAAACAAGTAAAAAATTCAAAAAATATTAGTGGTGGTAATTGTAGTAGCAGTAGTGATTGTACTATAAGTAGCTCTATTAGTAATGGTGTAACTATTAATAGTGGAAGTGATAATAACTCATTAGCTATTACAAGTAATGGTAGTGTTACAAACTCAAATAAACATGGCGTAGAAATTATGGGTAGTGCTACTAATGTAACCATTAATAATGCTGGTACAATAAAAAGTACAGCTAATGGTAATAATCATGGTATAGAAATATGGGGAAATTCTACTGTAGATAAAATAACTAATACAGGTTTAATTGAAGGCTCTAGTACTGGTGTTAGTGTAACAACCCAAAATACTACTTTAAAAAATTTAGAAAACAGCGGAACTATAAAAGGTGGTTCTAATGGTATAAAAGTTGATCATGGAGGTAAATTAGAAACGCTTAATAATACAGGTACCATAATTGGAAGTGGAAGTCATGGTATTAGAGTTGATAGTGCTACATTGCAAAATTTAAAAAACAGCGGAACTATAAGTGGAAATGGTTATGGTGTTTATATTAGGAACTCTACATTAGATAATTTAGAAAACAGCGGAACTATTAATGATGGCAACGCTGCTGCTATTTTTGTTTATGGAGGAAATATTGGAACTATAAACAATTCTGGTAATATAATTTCTACAGGAACTAATGATTGGAGTGCAGCTATTAAGCTAGAAGGTGGTGGCACGATTAAAAATATTACTAATACGGGCACTATAGAATCAAATCATGATGGAATTGCTGTATCTTATGGTAAATTTGAAACTCTAGACATAAAAGATGATGGAATAATAAAAGCTAAAAGATATGGTATAAATATAAGTCAATGGCAAACATTAGGAAATTTATATGTTGATAATGGTAGCATTTATGGAGGAGAAAGTGGTATTTTGTTAAGTACAGGTTCTACTACAAGTGATATATCTATAAAAAATGGTGGCGTGGTATATGGAGGTGATTATGGGATGTATTTTGATCACGCATATTTAAATCAAAACACAACTATAGCTGGAGAAAATTCTGCAATACATGGTGGAATTGCTGGAATTTATTTAAGCAGAGGATCTGCTTTAAAAGGAACTATAGAGGTTAAAGAGAAAGGTATGATCTCAGGTGGTGAGAATGGATTTGGTATTATAAATGCTGATAATGCTAATATAGGCGGATCTATTTTAATCAGTAGTGGCGGTGTGGTTACTGGTATTTTAAATAAAGATAATGCTAAGATTACCGGAACTATAAAAGTGGATGGAGAAGGCTCTTCTATAGTAGGTGGTATAATAAATCAAGATAATGGTAAAATAGAGGGTTTTATAGAGGTTAATAATAAAGGACAGATAGATAGTATCATCAATGCTGGAAGTGGAGAGATTAGCGGTAGTGTAAAAGTAGATAATCACTCTAAAGTTGAGAATATTATCAATGGTGCTTTGGCAAGTTCTTTTTATAATAATGGAGTTTCTACTGGTAAAATTTCAGGAGATGTTAGCGTTGATAATGGAAGTATAGTTGGAAGCATCATCAATGCTGGGCAAGGAGAGATTACTGGTGGTATTAAAGTTGATAATAGTAGCGAAGTTACTAATATTTCTAATTCTGGTAATGGGCTTATTAGCAGTAATGTTAGCGTTGATAATGGTTCAAAAGTAGGTAATATCATTAATGATGATTATGGAAAAATTACAGGGGATGTATCTATAGGTGAAAAATCTTCTGTAGATAAGATTATCAATAGCGGTCATGGTAGTATAGGTGGAAATATTATAAACAATGGTAATTTAGGCTCAATTAACAATAGTGGTTCTATCAGCGGTTCTATTGAGAATAACAACGGTGATTTAGAAATCAAAAATGATGGAGATTTAGGTGGCTCTATCACTGTAGGTAGTGGCGGTGGTAATACTTCTATTTCAAATGGTTCTAATGGTAATATCGGCGGTGGTATAGTTAATAATGGTAATAATGATGTTAATATAGATAACCAAGGTACAGTTAAACCTGATAAAGATGGTAATCACATTACTAATAATGGTAATGGTAATGTAAATGTAGGAGATTGGATAGTAAAACCAAATGAAGATGGTAGCTTTGATGGAGCTATTAATGTAGGCGGTAGTGGTAGTGGTTCTACAAATATAGACAATATCACAGTAGATACTTCAGATCCAAATTTTGATGCAAGCAAACCTATCAATCCTGACAATATAGTTAATAATACTGGTAGTGGTGGTAACATAGGAGTAGGTAATGTTGGTTCAAACAATGATTTATTAAATTTAGTTTATGATCCTATAACAGGACAATATAAAACCTTAGCAGATGTAAGTGCTGGTGTGGGTTCTGTTATGGCTCAAACAATAATTAACACTTATATGATGAGATCATTCTTCCTTGATACTGTTTTAGATGATGCATCAAGAATGGCTTACAAACATGCAAGAATACACAATAATCATAAAACAAATAAAGACTTAGTAGGTTTTGATACAGATGAGCATTATCACGGCTTTGTATTGCCTTATTTTTCATCTAATAGCATTAAGCTTTTAGGAACAAATGATTATTCTAAAGGACATACCAAAGGTATAGTGGCTGGCTTTCATACTTTAAAAGATATAGGTATGCTAGGAGCTTATGTAGGAACCGAAGAGGCTAATATGGATACTAAAGATTATTTCTCTTTAAAAATGCAAACAGTGTATGCTGGTTTGAAGTATTCTAATATTTTATTAGAAGATGAGATAAAAGAAGCCTTTTTTAAATTCCATACCAAAGCAGCATATACCAAAAATGATGTGCAAAAATTTGTTGATAAAGGAAAAAGAGAGGCTAATGGTAATACAGATACCTATGGTTATGGAGCAAGTATTGGAACTGGTATGAATTTTTATTTAGATGGGGCAGATAATATAATTACTCCTGAGGTGTCTTTAAACTATGAAGGTGGTTTCACAAAAGCTTTCAGCATGCATGGAGATGGAGCATTAAATCATGAAAGATATTATAAGAGTGAATTAAATCTATTTTCAAGTACGGCATCTCTTAAATGGCTTAATAAATGGCATCCGCAAATTAGCACTTCATTTGAAGCAGGTGCAAGAATTAATTTTAATCCTGAAGTAGAATCAAGAGTAAATTTTGCAAACTTAAAAGCAAGCGAAACCTTAGATTTGCCAAGAACTTATCAATATGCAAGTGCGTCTTTGATTTTTTCTTTGGCAGAAGATTTAGAAATGTCATTTAATTATAATGGAACTTTTGCAAATAATTCTCATTCGCATACGGGATTTTTACAGTTTGACTTTATATTTTAATAATGATTAACTAAGCCTTTTAAGGCTTAGTGTTTAATTAATTGCCCAGAGTTTGCTTAAAACAGATTATAAAATGACAAAATAAAAATTTAAAAAAGCACAATTGGTACAATAAAGTTAAGAATGCGCCAATGTTGAATATAAAAACTATAAAAGTTTTTAGTATTATAAATAATTTAAAAACAATAAACTCCTTATTAAATACACTCTATCACATTAAGCTTATTTTTAAGCTCAATGTGATTTATTAGCAAACTCTAGGGAGTTAATTACTCTAAAACAACCCCTTCATTTAGCACAACTTCGCCTATTACATAAGCATCTGAGTTCTCTAAAACTTTTCCTACATTAGATGGATCTACCACTATAACTAAGCCCACACCCATGTTAAAGCTTCTATACATTTCAGCTTCTTCTACACTTTGGCCTATTTGATAAAAAATTTCAGGAGTTTTTAGATGATGTTTTCTAATAATAGCACCTATTCCTCTTGGGAAAACTCTAGGTAAATTCTCTACCAAACCACCACCTGTTATATGAGCTAGTGCATTGATGAAAGGTTTTAATTTTAAAAAGTCTTTTACATAAATTCTTGTAGGTTCAAGTAAAATATCGATTAAATTTTTACCATCTATTTTATCATCAAATTTAAGCTTTTGTGTTTCAAATAATACTTTTCTAGCTAAAGAATATCCATTAGAATGAAGCCCACTACTAGGCAAAGCTAGTAAAATATCTCCATTTTTTACAAAATTTCTTCTATCTATTTCATCTTTTTCAGCCATGCCCACTGAAAAACCTGCTAAGTCAAAGTCATTGTTATGATACATTCCAGGCATTTCAGCAGTTTCTCCGCCTATTAAGGCACAATTTGCTTTTTTACAACCATTAGCAATCCCTGCTACAACCTTTTTAGCTACTTCTACATCTAACTTTGCACTTGCATAATAGTCTAGAAAAAACAAAGGCGTAGCAAAATTGCAAATTAAATCATTCACGCACATTGCTACTAAATCTTCGCCTATTGTGTCAAATTTTTGACTATCAATAGCAAGACGCAACTTTGTGCCTACCCCATCTGTTGCTGCTAGCATAACAGGATTTTTAAAACCACTTGGCATGGCAAAAGCACCCGAAAAAGAACCTATGCCTCCTAAAACATTTTCATTAAAAGTTTCTTTTACTAAAGGCTTGATTGCTTCTACCAAAGTATTACCATTATCTATACTTACGCCCGCATCTTCATAACTTATATTCATTTATCTTCCTTTAAGAATTTAAAAGGTATTTTAACTAAAAATATTTTAAGGTTAAATTATGCAAAATGCTTATTTTGTGACTTCAAGTATAGCAGGTGGAAAGTCAAGCTTTATAAAAATAGTTCAAAATTTGGGTTTTGATACTTTAAGTGCAGATGTGATAGCTCATGAGCTTTTAAATGAAAATGCTAATTCTATAGCTAAGCTTTTTGATAATGATGATTTACTTATAGCAGGAAAAATAGATAGAAAAAAGCTTGGTGCTATTGTATTTAATGATTTAAACGCCAAAAAAAAGTTAGAAGGTTTTTTACATCCTAAAATCAAAGAAGAAATTTTACAAAAAGCACTAATTTTAGATAAAAAAAACAAGGCTTTTTTTATAGAATTGCCTTTATTTTTTGAAAATAATCATTATCAAGATCTAGGAAAAAGTATATTGATTTATGCTCCAAAAGAAATTTTATTAAAAAGATTAATGCAAAGAGATAATTTAGATGAAAATGAAGCCTTAAAAAGAATTAATTTGCAACTTGATATAGAAGAAAAACTAAAAAAAGCAGATTTTGTGATAAAAAATATTTCAAGTTATGAAAAATTTGAAGAAAATGTGCTAAATTTTTTAAAACATACTTTAAAGGTTAAAAATGAAATTTTATAAATATTGTGCAAGCGGAAATGATTTTGTAGTATTTGCAGATGGTGAAAAAAAAGATCGTAGCGAGTTAGCTAGAATTCTTTGTAGTCGTTATGAGGGCATAGGTGCTGATGGGCTTATAGTAGTTGTGCCTCATGATAGATATGATTTTGAATGGGAATTTTATAATTGCGATGGTAGTAAAGCAAATATGTGTGGTAATGGATCGCGTGCAGCAGCTCATTTTGCTCATCATTATCTAAAAAAATCACAATATTTAAATTTTTTAACCGGAGCAGGACTTATAAAATCATTTGTTGATGATGACATGGTAGAGATTAAATTAAGTGGAGTGAAGGATATTAAAGAAGCTTTTAAACATAAAGATAGAATTTGGCAAGGATGTAATACAGGTGTGCCACATATGGTGACTTTTGTTGATGATTTAAATGAATTTGATGTAAATTTATGCAAAGAAGTGCGTAAAAAATATAATGCAAATGTTAATTTTGCTAAAATAGAAAATGAAGAATTTATAAGAGTTAGAACCTATGAACGCGGGGTAGAAGATGAGACTTTAGCTTGTGGTACAGGTATGGGAGCTTGTTTTTATCTTGCTTATTTAAATCAAAAAGTTAAAGATGATATTTTAGTAAAGCCAAAAAGCAAAGAAAATTTATATTTTAGATTAGAGGATGATCAAATATTTTTCAGAGGAAAGGTAAAGTGCTGTTTTGAAGCTGATTATAATTTTACTTAGTAGTTTTTTATTTTTAAAAGCTGAATTTATAGCAGGTTTTGATAAATATTATTATGCTTTAAGTATAAAAGAAAAGCGTGAAGTTTTTATCAAAAAAATCAATGCTTTGTTGGATGTTTCTTTCAAAGAAATTGAAAATGAAAAAGAATTTATAGATATTTTTTTTGAGGAAGCTTTAAAGAGTAATTTTAGAAAACTAAATTCTAATGCTGTGCAAAAACTATGGTTTTTAAAAGAAAAATATCGCGTTAAAAATTTATACGATCACAAGGAATACCAACTGCGTATCCAAAAGGTTCCAAAATCTTTAGCCATAGCCCAAGCAATTATTGAGAGCGCAACTGGTACAAGTCGTTTTGCTAAAGAAGCAAATAATTTATTTGGAGAATGGACTTGGGGTGAAAAAGGTTTAATTCCAAAAGAAAGAGGCGAGGGTAAAACTCATAAAATTCGTATATTTGATACCTTGCAAGAAAGCGTGGATTCATACTTGCTAAATTTAAATCGTCATGATGCTTATAAGGAATTTAGAGCTTGGCGGTGGGATGCTATAAATCAAAATGAAAAACTTGATGGCAAAGAAGCGGCAAGTCATTTGGAAAAATACTCAGAGATTAAAAGTAATTATACTAAGCTTATTATTTCTATCATAAATCAACATAAGCTTGATGAGTTAGATTAATTTCCTAAAGCCCACTCATCAAAAGGTAAAATCATCACACGCACCCCTTCTATGAAAAACTCATCTCTTTGTGAAAGCGTGATGATATAAATAGTTGAAAGTGCGAGTTGGTTTTTACTAAGTATTTTTTTGACTTTTAAACTAAGTAAATCTTTATCTTTAAAGGGCGAGCATAAAAATGCATTTTTAAGACTTGGTAAGTAAAAATCAAAATATTTGGTATAAAAAATTTCTTGTTCAAATTTAAACAACTCGCTTAAAATCAAATTTTCAAACAAAGCACTAAAGTCTTTTTGTATGCTTAGAGAATTTTTTAGTGAAAAGTCCCAAAAATATACTTTTTTTAAATTCTTTTCAAGATTTTTTACAAAATACAAAGTGTAGTTTGATTCTAGTTTTTCTATGCTTTTATATAAGGTATCTTTGGAAATTTTTATAGTATTTTTTAGTGTTTTTAATAGCTCATTAACGCTAAATTCATTCCCGAGTTCTAAGGCAATTTGTTTGAGTATGGTAAGCTCTAATGGAGTGTAAAAACTTCTTAAGTATGATGAGTTTGTGTTAAAGTTGTGATTTAAAATCACATTGCGTCCTGTATGTAAAAAATAACTTACCATGGTTTTAGTGTCAGCGTATTTTTTGTTTAAGCTTAAAAATTCTTCAAAGTCTAAATAATCTAAATGAAGTTCTTCAAAATAATCTAAATGAAAATTGCTATCACAAATGCTTATTATGATTTGCAAATTAAGGTGTTTTAAACTGGCAAAGTCAAAATTATGAGCAAAGTTGCAAAGTGCTAAAAATTTAATCTGTGGATTATAGGTTAAAAACGAATTTAAATTTACCAAAGCACTTGCTTGAAATTTTAAATCATCACAATCAATAAAAAGTATATTTTCACTTTTGTACAAAGATAAAAAATTTAAAATTAAATTTTTCTTACCACTTGCAAAACCACCTTTTATAATGATGTTTTTATGGGTTTGAATTTGAATTTTTCTTTCATCAAATTTTTGAAATTTTGGGTAATTATCGTAAAAAAATTGTAGTGATTTCATAAATTTCTTTGTAATTAATGGTGGAGCATAGCGGGTTCGAACCGCTGACCCCAACGCTGCCAGCGTTGTGCTCTCCCAGCTGAGCTAATGCCCCTTTAGATTTTGAAATCATACTATATTTTTTCTTAGATTTTCTTAATGTATAAAAAATCTTGTAAATTTTATAAAATTTAATTTTTATCCTTTTTAAAAGGAAAATAATTAAAAAAAATGTATAAATTTCTTGACATAGCAAAGGCTCTTTTTATATAATCTCAACATCATTTTATATGGTGGTTAGATTCTTATGGGTCTAACGAGTTCTTTACAAAGGAAAAAATATGGAAAGAATCAGGCTTAAGCTAAAAGCTTATGACCACAGAGTTCTAGATCGCACAGTTGCAGCAATTGTAGAAGCTGTTAAAAGAACAGGTGCTGACATCAGAGGTCCAGTGCCAATGCCTACAAAAATCAAAAGATACACAGTTTTGAAATCTCCACACATCAATAAAGATTCACGCGAACAATTTGAGATGAGAATTCATGCTCGTATGCTTGATATTGTAGCAGCTACTCCAGATACAGTAGATTCACTCACTAAGCTTGACTTGGCTCCAGAGGTCAATGTTGAAGTAAGAGCTATGGGTAAATAAGGATAGAATATGGAATACATTGTAGAAAAAATTGGTATGAGTAGAACAATCAGCACACCAAGCATTCCTGTAACCTTACTTAAACTTGTTCAAACTAAAGTATGTGAAGTAGAAAATGGAAAAGCTTTGGTTGCTTATGTAAAAGGCAAAGCAAATAATAAATGCATTGCGGGTCAGCAAAAAAAATACAATCTTTCAGCTGAATATAATAGATTTGCTTCTTTAGAAGTAGCAAACACAGAAGCAGGTGATATTGATCTTAATCCTTTAAAAGAAGCTTCTATCTTAAAAGTAAGCTTTAATTCTAAAGGTAGAGGTTATAGTGGGGTTGTTAAAAGACATGGATTTGCCGGAGGTCCTGCAAGTCACGGTTCAAGATTTCACAGACGCCACGGATCAATCGGTAACCGCGAATGGCCAGGTCGTGTTCAACCAGGTATGAAAATGGCAGGTCATTATGGTAATGTAAAAGTTACTGTTAAAAATGAAGTAGTTTCATTTGATGAAGAAAATGGCATCTTAGTAGTAAAAGGTGCGGTACCAGGATTTAATGGTGCTATGGGTAAAATAAGGATTGCAAAATGAGTAAAGTAACTGTTTTAAATGATAAATTTGAAAAAGCTAGTGAACTCGATCTTCCAGCAAAATATGCAGAAGTTAATCCTCACAACCTTTATTTATATGTAAAATCTTATCTTGCTAGCCTTAGAGCAAACACAGCTCATACTAAAGGTAGAAGCGATGTAAGCGGTGGTGGTAAAAAACCATGGAGACAAAAAGGTCGTGGTGGTGCAAGAGCAGGTTCAACAAGAACGAATGTTTGGGTTGGTGGTGCTGTAGCATTTGGTCCTACAAACAATCGTAATTATTTCCAAAAAGTTAATAAAAAACAAAAACGCTTAGCGCTTGAAAGAGCATTGGCTGATAAAGCACAAAACAATGCATTATTCTCAGTAGATAGTTTAAGCATTGAAAGCGGTAAAACAAAAGATGCAAATGCAGTTATTAAAAAGCTTGGTTTAAAAGATGCTTTAATTGTAAAAGATTTACTAGATGAAAAAACACTTCTTGCTTTTAGAAACTTAGCAAATTGCTATGTAGTTGATATTAGCGAAGTAAATGCTTATTTAGTATCTGTATTTAATGCTGTTATCATTGAAAAAGCAGCGCTTGAATCTATCGTAAAAGAGGGTTAAAATGGCAGATATTACTGATATAAAAACAATACTTTACACTGAAAAAAGCTTAAACCTTCAAGAGCAAGGTGTTGTAGTTATTCAAACTTCTCCAAAAATGACTAAAAATGGTCTAAAAGAAGTTTTAAGAGAATATTTTGGTGTAACTCCAGTAAGAATTAATTCTTTAAAAATGGATGGAAAAGTAAAGCGTTTTAGAGGTCGTGAAGGTCAAAGAAATAGCTTTAAAAAATTCTATGTTAAGCTACCAGAAGGTGTGAGCTTAGAAAGTTCGGAGGCATAAGATGGCAATTAAAACTTATAAACCATATACTCCAAGTAGAAGATACATCACAGGTGTAAGCTCTGATGATATCACAGCAAAAGCTAGTGTGCGTTCATTACTTGTAAAACTTCCAGCTCATGCAGGTCGTAACAATAATGGTAGAATCACAAGCCGTCATAAAGAAGCAGGTGCTAAGAAACTTTACAGAATTATAGATTTTAAAAGAAGAAAATTTGGTATTGAAGGTAAAGTTGAAGCAATCGAGTATGATCCATACAGAAATTGTCGTATTGCATTAATCTCTTATAGAGATGGTGAAAAAAGATACATCTTACAACCAAAAGGTTTAAGCGTTGGTGATGTTATTTGCGCTGCTGAAAGCGGACTTGACATTAAACCAGGTAATGCAATGAAATTGAGAAATATCCCAGTGGGTACTATCGTACACAATATCGAGTTAAAACCGGGCAAAGGCGGACAAATGATCCGTTCAGCGGGTGCTTATGCTCAATTAATGGGTAAAGAAGAAAAATATGTTATCTTAAGACTTGCAAGTGGTGAAATGAGACAAGTTTTAGCTGAATGTATGGCAAGTATCGGTGAAGTTGGTAATGAAGAATGGTCAAATGTGACTATCGGTAAAGCAGGAAGAAACCGCCATAGAGGTATTCGTCCTCAAACAAGAGGTTCTGCGATGAACCCAGTTGATCACCCGCACGGTGGGGGTGAAGGTAAGAAAAATTCAGGCCGTCATCCAGTTACTCCATGGGGTAAACCAACTAAAGGTGCTAAAACTCGCCGTAAAAAAGCTAGCGATAAGCTAATAATTTCAAGAAGAAAAGGAAAGTAAGATGGCTAGGTCACTAAAAAAAGGTCCTTTTGTTGATGACCATGTAATGAAAAAAGTCATCGCTGCTAAAAAAGCTAACGATGGTAAGCCAATTAAAACTTGGTCAAGACGCAGCACTATTATACCTGATATGATAGGTTTAACTTTTAATGTTCATAATGGAAAAAGCTTTATCCCAGTATATATTACTGAAAATCATATCGGTTACAAATTAGGTGAATTTGCACCTACTAGAACATTTAAGGGTCATAAGGGCTCTGTTCAGAAAAAAATAGGTAAGTAAGGGAGATTTATGAGTAGAGCGTTAATTAAATTCATAAGATTATCTCCAACTAAAGCGAGATTGATTGCTAGAGAAGTTCAAGGTATGAATGCAGAGCTTGCATTAGCTAGTTTGAAATTTATGCCAAATAAAGGTGCTAAATTTATAGCAAATGCTATTTCAAGTGCTGTAGCAAATGGCGGATTTGAAGCAAATGAAGTTGTTGTTTCAAGTTGTCGTGTTGATGCTGGTGCGGTTTTAAAAAGATTTAGACCAAGAGCTAGAGGAAGTGCTAGTCGTATTAGAAAGCCAACTTCACACATTTTGGTAGAAGTTAGTAAAGTAGAAGCAAGTGCTGAAAAAACTACAAAAGCTAAAAAAGCATCAGTGAAAAAGGAAAGCTAATATGGGACAAAAAGTAAATCCGATTGGTTTAAGACTAGGAATTAATAGAAATTGGGAATCAAGATGGTTTCCTACAAAAGCTAATTTAGCAGAAAATATTGGTGAAGATTATAAAATCAGAACATTTTTAAAAAGAAAACTTTATTATGCAGGAATTAGCCAAATTCTTGTAGAAAGAACAGCGAAAAAATTAAGAGTAACTGTTGTAGCTGCAAGACCAGGGATTATTATTGGTAAAAAAGGTAGTGATGTTGATATTTTAAGAAAAGAACTTCAAGATTTAATCAAAAAAGAAGTTAATATCAATATCAAAGAAGAAAGAAAAGCAGGTGCTTCAGCTCAGCTTGCAGCTGAAAGTGTTGCTACTCAACTTGAAAAAAGAATTGCTTTTAGAAGAGCAATGAAAAAAGTAATTCAAGGAGCGCAAAAAGCAGGTGCTAAAGGGATTAAAGTTTCAGTTTCAGGCCGTTTAGGTGGTGCTGAAATGGCAAGAACTGAATGGTACCTAGAAGGTCGTGTTCCACTTCACACTTTAAGAGCAAAAATCGATTACGGTTTTGCAGAAGCACATACTACTTATGGAAATATAGGTATTAAAGTGTGGATCTTCAAAGGTGAAGTTTTACAAAAGGGTGTTCAACCTGAAAAAACCGAAGAAAACGCTCCAGCTAAAAAAACTAGAAGAGCAAGAAGAGGTAAATAATCATGTTAATGCCAAAAAGAACAAAATATCGTAAAATGATGAAAGGGCGTAACAGAGGTTATGCCAACAGAGGGACTGAATTTACTTTTGGTGATTTTGCCCTAAAAGCAACTGAAGCTGGCCGTATCAATTCACGCCAAATCGAAGCAGCTCGTATTGCTTTAACTCGTTTTGTAAAAAGACAAGGTAAAACTTGGATTAGAGTTTTCCCAGATAAACCTCTAACTAAAAAACCTTTAGAAACTCGTATGGGTAAAGGTAAAGGTGCAGTTGAGGAATGGGTAATGAACATTAAACCAGGTCGTATTATTTATGAAATGGCAGGGGTTAATGAAGAAATGGCAAGACAAGCTTTAACTTTAGCGATGCATAAATTGCCATTTAAAACTAAGTTTGTTACAAGAGAGAGCCAAAATGAAATATACTGAGATTAAAGATAAAACAGCAGGTGAGCTTGCAACAATGCTAAAAGAAAAAAAGGTGCTTTTATTTACTTTAAGACAAAAGCTAAAAACAATGCAGCTAACTAATCCTAAAGAGATTAGCGAAGTTAAAAAAGACATCGCTAGAATCAATACTGCAATTAGCGCTTTAAAATAAGGATAGAAAATGGCATTTAAAAGAGAAATTCAAGGCGTTGTTGTTCAAATTGCTGGAGATAAAACAGCAACAATTTTGGTTGAAAGAAAAGTGGTTCACCCAAAATACAGAAAAATCGTAAAACGCTTTAAAAAATATTTAATTCATGATGAAAGAAATGAACTTAAAGTGGGAAATACTGTAGTTGCTATTGAATGTAGACCACTTTCTAAGAGAAAATCATTTCGCTTAAAAACTATAGTATCAGCAGGAGTTGAGTAATGATTCAAAGTTTTACTAGGCTTGCAGTTGCTGATAATAGCGGTGCAAAAGAATTAATGTGTATTAAGGTTTTAGGTGGTAGCAAAAGAAGATACGCTACTGTTGGTGATGTAATCGTTGCATCTGTAAAAAAAGCTCTACCAAATGGTAAAGTTAAAAAAGGTCAAGTAGTAAAAGCAGTTATCGTTAGAACTAAAAAAGAAATTCATAGAGACAATGGTTCTTTAATTCGTTTTGATGAAAATGCAGCAGTTATTCTTGATGCTAAAAGAGAGCCTATCGGAACGCGTATTTTTGGACCAGTAGGTCGTGAAGTAAGATATGGTGGCTTTATGAAAATTGTTTCACTAGCACCGGAGGTGTTGTAATGAAATTAAAAATTAAAAAGAATGATATGGTAAAAGTTATCGCAGGCGATGACAAAGGCAAAACAGGTAAAGTTTTAGCAGTATTTCCTAAGACAAATAAAGTAATTGTTGAGGGTTGTAAAATCGCTAAAAAAGCTGTTAAGCCAAGTGATAAAAATCCAAATGGCGGTTTTATCAATAAAGAAATGCCAATGGATATTTCAAATGTAGCAAAGGCAGGAGAATAAGATGATGAGATTGAAAGAAAAATATACTCAAAATATCAAACCTGCTTTAGTTAAAGAATTTGATATTAAAAATCCTATGCTTGTTCCTTTTATTGAAAAAGTTGTAATCAGTGTAGGTGCTGGGGAATTAGCAAAAGATCAAAAAGTATTACAAAATGTTGCAGATACTATTTCATTGATCGCTGGGCAAAAAGCAGTTATCACAAAAGCTAAAAAATCAGTTGCTGGTTTTAAAGTAAGAGAAGGTTTCCCAGTAGGTGTAATGGTAACATTAAGAAAAGACAATATGTATGCTTTCTTAGATAAGCTTATTACTATAGCTCTTCCTCGTGTTAAAGACTTTAGAGGTCTTCCAAGAGATGGTTTTGATGGAAGAGGAAACTATAACTTTGGTTTAGATGAGCAGTTAATGTTCCCAGAAGTTGAATATGATAAAATCTTAAGAACTCATGGTATGAACATTTCTATCGTTACAACAGCAAAATCAGATAAAGAGGCACAAAAATTATTAGAATTATTTGGCGTGCCATTTGCAAAAGGAAAGTAATATGGCTAAAAAATCAATGATTGCAAAAGCTGCCCGCAAACTTAAATTTAGCGTTAGAGGGTATACTAGATGCCAAATTTGTGGAAGACCACATTCAGTTTATAGAGATTTTGGAATTTGCAGAGTTTGCTTAAGAAAAATGGCAAATGAAGGTTTAATTCCTGGTCTTAAAAAAGCAAGTTGGTAAGAGGAAAGAACCATGATAAATGATTTAATTTCAGATTCACTAACAAGAATTAGAAATGCAGGGATGAGAAGATTAGAGACTACTCAACTTTTGCATTCTAAAGTTATCGAAGCTTTACTTGGAATTTTCCAAGCTAAAGGCTATATTGAAAGCTTTAATGTTATTGAAGAGGATAAAAAGAAATTCATCAATGTAGTTTTAAAATATGATGAAAAAGGTAAAAGCGTAATTAACGAAGTTAAGCGTATTTCTAAACCTGGTCGTCGTGTTTATAAAGGCAAAGATGAGATTAAAAGATTTAAAAACGGTTATGGTACTATCGTAGTAAGCACTTCAAAAGGTGTTTTAGCTAACGACGAAGCTTATAAAGCAGGCGTTGGCGGCGAAGTTTTATGTACTATTTGGTAAGAGTTTCTACTTTTTATGGTATTCGGTATCCATTCTTATAAAGTAGTCATATCGTAGACAAGTAAAAAGGAAAAATGAATGTCTCGTATAGGTAAACAACCAGTTGCTATTCCAAGTGGAGTAGAAGTAAAATTAGAAGGTAACTTGCTAAAATTCAAAAAAGGAAATTTAGCAAAAGAGCTTGATACAAAAGCAAATGTTAATGTTGAGATTAAAGAAGGACAAATTCTTTTCTCTCCTAAAGGTGAAGATAGACAAAGTAGAGCTTATTGGGGAACTTATAGAGCTTTAGCTCAAAACATCATTATCGGTTTAACTGATGGCTTTAGCAAAACTTTAGAAGTCAACGGTGTTGGTTATAAAGCTGCGTTAAAAGGTAAAGTTCTTGAACTTGCTTTAGGTTTTTCTCATCCTATCAACTATGCTATTCCAGAAGGCATAGAAATTACCGTTGATAAAAACAATGTTATTATTAAAGGTAGCGATAAACAAGTGGTAGGTCAAGTTGCTGCTCAAATTCGTGAATTTAGACCACCTGAGCCTTACAAAGGAAAAGGTGTTAAATATTCAGATGAGCGTATTATCCGCAAAGCTGGTAAGACATCTAAGAAGTAAGGATAGAATATGAGAGCAAATGTATTAAAAAGAAAAATATCTTTAAGAATTAAAAGAAAAAAAAGAATTAGAGCAAAAATTTCAGGAACACAAGCTCTTCCAAGAGTTTCTGTTTTTAAATCAAACAGAACTTTATATATCCAAGCTATCGATGATGTTAAAGCAGTAACTTTAGCAGCAGTAGATGGAAGAAAAATTGGTGTTAAAGCAAATAAAGAAGGTGCTAAAAAAATAGCAGCTGAATTTGCAAAAGTTTTAAAAGCTAAAAACATAGAAGAAGCAGTGTTTGATAGAAATGGTTATTTATACCATGGTGTTATTGCAGCATTAGCTGAAGCACTAAGAGAAAACGGAATCAAACTATAACCCAAAAGGAAGATCGATGGAAAAATATAATAGAGAAGAATTTGAAGAAGTAATCGTCGATATCGGCAGGGTTACTAAGGTTGTTAAAGGTGGTAGAAGATTTAGATTTACTGCTTTAGTTATCGTTGGAAATAGAAAAGGTTTAGTTGGTGTGGGCTATGGAAAAGCTAAAGAAGTTCCAGATGCTATCAGAAAAGCAGTTGATGATGCTTTTAAAAACATTGTTGAAGTTAAAACAAAAGGTTCAACTATCCCTCATGATGTAGAAGTAAAATACAACGCAAGTAGAATTTTACTTAAACCAGCAAGCGAAGGTACAGGGGTTATTGCAGGTGGTTCAACACGTCCTATCGTGGAACTTGCAGGTATTAAAGACATTTTAACTAAGTCTTTAGGTTCAAATAATTCAGCAAATGTTGTGCGTGCTACTATCAAAGCACTTACAATGCTTAAAGGATAATCAATGAATTTAACAAAAGCACCAGGTTCAACACATAAAACCAAAAGAATAGGCCGTGGTCAAGGTAGTGGTATGGGTAAAACTTCTACTAAAGGTGGAAAAGGCCAAACTGCTAGAAAAGGTTATAACGAAAAAAGAGGTTTTGAAGGGGGTCAACAACCACTTCAAAGACGCTTACCAAAAGTAGGCTTTACTTCTAAATTTGAAAAACCTTATGTGATTAATGTTGAAAAAATCACAGCAATCAAAGAGCTTAGCGAAATTACATTTGAAACAATCAATAGTATTCATAAGCTTTCAAAAAATGTAAATAAAGTTAAGCTTATTGGAGCAAGTGCTAAAGATCTTGCTAGTAAAATTAAAGACGAGAAGATCACTTTTAGCGGACAAAAATAATGAATAAAGCATTGACAAATAAAATTCTCATAACATTAGCTTTTTTATTTGCTTATAGAATATTAGCTTATGTTCCAGTTCCGGGGGTTAATGTCAGTGTTATCAAGGAATTTTTTGATTCTAATGCATCTAATGCATTAGGCTTGTTTAATATGTTTAGTGGGGGTGCTGCTGAAAGACTTAGCATCATCTCTCTAGGCATTATGCCTTATATTACTGCTTCGATTATTATGGAGCTTTTAGCGGCAACTTTTCCTAACATAGGAAAGATGAAAAAAGAACGCGATGGTATGCAAAAATATATGCAAATTATCCGTTATGCTACTATAGCTATCACTTTGATACAAAGTATAGGCGTTTCTATAGGCTTGCAAAGTCTTCATGGGAAAGCAGGTCAGTCAGCTATTATGATTGATATGAATACTTTTATTGCACTTTCTGCTATTTCTATGCTTGCAGGTACCATGCTTTTAATGTGGATAGGTGAGCAAATCACTCAACGCGGTATAGGAAATGGTATTTCTTTGATCATCTTTGGCGGTATTGTTTCTACAATTCCAGGTGCAATTAGTGGAACAGTAAATTTGGTAAATACAGGTGAGATGAATTTCTTGACTATCATTGCTATTTTAGTTGTAATTTTACTTACTATTTGGGCTATTATAGTAGTAGAGCTTGGAGAAAGAAGAATTCCTATTTCTTACTCAAGAAAAGTAATCATGCAAAATCAAAACAAACGCATTATGAATTACATACCTATTAAAATAAATTTAAGTGGAGTAATTCCTCCTATTTTTGCAAGTGCGATTTTGATGTTTCCAAGCACTATTTTGCAAACAAGTACAAATGAGTATGTGTTAAAAATTTATGACTTTTTAAATCCAAATGGATTTTTCTTTCATTTTTTAACATTCTTACTTGTTATTTTCTTTGCGTATTTTTATGCATCAATTGTATTTAATGCAAAAGATATAGCTGAAAATCTTAAAAGACAAGGCGGTTTCATACCAGGTATTAGACCAGGTGAAGGAACTGCAAATTATCTTAATGAAGTAGCATCAAGACTTACCTTGTCAGGTTCTATTTATTTAGGGCTTGTAGCTACATTACCATGGCTTATTGTGAAGTTGTTTGGTGTGCCTTTTTATTTTGGTGGAACTTCTGTTTTGATCGTAGTTCAAGTAGCGCTTGATACAATGAGAAAAATTGAAGCTCAAATTTATATGAATAAATACCAAACCTTAAGTGCAGTAGGCTTATAAGAAAGTAGATTTTCTACTTTCTTCTCTTTTTAAGGATTTTGATGAGACTAGGCGTTTTTGATAGCGGTGTAGGTGGGCTTAGTGTTTTAAAATCTTTACTTCAAGCAAAACTTTTTAAAGAATATATTTACTATGGAGATACCGCAAGGGTACCTTATGGGGTTAAAGATAAAGAAACTATCATTAAATTTTCCCTAGAAGCTTTAGAGTTTTTCAAAGAAAAAAAAGTCGATATGCTTATTATTGCGTGTAATACAGTTAGCGCGCATGCTTTAGAAATTCTAAAAGCAAATGCACCATTTCCGGTTCTTGGAGTTATAGAAGCAGGGGTTTTAGCGGTTAAAAACTCTTTAGAAGATAAAAACTCTAATATATTAGTTATTGCAACACAAGCTACCGTGGATTCTCACGCTTATAAGCAAGCTTTAATCAAAGAAGGTTTTTTAAAAGTGGAAGAAAAAGCAACTGGGCTTTTTGTACCTATGGTTGAAGAAGGGATTTTTCAAGGAGATTTTTTAAAAGCTGCTTTTGAGTATTATTTTAATAAGCTTAAATTTCATCCTAATGCTCTAATCTTAGCATGCACGCATTTTCCTTTAATTGCTCATTCTTTGGAAGAGTATTTTGGCAAAAATACAAAACTTATTCATTCAGGCGAGGCTATAGCTTTGCAATTGCAACAAGAATTTAACTTAACATCAATCCAAGAAGAAGCCAACATTCAATTTTATGCTTCAAGCGATGTGGAAAAACTAAAAAAAATTGCAAATTTATGGCTTTAATTAATGAATATTTACTAAAGTATTTTTTATATTAATAATTTATTTTTATTTAAACATAGTTGCATTATAATTTTTATCATTTCTAATGAAAGGACTAACATGAAAAAAATGTTAATGTGCGCAGCTATGGCACTAAGTTTAGGAGCAGGAATTTTGGAAGCAAAACCAAAAGTTGCAATTTTAGCTACAGGTGGAACTATTGCAGGCTCGATTGATAGTTCGGTAGCTACAACAGGTTATACAGCGGGTGTTTTAGGGGTTGATGCTTTGATTAAAGCAGTGCCTCAAATTCAAGATTTAGCAGTAATTAGCGGGGATCAAATTGCAAATATTGATAGTAAAGATATGACAAATGAAATTTGGCTAAAACTTGCTAAAGAAGTCAATAGGCTTTTAAAATCTGATGTAGATGGAGTTGTGATTACTCATGGTACTGATACCATGGAAGAAACTGCATATTTCCTAAATTTAACCGTAAAAAGCGATAAACCTGTTGTTTTAGTTGGTGCAATGCGCCCATCAACTGCAATTAGTGCAGATGGTCCTAAAAATCTTTACAATGCTGTAGCGTTAGCAGCAGATCCACAAGCAAAAAATAAAGGTGTAATGGTGGCTATGAATGATAGAATTCAAAGCGCTAGAGGCGTTATGAAAACTCATAGTTTAAATGTAAATGCATTTAGTTCACCGGATATGGGTGATGTGGGTTATATAGTAGATGGAAAAGCATTCTTCTACAATACTAATACAAAATTACACACCAAAAAATCTCCATTTGATGTTAGCAAGCTAAAAGAATTACCAAAAGTAGATATTCTTTATAGTTATGCAAATGATGGTAGCGGTGTTGCAGCAAAAGCTTTGTTTGAAAATGGAACTAAAGGTATAGTTGTAGCTGGAACAGGTGCTGGCAGTATTCATGATTATCAAAAAGATGTATTAAAAGAATTGCTTAAAAAAGGTCTTAATGTAGCGGTAAGTTCACGCGTAGTAGCTGGTAGAGTTGCAGTAAGTGATGCTGATGCAAAACTTGGTTTTATTGATACAGGTGATATGAGTCCTCAAAAAGCTAGAGTATTATTAATGCTTGCTTTAACTAAAACAAGTGATCCTAAGAAAATTCAAGAATATTTCTTAAAATACTAAAATCTTTTAGCGCCCAAATGCTACAATAACATTTGGGTGAGTTTTTCAATCAAAATCTTACTTAAATTAATCACAAGGATATTAAATGAGACAATATGAAAGCTATAAATGCCAAAAATGCGGCAATGAAGTAGAAGTGCAAAATGTAGGTGGTGGAAAGCTTAGTTGCTGTGGTCAAGAAATGGAGTGCATTACTAAAGATTTAACAGCCATAAATTTGATGAAAGCTTTCGCAGGTGAATCTATGGCAAGAAACAAATATGATTTATTTGCAGATATTGCTCAAGAAGAAGGTTGGCATGCTATTGCAAAGCATTTTAGAGAAGCTGCAGAAAATGAAAAATGGCATGCAAGAGCTGAGTTTAAAGCTTATCATGAATTAGTAGATGGTAAAGCTTTAGAAGAAACTGCTAAAAATTTAATCTGTGCAGCAGAGGGTGAAAATTACGAGCATACTACCATGTATCCAAATTTTGCACAAATTGCAGAAGATGAAGGCAAGAAAAACATAGCAAGATTATTTACTGCTATTGGTAAAGTAGAAATTGAGCATGAAAGAGAATATTTAGCACTTAAAAAAATGCTTGAAGAAGAAGATTTCTTTAATTCAGAGGTAGAAGAATTATGGGTTTGTGAAGTTTGTGGGCATATACACCGTGGTAAAAAAGCACCAAATGCCTGTCCTTTGTGTAAAGCTCCAAAAGAATACTTCAAACGAGAATTTTTAGGATAATTTTAAAAATCTTGATAAAAATGATAAAATATTTTATTTTTATCAAGGCCTAATATGCAAATTCTAACTCATCCTTTTGAACCTTTTTTTGATGAAAACTCAAAAGTTTTGATACTAGGTTCTTTTCCATCTATTAAATCAAGAGAAGAAAATTTTTATTATCAACATAGTAAAAATCGTTTTTGGCGTATTTTTGAAATATTATTTGAGTGTGAGTTAAAAACAGTGCAAGAGCAAAAGGCTTTTTTAAAAGCAAATCATATAGCACTTTGGGATGTTATAGCAAGTTGTAAGATAAAAAATTCAGATGATAAAACTATTTCTTATGCCAAAGCAAATGATATAAGTATTATTTTAGATAAGGCAAATATAGAAAAAATTTGTGTATTAGGTAAAGTTGCAAGTAAATATTTTGCTAAATTTTATCCTGAGCAAGAATTTTTTGAACTTCCTTCAAGCTCACCTGCCAATATAAATTATTCTTTAGAAAATTTAGTAGAAAAATATACTATTATAAAGGAAAAATAATGGCTTTAGTTGGAGTAGATGAGGCTGGGCGTGGAGCTTTAGCTGGAGATATGCACTTGGCAGCTTGCAAGCTTTTAAAAAATATTGATGGTTTAGCTGATTCTAAAAAATTAAGTGCAAAAAAAAGAGAAGAATTATATGAGCAAATTCTTTCTAATTCAAATTTTTTAATCCTTGCTTTTTCACCTTTGCAAATTGATATTTTAGGACTTAGTCAGTGTTTAAATTTGGGCTTAAAGATAATAAAAAAACATTTTAACCAAGATGAGATTTTATATGATGGAAATTTAAATTATGGAGTTTTAGGCATAAAAACCATGATTAAAGCTGATATGAAAGTACAAGAAGTTTCAGCAGCTAGCATATTAGCCAAGGTAAGTCGTGATCAAAAAATGTGTTATTTTTCTAAATTATATAATCATTATGATTTTGATAAGCACAAAGGTTATGGTACAAAAGCTCATATAGAAAAGATTAAAGCATTTGGTTATTCGCCCTTACACCGCAAAAGCTTTATGTTAAAGTGTTTTGAGAAAAGCTTATTTGATTAGATTGTGTTTTGTAATTTTAATAATGAAAAAATATAATTAAAAACTATTTTTTTAATAATAATCTATTAAAAATTATAATATTGGTCTAAAATACTCTATGTTTTAAGAAAAATTAATTTTTTTCTATTATAGTAATATAAAAATATTTTAAGGGGTATTATGTCTTTACTTTTAAGTGAGCTAAAGATTGGAAATTTTTATGTAAAAAATCGCATCGTAATGCCTCCTATGGATATGTATGAAACACAAGTTTTAGATGGTAAGATTAATCAATTTCACTTGATACATTATGGAGCTAGAGCTTTGGGTGGTGTTGGGCTTATCATAGTTCAAGCTTGTGCGATTAATGAAAATGCAAAAATTGCTGATAATGATATAGGCCTTTGGGGAGATTTTCAAATTCAAGGACATAAAGAGCTTGTCGATCTTTGTCATCATTTTGGTGCTAAAGTTGCTATCCAACTAAATCATAGTGGTCGTAAAAATTCATGCAAACAAGCTATATCAAAAGCCCCAAGTAATATCGCTTTTAGTGAAAAATTTTCTAAACTTCATGTTTTAAGTAAAGATGAAATTTTACAAATTGAACAAGAATTTATCCAAAGTGCTAAAAGAGCTAAAGAAGCAGGCTATGATGCGATAGAGCTTCATAGTGCTCATGGGTATTTGCTTAGTTCATTTTTATCTCCTTTATCAAATCAAAGAGATGATGAATATGGTGGTAGTTTTGAAAATAGAGCGCGTCTTTTGTGTGATATCATTAAGCGTATAAAAAAAGAAGTTGATATTACTTTATTTGTAAGAATTTCAGCTACAGAGTGGCAAGAGGGTGGTTGGAATTTGGAAGATAGTAAAAAACTTGCCTTGATTTTAGAAAATTTAGGCGTTGATATGTTAGATATTTCAGCAGGAGGAAATACCAACAAACCTTCTTTAGTGCCAAATATAGCACCACTTTATCAAGCTCCTTATGCTAAGGCTTTAAAAGAAGTTGTTAAAATTCCTATATCTTGTGTGGGTCTTATAAATAGTGCTAGCGAAGGTGAGGCTTTGCTTTTGGGTGAGGTGTGTGATTTAGTTTGTTATGGTAGAAAATTATTAAGAAATCCAAATTTTACAAATGAAGCCGCAGTTGCTTTAAATGAAAGGGAAAAAATCACGCCAAACTACTCAAGAGCATATTTGCAAAATAATACAAAAAGTTTTTAGGTAAAAGCTTTTTTTATTATTTTTTACAAGGAGAAAATGTGGATAATCTTAAGTGGAATTCTTTTGATACGCGTTGGATGCTTTCTCTTTTTGGGACTGCAGTTGGTGCGGGGATTTTATTTTTACCTATTAAAGCAGGTGTTGGTGGTTTTTGGCCAGTTGTTGTAATGGCTTTGATTATTTTTCCAATGGTGTATTTAAGCCATAGAGCCTTAAGTCGTTTTGTATGTCAAGCAAATGGTAATGATAAAGATATTACTCATGCGGCTGAAGAGTATTTTGGTAGAAAAGTAAGTATTTTTATTTCTGTGCTTTATTTCTTTGCAATTTTCCCAATTTGTTTAGCATATTGTGTAGGTATAACTAATACTTTTGAGAGTTTTATTTATAATCAATTCTTACCACTTTTAGATCCAAATGGTTCTTTCGCAAACGCAATTAGTGCTATGTATCAAACAAGTGTAAATGAGCAAGGAAAAACTATAGCTAATTTACTTCCTTTTTATAGAGCGCTTTTTGCTTTTGTTTTAGTAAGTATTTTTATGCTTATTATGCTTTTTAGTGAAGAATTAATTACCAAAGTATGTGAGTGGCTTGTATATCCTTTATGTGCTATTTTATTTTTATTTTCTTTATATCTTATCCCGCAATGGTCGTTTGAAAGTTTTAGTGCTATTCCTGGAACAAAAGAATTTATTACTATAGTATGGCTAACTTTACCGGTTTTAGTGTTTTCATTTAATCACTCACCAGCGATTTCTACTTTTTCTTTAAGTGTAAAAAGACAATATCCTGAAAATTCAGTACAAAAAGCAAATCAAGTGTTATTTAGAACTTCTGTAATGTTACTTGCTTTTGTAATGTTTTTTGTGGTATCTTGCGTGCTTTCTTTAACTCCTGCAGAACTTGCTGAAGCTAGAGCACAAAACATACCTGTACTTTCTTATTTTGCTAATAAACTTGATAATCCATTTATTTCTTATGGTGGTCCACTAATCGCATTTTTAGCAATTTCTAGTTCATTCTTTGGGCATTATTTTGGTGCTAGGGAAGGTGCTTATGGTATAGTTAGAAAATGTTGTAAATTAGCAGGTAATGATAATCCGGATTTGAAAAAAATCGCAGTTTATTCAACTTTGGTAATGTATATTGTTATGTTAATTACTGCTTATGTAAATCCAAGTATTTTAGGTTTTATTGAAAGCTTAGGTGGTCCAATCATTGCCGCAATCTTATTTTTAATGCCTATGATTGCAATTTACACTGTATCTAAAATGAAAAAATTCCAAAACAAAGCTTTAGATGCATTTGTATTTATCACAGGTATTTTGACAATCATTACTGTAATTTATACTTTTTAAGGTGTTGATGAATGAGTAGTAATTTAAGTATATTTAAAGTTGGTGTCGGTCCTTCATCTTCTCATACTTTAGGACCAATGTTAGCAGGGAATATGTTTTGTGAAAAAATCAAAGATAAAATCACACAAATTACAAAAATTCAAATCAAACTTTATGGCTCTTTATCGCTTACTGGTAAAGGCCATTTAAGTGATAAAGCTATTATATGGGGGTTGAGTGGCTTAAGAGCAAAAGAATTAAATGTTGCTTTGCAAGATCGTGTGTTTAATAAAATTTTGCAAGATAAAATTTTGGTTTTAGATGCTCAAAAAGAATTAAATTTTGATTATGATAAAGATTTGATTTTTGAAAAAGACTTTTTACTTTTGCATGAAAATGGATTGAAAATAAGTGCTTATAATAAAAATGGAGAAATCATTGCTGAAGAAATTTATTATTCGGTAGGTGGTGGTTTTGTTATGAGTGAAGCTGAACTTCAAAAACACAAAGACGGAGCTTGTGAGCAAAAACATACTAAATTAGAACTTGATATTAATAACGCAAGCGATGCTTTAAGAATTTGCGAAGAAAATTCATGGGATCTAGCAAAACTCTCTTATGAATATGAGCTTCAATTTCACACTAAAGAAGAAATTAGAGCTTATTGTTTAGAAATTTGGGAAGTAATGCAAGAAGTTTATTATAATGGTATTCATCCAAGCTCAGATTTTCTTCCAGGGAATTTACATTTAAAACGCCGCGCCAAAGGACTTAATGAGCGTTTGGCTATGACAAGTGATCCTTTAGGAATTATTGATTTTATTTCTTTATATGCTATTGCTATTGCAGAGGAAAATGCAAGTGGAGCTAGAGTGGTAACTGCACCAACTAATGGTGCATGTGCTGTTGTGCCTGCTGTAATGCTTTATCTTAAAAATCATACTATTGGTTTTAACGATGAAAAAGCCATTAATTTTTTACTTACTGCTATGTTAATAGGCTCTTTTTATAAGAAAAATGCAAGTATAAGTGGTGCTGAAGCTGGCTGTCAAGCTGAAATTGGTAGTGCAAGTTCTATGGCAGCAGGAGCTATGGCTACTGTAATGGGTTTTGATGCAAAGATAGCTTGTAATGCTGCTGAAATTGCAATGGAGCATCATTTAGGTTTAACTTGTGATCCAGTAAGTGGTTTAGTGCAAATTCCTTGTATAGAAAGAAATGCCTTTGGAGCGATTAAAGCAATTTCAGCTGCTAGAATGGCAATGAGTAGAAAATCAACTCCAAAAGTAAGTCTTGATGAGGTTATAAAAACTATGTATGAAACCGGCAAAGACATGAATTCAAAATACAAAGAAACTTCTTTAGGTGGCCTAGCTACTAATCTTACAAGTGTATGTTAAAACCTTAAGTTTTAAAACTTAAGGTTTTTCCTTAAAGCTTTTAAAAGCGCATAAATGCTAAATTTTTAAAAATTTTAAGGAAAATATAAATGATAGAAATCAAAAAACCAGCAGAAATAGAAAAACTACGCAAGGCAAATGAACTTGTAGCTAGAACGCTTGACTATCTAGAGGGCATTATAGTTCCAGGTATGAGTTTAAAAGAAATTGACATTAAAGCAGAAGAATTTATACTTGATCATGATGCAAAACCATCTTTTAAAGGCTTATATGGTTTTCCAGGCAGTATTTGTATCTCACTTAATCAAGCTTGCATTCATGGTGTAGGGGATGAGCGTATTTTAAAAGAAGGCGATATTTTAGGGCTTGATGTGGGTACTTGCATAGATGGATATTATGGAGATGCAGCAAGGACTATACCTATAGGTCAAATTTCAGCTACTGATGAGGCTTTGATTGCTTGTGCTAAAGATGCTTTGTATTATGCTATAGATATTATCAAAGAAGGTATGCGTTTTAAAGAGCTTTCATATGAGCTTGGCGAGTTTATCGCTAAAAGAGGATTTGTACCTTTGAAAGGTTATTGTGGTCATGGTATAGGTAAAAAGCCACACGGTGAGCCTGAAATTCCAAATTATTTAGAACCAGGTGCTAGTGCAAAAAGTGGACCTAAAATCAAAAATGGCATGGTATTTTGCATAGAGCCTATGGTATGTCAAAAAGATGGCACACCGGTACATTTAAAAGGTAATTGGGAAGCAGGAAGCAAAGATGGATTAAATGCTGCTCATTATGAGCATTGTGTTGCAATTATAAATGGCAAAGCAGATATTTTATCTAAGTAAGAAAGTTTAAACTTTCTTACTCAAATGTTTTTAGTTTTTCTGAAAGTTTAGAGGCATTTTCTAAAACATCTTGTGAAATTTGTGTTAGTTCGAGTGAATAGTTTTTAACACAATTTGCAAGTTCAGTCACTTTTTCTACATTTTGTTCTAACTCATTCATTTTAGCTTTTGACTCATCACTTTTTTCTTCCATAATTTTAGTAGAATGGATACTTGTTTTTAATTTTTCTATAGAAGCACCGACTTCACCTTGTAAGATATTAGCTTTGTTGGAAGTATCACTCATGGATTGATGAATTCCATCCATCAGGCTTTTGTTGTCATTGATTTGTTGTACTATAGTTCTTACAGTAGTTTCTATAGCGACTAAAGATTTTGTAGTTTTATCAGCTAAGTTTCTAACTTCATCAGCAACAACAGCAAAGCCTCTACCATGTTCTCCTGCACGAGCTGCTTCAATAGCTGCATTTAAAGCCAGCAAGTTAGTTTGATCGGCTATATCTTTAATAGCTGCTGTAACTTCTACAATACTATCAGCACTTTGTACTAGTATATCCATAGCACTTAAAACACTTTGTTCTTTTTCTCCACTTAGTAATATAAGCTCTACTAGCTCTTTAAGCGTTTTTTCAACTTCTCCCATAACTTCTTGCATATCATGCATATCTTTTATAGTATTTTTAGCTAGATTTTGAGTTAAGTCTATATGACTTTCTAAAACAGAACTTATTTCATGGACATTAGAAATTTGCTCATGCTGTAAAAGTGAACTTTGCTGTAAAATTTCAGCATTTTGGGAAAGTTTTTGTGAGCTTTTGTGGCTTGAATTTGCAGTTTGTATGGCTTCTAAAACTGAATTTTGCACTATTTGTATGAAAGAATTAATATAGCCAGCACTTGTAGCTAATTCACTTTTTTTATCAATGTCTAATCTTGCACTTAAATTCGCATGTTCTCCCGCTAGATTTGCACTTAGTTTTTCAAGTAAAGATATAGGTATGATTACTTTTTTTAATGTTAAAAGTATGAAAAAAATCAATACAGCTAAGGTAAATAGGAAAATTCCTATAGCTGTATAAAGATTATATTTATTTTGTAGATTGATATTTTTAGCAATTAAATTTTGGTGTGCTAGAATTTGTTTTTGCAGTTCTTGATCAAGAAAACTTTGAGAATTATCTTTTAATATTTTAATTTGACTTAATATCATCTTACAATGTGTATTAAAAAGCTCAAATAACTCTTGTGGTAATTGAGAATCTTTTGCGTTTAAATTTGTGACAAGATTTTGTAATCTATTTTGTGCTAAAGGTTCTAATATATCCATAGTTCCTATAATGCTTAAAATATTTCCTATATATTCTATTTGTTTAGCCTCTTGAGTAGTGAGTGCTAATTGATTTGTTTGTTTGATGATTTCTTGTTGAATTTCGTAAAGATAAAGCTTTGAATTTATAGCAATAGAATTGGCTGATTTAAAATGTTGTAGTTGCGTATTTTTTTTCTGAAAAATTGCTTCTAGCTTTTTAGTATCTATTTCATTGGCTTTTAAAATAGCTAAAGTATTTTCAAAATCTTTTACTAGTTTGACGCTGATGTCATAGTTTTGTAGATTTAGTTTATTTTTAAAAATTTCATCTATTTTAGTATCTAGAATTTCTAATTTTTGAAAAGAATCCATAATAAGTGAATTTCTTTTGGTGGTATTGTAAGTATTAAAAATAAATAAAGTCAAAGTTAAAAGCAATACCAAAACCACTATGGATAAAGTGATGAATTGTTTTAAAAAAGAGAAAGTTTTTTTATTTGAGTGGATCATGGTATTCTCCTGTTAAAGAATTTAAAAATGCAACTATATCATCAACTACATCTTGCTCTAAAAATTTACCAAGCTGATAATACGCCATAAATTGTACGCAAGCATCAAGTGTTGGCATAGAACCATCATGAAAATAAGGAGCAGTTTTGGCTATGTTTCTAAGACTTGGCACTTTTACTACAAATTGATCGTGAGGATCTTGAGTGATCTCATAGCGTCCTTTCCAATTTGTTCCATTATCATAAGGAACAAATACTCCCATTTTTTGATACATATTTCCACCTATATTTTGTCCTTGATGGCACGCTATACAACCATTTGATAAAAAGGCATTATAGCCTCTTTTTGCTTGTTCGCTTATAGCGTTTTTATCTCCCTTTAAGTAGCGATCAAATGGGGAATTTGGCGTAAGTAAGGTTTTTTGAAATTCAGCTAAAGCATCTGCTATATTATCAAAGGTAACTTCTCCGTAAAGTCTTTTAAATTCTTTTTCATAAATTGCGTTAGTTTTTACTATTTGCACCACTTCATCTGCATCTTTTAACCCCATTTCTTTAGGGTTTAACAAAGGATGTTTGGCTTGTTCTTGTAAATCTTTTGCATTGCCTCTCCAAAATTGTGCTAGGCTAAAAACGGCATTAAAATTTGTAGGAGTATGGAATGGCTCATCTATTATGCCATTAATACCTGTTGAAAAAGTTTTATTATCTACTCCAAAATTTGCAATATCATGACAACTATTGCAAGATACTTTTTTATCTTTTGATAAACTTGTATCCATATAGAGTTTTTTTCCTAAAATAGCTTTTTCTTTATTATAAGGAATGCTTTCTGGTATAGGTGTAATCATTTCAAATGCTAAAAGTGGCAACAAAGAAAGTATTAAAACAATAAAAATTTTCATAATCATTTTCCTTTAATTTTATAAATTTTTAATTAATAATTTTTTTTAATTATAACATTAAAATCTTAACCTCTTATAAGTAAATATGGTAGTTATCAGTGTTATCAGGGATAAAAACAAAATATAAATAAAAATTCCATACACGAAAGGATTTTCAGGTTTTATAGCCAAAGAATGTAATGCAAATACAAGTTGAGGAGTGAAACCACCCGCTATTGCATAAGCTATATTATAAGAAAAAGAAATTCCACTAAAACGAATACTTGGCTTAAAAATTTTACACATTAAAATAGGTGCTAAAGCATTAATACCACCAAAAAAACACGCTATAAAATAAAAATATATACTCAAATGCAAAATTTGAGCATAGAAAAAATAAAAATAAAAAAAGCACGATAAACTAAATCCTATGGTAAAAATTAAAGCGGTAGCTAAAAAACCAAATTTATCAACCCAAATTCCAGCAAGTAAAGTTCCACAAGATAAAATTACTATTGCAAACATTTGGATTAAAATCGCATCTGTTTTATCAAGAATCAAAACTTCTGATATAAAATTAGGCATAAGTAAAATAAGTATTATCACGCAGGCCGTGAGCATCCAAGTTAAAAGCATAGAAGCAATGATGTCTAAATAAATATTTTTTTCTTTAAAAAGTGTTTTTAAAGGAAATTTTTCTAAATCATTTTCTTGTCGCATTTTTTGAAAAACAGGTGTTTCTTCTAAAAATTTTCTAAGATATATAGAAATGATACCAAAAAATCCACCTATAGCAAATGGAATACGCCAAGCATATTCATAAATTGCTTCTTGATCAAAGTAATGATTAATCGCTAAGGCAACAATACAACCTAAAAGAATTCCAAAAGCCATAGAAGCATTAATAGCGCTAATATAAAAACTATCTCTTCCATCGGGTGCATGTTCTTTTACAAATACCCAAGCACCAGGGAGTTCTCCGCCTATAGCTATACCTTGAGCTATTCTAACAAGTAGTAAAAAAATAGGAGCAAAATATCCTATAGTTTCAAAAGTAGGTATAAAAGCTAGAGAGAAAGTTGGAAACACCATGAGTAATATACTAAGCATAAACATCTTTTTACGACCCATTTTATCTCCAAAATGTGCCATAATTATACCACCGATTGGTCTAGCTAAATATCCTGCTGCGAAAGCCCCATAAGTGTTTAAAAGTTTCCAAAAATCACTTAAATCACTAGGAAAAAAATTTCTTGAAATATAATTAGCAAAAAATACAAAAATAACAAAATCATAAAATTCTAAAGCTCCACCCAAAGAAGATAAGGAAAGAGTTTTAAAATCACCTCTTTTTAAAGTTTTTGACATCTATAAATACTTTCTTTTTGTAGTAATTTTGTAATTATAGTAAAAATATTATAGTTTGTAAAAAAATATTAAAAATTTAAAAAGAAAAATTGTGATAAAATAATAGCTTTGTATTTTATAGAAAGGAGAGAAATATTGGCAAAAGATGATATTATCGAAATCGATGGTAATGTAATCGAAGCTTTACCTAATGCGACTTTTAAAGTTGAATTAGATAATAAACATGTGATACTTTGTCATATTGCAGGTAAAATGCGTATGCATTATATTAGAATTATGCCTGGCGATAGAGTTAAAGTAGAGCTAACGCCTTATAGTCTTGATAAGGGTCGTATTACATTTAGATACAAATAAGTCTAAGTTGTTTAAAAGCAAAAGTAAAGTATAATTAGCACTTTTGCAGAAATTGCAATAAAACTGTATGAAGAAGTATTTTCAAAATCACCACTTATTTTGAAAATAGTTGGTTGCTCTAAAAACCTGGTGCAGTTGTAAAAAAGTGGAATTTACAATAACAGGAGTAAAGCATGAAAGTTAGACCATCTGTTAAAAAGATGTGTGACAAATGCAAAGTAGTTCGTCGTAAAGGCGTAGTTCGCATTATTTGCGAAAATCCAAAACACAAACAAAGACAAGGATAATTTATGGCTCGTATTGCAGGTGTAGATTTACCAAAGAAAAAAAGAATTGAATATGGTTTGACTTATATTTATGGTATAGGTTTGCATACTTCAAGAAAAATCTTAGATAAAACCGGAATTTCTTATGATAAAAGAGTTCATGAGTTAAGTGAGGACGAAGCAGCGGCTATCCGTAAAGAAATTCAAGAAAACTATATGGTTGAGGGTGATCTTAGAAAACAAGTTGCTATGGATATCAAAGCATTAATGGATCTAGGAAGCTTTAGAGGCTTAAGACATAGAAAAGGCTTACCGGTTCGTGGTCAAAAAACAAAAACAAATGCCAGAACTAGAAAAGGTAAGAGAAAAACCGTTGGTGCAAAATCATAAGGATAGAAAATGGCAAAAAGAAAAGTTGTTAAGAAAAAAATAGTTAAAAAAAATATAGCTAAAGGTATAGTTTATATCAGTGCAACATTTAATAATACTATGGTTACTGTAACTGATGAAATGGGAAATGCTATTGCATGGAGTAGTGCAGGTGGTTTAGGATTTAAAGGTTCTAAAAAATCAACTCCTTATGCGGCGCAACAAGCAGTAGAAGATGCTTTAAATAAAGCAAAAGAACATGGTATTAAAGAAGTAGGCATTAAAGTACAAGGGCCAGGAAGTGGTCGTGAAACAGCAGTTAAAAGTGTAGGTGCTATGGAAGGTATCAAAGTAACTTTCTTAAAAGATATTACCCCATTAGCTCATAATGGTTGTAGACCACCAAAACGTCGTCGTGTCTAAGAATAAGATATAAGATTTAGGAGAATTATAATGGCAAGATATAGAGGACCAGTAGAAAAATTAGAAAGACGACTTGGCGTAAGCTTGGCAATGAAAGGCGAAAGAAGATTAGCAGGTAAAAGTGCTTTAGATAAACGCCCTTACGCACCAGGTCAGCATGGACAAAGAAAAGCTAAAATTAGTGAATATGGACTTCAATTAAGAGAAAAACAAAAAGCTAAATTTATGTATGGTGTTAGTGAAAAACAATTTAGAAGATTATTTAGTGAAGCTGCTAGAAAAGATGGCAATACCGGTGCGCTTTTGATCCAGCTTTTAGAACAAAGACTTGATAATGTTGTTTATAGAATGGGTTTTGCTACAACACGCCGTTTTGCTAGACAACTTGTAACTCATGGACACATTTTAGTAAATGGTAAAAGAGTAGATATTCCTAGTTATAGAGTAGAAGCAGGTCAAAAAGTTGAAGTGATTGAAAAAAGCAAAAACAATCCTCAAATTTCAAGAGCGATCGAACTTACTGCTCAAACTGGTATAGTTGCTTGGGTTGATGTAGAAAAAGATAAAAGATTTGGAATTTTTACAAGAAAACCTGAAAGAGAAGAAGTTATCATTCCAGTTGAGGAAAGATATATCGTTGAGTTGTACTCTAAATAATAAAGGTTTTTGATATGAGACATATTACAACTTCTGCTTATACACCAACAGAGTTTAGTATTGAAAATATCAGTGATACAGTAGCAAAAGTAAGTGCATGGCCTTTTGAAATTGGTTATGCTATTACTTTGGCGCATCCTTTGCGTCGTTTGCTTTATTCAAGCACAGTAGGTTTTGCTCCAACAGGAGTTAAAATCAAAGGCGTAGCACATGAATTTGATAGTATGCGTGGTATGCTTGAAGATGTAGCATTGTTTATTATCAATCTAAAAAAATTAAGATTTAAACTAAAAACAGATTCTGAAAAAGAAATCGTAACTTTTAGTTTTAAAGGACCAAAAGAAATTTGCGGAAAAGACTTAGACAATGAAGTTGTTGAAGTTGTGAATGCAGATAGCTATCTTGCAACGATTAATGAAGATGCAGATTTAGAATTTACTTTAATCATTGAAAAAGGTATAGGTTATGTGCCTTCTGAAGAAATTCAAAATTTCTTAGATCCTGAATTTATAGCACTTGATGCGTTCTTTACTCCGGTAAAACATGCGGTTTATGATATAGAAAAAGTGCTTTTTGAAGATAATCCAGATTATGAAAAAGTTGTTTTTACAATCACAACTGATGGTCAAATTTCACCAAGTGACGCTTTTAAAAATGCTTTAGAAGCAATGTATAAACAATTATCAGTGTTTGATAAAATCACTAATGCACAAAGCGTTGTAAGAAGTCAAACACCAAATAATGAAGTAGAACATGTAAAATTACTTCAAAATATAACTGAGTTAAATTTAAGTGCAAGAAGTTTTAACTGTTTAGAAAAAGCAAATGTAGTTTATATTGGTGAACTTGCCTTAATGAGTGTTAGCGAACTTGCAGATTTAAAAAATCTTGGTAAAAAATCTTTAGATGAGATTAAAAGTGTAATGGAATCTATAGGTTTCCCTATAGGAAATTCAAAACTCAGTGATAGTGCAAAAGAAACGCTAAAGAAAAAAATTACAGAATTAAAAGCACAAAATGAAGGATAATCAATGAGACATAGACATGGATATAGAAAGTTAGGTCGCACTTCTACTCATCGTGCAGCCTTATTAAAAAACCTTACCATTGCTATTATTAAAGCAGGTAAAATAGAAACAACATTACCTAAAGCAAAAGAATTAAGAGGTTATGTTGAAAGATTGATCACTCGTGCAAGAAAAGGTGATTTCAATGCTCACAGAGCAGTTTTTGCTAGCTTGCAAGATAAAGAAGCTACAAATAAACTTGTAACAGAAATTGCACCTAAATTCGCAGATAGAAATGGTGGTTATACAAGAATTATCAAAACAAGAATCCGCCGTGGCGATGCTGCAGAAATGGCTTTCATCGAATTCGTAGCTTAATTTTTAGCCTTTTAAAGGCTAAAAACTTCTTATTTTTATTTATTTACTTACTATTTTTTGTATTTTTATCCATTTTTTGCTACTATTAATCTTTTTAACTACAAAAAAGGAAAAAAATGCAAGAAAATTCAAGATTACGCATAGCTATACAAAAATCAGGTCGTTTAAGTAAAGATTCTATTGCCTTGCTTGAGTCTATAGGCGTAAAACTTCGCATACACGATCAAAGTTTAATTGCTTTTTCTACAAATTTACCTATTGATTTACTTAGAGTAAGAGATGATGATATACCAGGGTTAATTTTTGATGGAGTAGTAGATCTTGGCATAGTTGGGGAAAATGTTTTAGAAGAAAATGAGTTAGAAAGAAAATCAAAAAACGAAAATGCAGATTTTATAATGCTTAAAAAGCTTGATTTTGGTGGGTGCCGCTTGTCTTTAGCATTACCAGAAAATAGTGAGTATAAAGGTATAGAAAGTTTTAAAAATTTACGCATAGCAACTTCTTATCCACAGCTTTTAAAGCGTTTTATGGAAGAAAATAATATCCCCTATAAAACTTGTATGCTAACAGGCTCAGTTGAAGTAGCACCAAGTGCAAATTTAGCTGATGGAATTTGTGATTTAGTTTCAAGTGGAGCTACTTTAAAAGCAAACGGACTTAAAGAAGTTATGGTGATTTATAAGTCAAAAGCTTGCATTATCCAAAGAAAAGAAAGTTTAGCTTCACACAAACAAGAATTAATCGATAAATTACTCATTAGAATTCATGGAGTTATGCAAGCAAGAGAGTCAAAATACATCATGTTGCATGCTCCTATTGAAAAGTTAGAAAAAATCACAGCCTTGTTACCAGGTGTTGAAAAACCTACGATTTTACCTTTAGAAAATGATAAAGCTAGAGTGGCACTGCATATGGTAAGTCAAGAAAATTTATTTTGGGAAACTATGGAAGCTTTAAAAAAAGAAGGTGCAAGTGCGATTTTAGTTTTACCTATTGAAAAAATGCTCTCTTAAAGGATAAAAATGCAAATACTTGATTTTGAAAAATTAAACCAAAACGAACAAGAATTAGCACTCAAGCGTCCTGCTATGAGTGCTAATGCACAGGTTAAAACCATAGTAGAACAAATCATTGAAGATGTTAAAACAAATGGCGATGAAGCTTTAAAGCAAATGGCTGTAAAATTTGATAAAGTAGAGTTAAATTCCATCAAACTAAGCGATGAAGAGCTTAGTAATTTAGTAGAGCAAATTGATGATGAGTTAAAACAAGCTATCAAAATAGCTTATGAAAATATCTATAAATTCCACAAAGCTCAAGAAAGTCAAACCATAGAGGTTCAAACCTTTGAAGGGGTAACTTGCAAGGTGCTAACAAGAGCCATTGAAAAAGTAGGGCTTTATATACCAGGAGGTTTAGCGCCACTTTTTTCAACCGCACTTATGCTAGCTATCCCTGCTAAAATTGCAAAATGTAAATTCATAGCCTTAGCTTCCCCAGCGCCATTACATCCTGCCATTGCTTTTGTGGCAAAACTTTGCGAAGTTGATGCAGTGTATCAAATAGGTGGAGCAGGAGCTATAGCAGCGCTTGCTTATGGAACGCAAAGTGTGCAAAAAGTAGATAAAATTTTTGGCCCAGGAAATGCCTTTGTAACTGAAGCCAAAAAACAAGTTAATAATCATGGAGTAGCTATTGATATGCAAGCAGGGCCTTCTGAAGTGTTAGTTTTAGCAGATGAGTTTGCTAATGCTAAATTTATAGCTTCAGATTTACTCTCGCAAGCTGAACATGGAGCAGATTCTCAAGCGATTTTAGTTTGCACAAGTGAAAAATTAGCCAAAGAAGTAGATAGTGAAGTTGCTTTACAGCTTGAAAAACTCTCGCGTAAAGAAATTGCTTCAAAATCTTTAGCACACTCTAAAATCATTCTTGCAAAAGATATAAAACATGCCATAAGTATTTCAAATGACTATGCACCCGAGCATTTGATCATTCATACACAAAATCCATCTAGCTTGCTTGATGATATTATGCATGCAGGTTCGGTATTTTTAGGTGAGTATTCTCCAGAATCCATGGGGGATTATGCAAGTGGGACAAATCATGTATTGCCAACATATGGTTTTACTAAATCTTATTCTTCATTAGGACTTGCTGATTTTATGAAAAGAATGAGTGTGCAAGAACTTAGTAAAGAAGGCTTTAAAAAGCTTGGTCCTGTGGTGGAAATTTTAGCAGCAGCTGAAGGGCTTGATGGGCATAAAAATGCCGTGAGTTTAAGATTAGAAAGTCTAAAATGAGTGCAAAAATTTTATTTATCGATAGAGATGGCACGCTCATTGATGAGCCAAAAGATGATTTTCAAATCGATTCTTTGGAAAAACTTGAGTTTGAAAAAGGTGCTATCAATGCGCTTTTAAAGTTAAAAAATTTTGGTTTTAAATTTGTTATGGTAAGTAATCAAGATGGTCTAGGCACAAATTCTTTTCCTAGGGAAAATTTTGACAAGGCTCATGAAAAAATGCTAAGTGTTTTTCAAAGTTGTGGCATAGAATTTGAAGATATTTTTATATGCCCACATTTTGAGCATGAAAATTGCGCCTGCAGGAAGCCAAAAACTGCCATGCTTGAAAACTACATCAAAAACAAACTTTATGACAAAAATAAAAGTTTTGTTATCGGCGATAGAGACAGCGATATGCTTTTGGCGCAAAATCTTGAAATTCAAGGTTTAAAATATGACAAAAATGACTTTAATTGGGAGCAAATCGCTGATTTTATTTTGCAAAATTACCGCAGTGCCTGTATAGAGCGTAATACCAAAGAAACCCAAATTCAAGTTAAAATGGCTTTTAATGAAAAAGCAAAAGCTAATATAAAAACAAATATTGCATTTTTTGATCATATGTTAGAGCAAATTGCTACGCATGCAAATATATCTTTAGAGATAAAATGCAAAGGAGATTTAGAAGTTGATGAACATCACAGCGTAGAAGATGTCGCACTTGCTTTGGGCGAGGCTATTAAAAATGCACTAGATCAAAAAATAGGTATTGCAAGATATGGCTTTGTTTTACCTATGGATGAGTGCTTGGCAAGTTGCGCGATTGACTTTTGTAATAGACCGCATTTAGTTTATAAGGCTAAGTTTAAAAAAGAAAAGCTTGGAGAATTAAGCACAGAAATGATAGAGCATTTTTTCTACTCACTAAGCTATGCTATGGGTGCGAGTTTGCATTTAAAAGTTAAAGGCAAAAACGATCATCACAAAGCCGAAGGACTTTTTAAAGCCTTTGCAAGAGCTTTAAAAATGGCTATAAAAATAGAAAATGAAAACCTAGCAAGCTCTAAAGGAGTGATATGAAACTAGCTATTATAGATACAGGTTGTGCGAATTTAGCTTCTCTTGCTTTTGCACTCGAGCGTTTAGGACAAAAAAGTATTATCACGCATGATTTAAAAGAACTCTCACAAGCAGATAAGCTTTTGCTTCCTGGTGTTGGCACAGCAGCTAAAGCAATGGCTAATCTACAAGCACTTAATTTAGAAAATTTTATCCAAACTACCACAAAACCACTTTTAGGCATTTGTCTTGGTATGCAAATTTTGGGTAAATTTTCAGAAGAATTACACCAAAAAACACTTGGTATTATGCCTTTTGAAACACAAAAATTCCAAGAAAAAACAAATTTTACTTTCCCGCATATGGGGTGGAATCAAGTCTTTAGCTCTCATGAGCTTTTTAAAGATTTAGATGGAGCTTATTTTTATTTTGTGCATAGTTATTGTGTGGAGCTAAATGAATACACCATCGCAGAGTGTGAGTATTCTACTAAATTTAGTGCAAGTTTAAACAAAGACAATTTTTATGGCGTGCAGTTTCACCCTGAAAGAAGCGGCGAAGCGGGTGAAGTATTATTAAAAAATTTCATAAATATGTAGGTAAAAATGCAAACTCAAATCATTCCAGCATTAGACTTAATAGATGGTAAAGTAGTAAGGCTTTATAAAGGAGATTATACTAAAAAGCAAGAATACAGCTTTGATCCTTTGGCTAAATTTCAAGAGTATGAGGCTCAAGGCATTGCTTGGCTTCATTTGGTGGATTTAAGTGGTGCAAAAGATCCTAGTAAAAGACAACTAAAACTCATAGAAAACCTAGCTTCAAAAATCAAAGTAAATCTTCAAGTAGGTGGAGGAATTCGCACTAAAGATGAAGTTAAAGCTTTGTTTGATAGCGGTGTTAAACGCGTAGTTATAGGCTCTTTAGCGGTTAAAAATAAGCCCCTTACACAAGAGCTTTTGAGTGAATTTGGCGTAGAAAGTATAGTCTTAGCGCTTGATAGTATTTGCGTTAAAGATGAGTTTTTTGTGGCTGTTGATGCATGGAGTAAAACAAGCGATGAGAGTTTGTTTGAGCTTTTAAATTTTTATAAAGATGTAAAGCATATTTTATGCACAGATATTTCTAAAGATGGCACGATGAGTGGAGCAAACATCACTTTATACAAAGCTTTGCATGAGAAATTTCCACATTTGCAAACCCAAGCAAGTGGAGGTGTGGCGAGCTTAGAAGATTTTAAAAAGCTAAATGGCATAGTAAGTGGTATCATCGTAGGTAAAGCCTTGCTTGATAAAGAATTTAGCATAAAGGAGGCTCAAGAATGCTTACAAAACGCATAATCGCATGTTTAGATGTAAAAGATGGTAGAGTAGTTAAAGGGGTGCAGTTTAAAAACCATGAAGATATGGGAGATGTTATAGAACTTGCTAAATTTTACTCACAAAATGGCATTGATGAGCTTGTATTTTATGATATTACAGCTTCAGCCAAGAATGAGCGTATCAATAGAGCTTGGGTAAGCAAAGTAGCACAAAATATCTCTATACCATTTTGCGTCGCAGGAGGTATAAAAAGCGAAGATGACGCAAAAGAGCTTTTAGCAAATGGTGCTGATAAAATTTCTATTAATTCCCCTGCTTTAAATGATCCTGATTTAATCTCACGCCTTGCAAAAAGCTTTGGAGTTCAATGCGTAGTCGTAGGTATAGACACTTTTAAAGATGAGAACAATGAGCTTTTAGTCTATAAATACACTGGAGATGAGAGCAAATCTCATCATAGTGGTAAAAAAACACTAGATTGGGTAAAGCAAGTATGCGAGCTAGGAGCTGGCGAAATCGTGCTAAATATGATGAATCAAGATGGCATGAGAAAGGGTTATGATCTCGATCAACTTACCAAGGTTAGACAAATTTGTCCTGTGCCTTTAGTGGCAAGCGGTGGCGCAGGAGCTAAAGAGCATTTTTTGGACGCTTTTAAACTTGGTGTTGATGGAGCTTTAGCAGCTTCAGTGTTTCATAAAAAACTTATAGATATTAAAGAATTAAAACTATTTTTAAAAGATCAAGGCATACAAATTCGTATTTAATAAGGAAAAACTATGGGTATAAATGAAGAAGAATTTATAAAAAGCATAAATTGGCAAAAGGTAAATAACCTTATCCCCGTGATAATCCAAGATTATCATTCTTGTGAAGTTTTAATGCAAGGTTTTATGAATGAACAAGCTCTAAGAGAGAGTTTTAAGCACCAAAAGGTTGTATTTTACTCACGCACTAAAGAGCGTTTGTGGATGAAAGGTGAGCAAAGTGGGAATTTCTTGCATATCATAGATATGGGACTTGATTGTGATAGAGATTGTATTTTAATCCTTGTAAAAGCTCAAGGCGCTACTTGTCATACAGGCGATACTTCTTGTTTTGAAACGCTTTCTAAAAAAGCTGATTTTGTATTTTTATCGCGTCTTGAAAGACTTATCAACTCACGCAAAAACACTTGTGCAAGCTCTTCTTACACGGCTGAACTTTTTTCAAAAGGCACTAAACGCATAGCACAAAAAGTAGGTGAAGAAGGCGTTGAAACCGCTTTGGCTGCTACTATTAAAGATAAAGATGAGTTGATAAATGAAGCTGCTGATTTACTTTATCATTTAGAAGTGTTATTAGCTGATGCGGATTTGAGTTTAAATGATGTGATTGCTAAATTAAAAGAAAGAAATAAAAGTTAAGCGTGATTTCTCACGCTTAATTAAGCAATATTTTTGAAAAGATTCACTGACTATATCGAGTAATTTTTAAAAAACTTTACAAAATTTTTACAAATGTCTTTTTGAAAAGTTATAGCAATTTTAATTTATTATGTTATAATAAATCATCATTGCATAGCGAGAAGTCGTCTAGCCGTTTATTTTTAGATTGACATCTCGTTATGTATAGTAGGACTTTTATGAATAATTTTAGTGAAGATATAAATTTTTCTGTTATACAGCCTAGAAAAACTGCTGTTTTGGTAGATTTATCCTTTTTTATAGAAAGATATAACACTTTAAAACATATCAAAGATATGACTCCTGAAGAATTAGCTAAAAGATTAAAAGATTATGTGTTTGAGTCTGTTAAAAGAAATAGAGATTATTTATATAGAGTTTATGTTTATGACTGCGAACCATTAAATAAAAATGTTCCAATACCGCCCATAGAAAAAACAGATAAATCATTAAATCTTGGAAAAACCGATACTTTTAAATTTAGAACTAGATTATTAGATTGTTTAAGACAGCAACCATATTTTGCTGTAAGATTGGGCGAGATTGATGAAAATAACTTCCAATGGAAAATCAAAAATTATGATAAATTTAAACAGCTTTTATATAAAGAGATAGAAATCGATAGTTTAACTGAGGATGATTTTGTTTTAGATATTAGGCAAAAAGGTGTTGATATGAAAATAGGACTAGATATTGCTACTTTATCTATAAAAAAGCAAATTGAAAAAATCATTCTTATCACTGCAGATAGCGATTTTATACCGGCTATAAAACACGCAAGAAAAGAAGGGGTTATTGTTCAGTTAGATCCTATGAGAGTTCCAAATTCTCAAATCAAAAAAGGTTTATTAGAGCATATAGATATTCTTTCATCAGTCTTTAAAAATACTAGCAATTCTTAATTACACAATTCACATTATAAATTTATACAAGTTTTAGAAATATTTACATTTTTGGAACACTTATTGCTTTGTCTTGGCTAAGCAATAGTAGATTGTGAAGTAATCACAAAGCAATATTTTTTAAAGGATTTAATTATGATGAGATCTCTTTGGGCTGGGGTTTCAGGACTCCAAGCACACCAATACGCAATGGATGTAGAAGGTAATAACATAGCCAATGTTAATACATTTGGTTTTAAATATTCTCGTGCGGATTTCTCAACGCTTATGAGTCAAACTTCTAAGATAGCTACAGCTCCAGATGGCAACCTAGGTGGTAAAAACCCTATGCAAGTTGGACTTGGTGCAGGTGTAAATTCTACTACTAGAATTCACTCTCAAGGTAATATCCAAACTACAGATAAAAACACCGATATGGCTATCAATGGTGATGGATTTTTCATCGTTTCAAATGATGGTGGCACTACGCAGTTTTTTACCCGTGCAGGGGACTTTAAAACAGACGCAGTAGGAAATTTCGTAGATAATAATGGCTACACCGTTCAAGGTTGGAATTATAATCAAGAAACGGGTCAAATTGACTCTTCAACTTCAGTGCAAGATATAGTTATCCCACCTGGTATGAGTATGCCTGCTAGGCCAAGTACTTCAGTAAGCCTTACAGCAAATTTAGATAGTGGTAATACTTTAGGTATGAATGCTTCTGCTAAGCGTCCTATCTATGCTCTTGATTCTACTCATGGTATGAGAAATGATACAGGAACAGTAATAGATGAAAATGATACTGGTCATACTGAGTTTTATACTACTTCTAAAAGTGGAGCCCAAGTAACCGAAAAAGGTGTGGATATGGGTGTAGTGTTTAACGCTCAAGGTGAGGGTTTAAACCTAAGAGATGGGCAAGGTATATGGGTGAGTTATGCAGATGCTAAGTGGACTAGTAATACAGTACTTAATACGGATATTCCTGCAAGTCAAGCAGATATACAGGCAAACACTCAATATACTTTTTGGGGTTATACTAATACTAATGGAACTCAAGTTCCTGCTACTTTAGATATTACTATCAATGGAGTACATATTACTGCTACAGGTGTTGGTAAAGAAACCTTCTTAAATGCTATTAATGCTAAAACAGCTGAGACGGGTGTAGTAGCTTCTATAGTAGACGGTAGAATGACTTTTACCAATGATAATAGCACGGGAACCACAGCAAAATCTAAAAATATTAATATTACTATAGATCAAACTAGAAATACAGTTGGACAGAGTGTATCTTTTACTGGAGCAGAATTGCAGAATGCTAATTTAACAAAAGCTCCTAGAGCTGGTGCTACTATTTTGGGTGGACAAGGTATAGCGCGCCCTATTAGTGTAATCACAGCACATGAATATATTTATAGTTCTAATAATGTAGATATAGGAGCCAATCCTAACCCAAACGCAGCCAATCTACAAGATGCAAATATGCCCCAAGCAACAGGACAAAGGACTTTTCATACTACAGAGGACTTAAGAGAGCTTTTGCAAAGGGATGCAAGATGGGCTGTTGATTATGATGGCGATGGGAATTTAGAAAATTGGAATGCTAATAATAATCCTCCACCACAAGATGCAAATGCAAATGTAGAAGTAGTAGTAGAAAGTGATGGTAGATTTAAAATAACAAATCCAGCAGGTAATAATGCTAAGGATATGACTTTTAAAGTTACAGGTTTTTCAGATGAGGTAAATAAAATCGCTACCAATGATAAATTCACAGCTATGTTTAGTGCCTTAGATGGAAATTTCAACGCAGGTAATAATGAAAAATATTCTCAAGATATGTATTTATCAGCTCATACTGCTAGTATAGAAATCTTTGACTCATTAGGAACTAGACATGAGCTAACCGTGCAATTTACTAAACAAACTAAAACAGCAGATGGTGGGGCTGAATGGTCTATCATCATTTCAGTGCCTGAACCTGCAGAGATAAATTTTAGTGGTGATGGTGCTCCGGGAAATATAGTAGTAGGAAATTTAAGATTTGGTAATGATGGTTCGCTTCAAAGCTATACACCAAATGTATTAAATTTCACCGGAAATAACGGCTCAAAACCTGATCAAGTTATAAAACTTGACTTTGGAACAACAGGTGGTTTTGATGGTTTAACAAGCTATGATAAAGACTCATCTACTACTAAACAAGAAACAGATGGTTACACAGGGGGTAATCTAAAGCCAGATGCATTAAGAACTGATGAGAATGGTTATATCTATGGAGAATTTACAAATGGTAAAACTCTAGCTCTAGCTAAGGTTGCTCTAGCTACTTTCCCAAATAATATGGGTCTTGAAGAAATGGGTAATAACCTTTATAAAGCGACAGCAAACTCAGGAACAGCTACCATAGGCCATGCGGGCGAAGGCGGTAGAGGGGGCTTAAAAGGCTCAGCTATAGAAATGTCGAATGTGGATTTAAGTCGTGCATTAACAGAGCTTATCGTAATCCAAAGGGGTTATCAAGCAAACTCAAAAACGATTACCACAAGTGATCAGCTTTTAAATACTTTGCTTCAATTAAAACAATAATCTTAACCCAAGGTTTTAAAAACCTTGGGATCAAGCTTTACAAGGTTATCGAGGTAGCCTTGTAATACTTGATAGCCTTGAAGCCTTCAATCTATTGCTAACTCACTTCTTTCTTGCCTTAAGGAGTGAGTAGCATGATTTGCATATCGACAAGTTAAAATAAAAATTTATAAAGCTAATCATCTATTAATAGTTTTGATCATTGCAAATTTAAAATATTTTGTTTTGCTATTATGATCAAAAATACTAAAATTATCAAGAAAAATATAAATATTGTTTATTGATATAAAGTTTTTTGAAAAAGGTTCGATATAGTCAGTGAATCTTTTCAAAAATATTGCTTAATTAAGCGTGAGAAATCACGCTTAACTTCTTTTTGATTTTATTTAACTTTCTTTTATTAATCAAACTTAGATAAGAAATCAAAGATAAAAATGTGCAAGTTCCTAAAATAAGTGATAAAAATATAGGTGTATTAGCATTTAAAAGACTTACTAAAAATGCCATTACTCCTGCCATAGCAAATTGTGCTGCACCTAAGAGTGCTGAAGAACTGCCTGCATTTTGTTTTGATCTTGCCATGGCTAAGGTTGTGGTATTTGGCAGGATAAAACCCAAACTTGCTATGATAAAACACAAAGGAATTTCAAAAGCCCAAAAACCTAGCTCAAAAGTTGCACCCAAAATGAGTAAAAAAGTTAAAAAAGTAATTACCATAAGCGCTCTAGGGAGTATATAATAAGGAGAAAATCTAAGGACTAATCTTGCATTGATATTTGCACATATAACAAAGCTTAGAGCATGAGCTCCAAAAAGGGCTGCGTATTGTTGCTCGCTTAATCCAAAAACGCGTGTAAAAACAAAAGATGAGCCGGTTAAATAAGCAAAAAAACCTGCAAATATTAAATTTCCACAAAGCAAATATACTACAAAACGGCGATCTTTTAAAACTTTTTTGTAACTTTTTGTAACCTCTTTGTGATTGAATTTTTTTCCTTTGGTGTTGTGATTGCTTTCTTTTAGAACAAAAATAACAAGCAAAAATAAAATAAAGCCTAAGATAAACAATGTTAAAAATATACTACGCCAAGAAAAAAATTCAAGTAAAATTCCACCAAAAGTAGGAGAAAGCATAGGCGCTAAAGAAGTAAAAACCATCATTAAAGCATAAACTCCTGCTGCTTCTTTAAGCTCAAAAACATCATTTACTATAGCTCTTGCTACGACTACACCCACGCAACCTCCTAAAGCTTCAAAAAAACGCAAAGCTATAAAAGCATGAATGGAATCAACTAAAACACAAGCAATACTTGAAGAAATAAAAATAAAAAGTCCTATGTATAAAGGTTTTTTTCTGCCATATACATCACTTAATGGTCCATATAAAAGCTGACCTAAAGAAAAGGCGATGAAAAAACTTGCAAGAGAAAGTTGAGTGTAAAAAGAATTTGTTTGAAAGCTTTTTTCTACTTCATTTAAAGCAGGTAAATACATATCAGTTGAAAGTGGTGCTATGGCAGATAAAAAGCCTAGTATGATAATGAGTTTGAGTTTTTCAAAACCTTTTATTTGGGTGCGTTTTTGCATAAAATTTCCTAAAGTCTTTTTACCATTGTATAGCAAAAAGTCTAAAATAAACAATAATTTACATTTTTTAAAGGCAAATAAGATAAAATTAAACTAAAAATAATCAAGGAAAAATTATGAATATGCCTTTTAGTGATGAGGAATTAATCGAACCTGTAAAAGCCAGTCTAGCTAAAACTATGCATATTTTAGAAAATGATGGCGGAGGGCTTGATTTTTTGGGTGTGAAAAATGGTGTAGTTTATGTGAAACTAACCGGAGCTTGTCATGGCTGCCCAGCTAGTGGGACGACTTTGAAATATGGCTTGGAAAAACAACTTAAAATCGATATACATCCAGATATTACTATAGTAAATTTAGCAGGTGGGGAAAGCGAATTTGCAAAATTATAAAAAAATAGCCATAGAATGTTTTTACAAAAAAGATTTTAAAAATGCTAAGATGTATTTTTCTCTTGCTTATGAAAAGCGTAAAAATAAGAGACTTTTAACTTTTATTAATATTTGTGATTTGGCTTTAAAAAGCCCTGAAGAAGCTTTTGTTTTTTTTGAATTTTTTATGCAAAATTATAAAAATACTAAAGTAGATAAAGACTTAGAAAAACTCATTAATCTTAGCCAAAGTGTGCAGTTTGAAGAAGATAGCGAAGATTTTGAGGGCTTGAGTTATCAAGATTTTTTACTTAGCGAAGCAAAAGTTGGGTTTAAACAAGCTTTAGAAAATGTTATAATATCTAATAAACTTATTATTAACGATAAAGAAGATTTTGTGGATTTTTTAGAAAAGCTTTTAGAACATGGTTATAAAGATATGCTCGTAGCTTATATGGAAGATGTTTCAGCGCATTTTTATTCTAATTATAGATTTATTAAGCTTAGTGAGAAAATCAAGGAATTAAATTATGATAGTAAAGATTGAAAATACTTTCATTTGTGATAATTCTAATGAATGCGAAAAAGATTGTTTTTTCTTAAAAACTACTCAAAATGAAAAATTTCTTCATCAAGCTTTAGAAAAACAAGCAAAAGTTATTGGCATTGGCGAATGCAAGAAGCTTTTAAATATAGATGAAAGTATTAAAATCATAGGCATTACAGGCACAAATGGCAAGACAACTACTGCGGGGGCTATTTACTCTATCTTGCTTGATTTAGGTTATAAATGTGCTTTAATGGGAACTAGGGGTAGTTTTATAAATGATAAAAATATCACTCCAAAAGGCTTAACTACTGCTCCTATTTTACAAACCTTAGAGCTTTTATCTTTAGCAAGTAAGGAAAAATGTGAATTTTTGATTATGGAAGTAAGCTCGCATGCTTTGGTGCAAAATCGCATTGAAGGGCTTGAGTTTAAGGCTAAAATTTTTACTAATATCACTCAAGATCATTTAGATTTTCATGGAAACTTTCAAAACTATCAAGCGGCAAAAGAAAGTTTTTTTACCGATGAGTGTATGAAATTTATCAACAAAGATGCAAAAGCTATAAATTTTAATGTCAAAGGTGCTTTTACTTATGGAGTGGAAAATCCAAGTTATTATCACATTAAAGCTTATGCTTTAAAAAATGGCATTGAAGCTGTGGTAAATTTTGGTAAAGAAACTTTTATGATTGATTCTTCTTTGGTGGGGCTTTTTAATCTTTATAATCTTTTGGCTGCAAGTGCTTGTGTAAATGAACTTGTTAAGCCAAATTTAAAAGAGCTTGAAAAGGCCATTAGTAATTTTGGTGGCATTGAGGGTAGAATGCAAGTGGTTGCAAAAGATGTGATTGTAGATTTTGCCCATACGCCCGATGGCATAGAAAAAGTTTTAGATGCTTTAAAATATCGTGATTTGATTGTAGTTTTTGGAGCAGGGGGAGATAGAGATAAAACTAAGCGTCCGTTAATGGCTAAAGTTGCCAAACACTATGCTAAAAAACTCATCATCACAAGTGATAATCCGCGTTCAGAAGAGCCAATGGATATAATTAATGATATTTTAAATGGTATAGAAAAAGATGAGAGTGTTTTTGTAGAATGTGATAGAAAAGAAGCGATCAAAAAAGCATTAGAGTTTAAAACAAAAGATGATTTTGTAGTGATTTTGGGTAAGGGCGATGAGACTTATCAAGAAATCAAGGGTGTAAAATATCCTTTTAATGATAAAGAAGTAGTATTAGAGATATTAAAAGAAGGAAAATAAATGTTTGAAAATATGGATTTTTCTAAAATGGGCGAGCTTTTAACTAAGGCTCAAGAAAAAGCAAATGAATTAGAGCAAGAAGCTTTAAAAAAAGAATTTAGTGCAAAAAGCGGTGGTGGTTTAGTAAAAGTTAGTGCTAATGGAAAAGGTGAAATCATCGATATAAACATTGATGATTCTTTGTTAGAAGATAAAGAGTCTATGCAAATTTTACTAATAGCAGCGATTAATGATGTGATGAAAATGGTAGAACAAAATAAAAAATCAATGGCTAGTAATTTATTTAGCGGAATGGGAATGCTATGAGAATTTTACTTTGTATTTTGGGTGTAGTTTGCACACTTTTTGCTGTGCCAAGACCGACTTTTAATGATTTTTTGGGTTGTTATGAAAAAAATAAAGCTAGTATGTTGATTTATGAGGGCTTACCTGCCTTTGCTTTAAATGAAAATACTTTAGCAGTAGTTAAAACTAAAAACGCGAAATTAAACAGCTATACTAAATATGATCCCTTTTTAAATTTGTATTTAGTAAAAACAGATTTTAGTTTAATTCCTGCACCTATGGGAAATGAAGAAGATTTAACACGCAATAGTTGGGTGGGAATTTTAGATAGCAATAAAAGCTATATAGGACATTTGAAGTATTTTGGGCAAAGTTTGACAGAGCGTGATCAACTTGACTTTGCTTCTAAAATCGGAGAACTTAACTCGCCGTGTTGTAAAATGCTTGGTATAAGTTTAGAAGATGGCAAACTTATAGGTAATCGTTATTTAAAACACTTTGCAAAATATCCTGATGCTTATTGGGGTGATATAGGTGTGGATTTTGATATGCGTGATGGCAAAATTTATGTTAAAAATGTGCGTAAAAATGGACAATTTTTACTTAATGATGAGCTTGTGAGTGTTGATGGACAAGCTTATGATGATTTAAGAAAACTAAATGAAAAAATTTTATTTGCTGATCGCGGTGCAACTTTATACTTTAATGTATTAAGAGATAATAAAGATGTTAATATCTCCACTATGGTTTTTGATAAAGACTTGGGTGCATTTGCTAAGCCTAAAAAAGTGGTTCAAGCTAAGCCAAGTTCTTTTTATAGCAATCTAGGATTGCGCGTAGATATGAAAATGAATATTACAGAAGTTACTCCAAATTCTAAAGCGCAAATGGCTGGATTTTTAAAAGGGGATAAAATTTTAAGAATTAATAATCAAAAAATCAACAATTTTAATGAACTTCAAGCTGTTTTAGCTCAAGCTAATACTTTTGATATTCTAGTCTCAAGACAAGCAAGCAATATCCCTTCAGCGAAAAATAATGACTTTGAGCATTTTAATAAAGGATACTTTGACTTTTTTATAAGGCTAAATAAGTGATTTTAGAAAAATTCAAACAGCATTTAGAGCAAAATTTTCCTAAAACTCAAAGCTTTCATCCATTTTTTAATGAAGCTTTAAAATGGATGTTAGAAGCTGGTGGGAAGCATTTTAGAGCCCAACTGCTTTTGGGTATAGTTAATGCTAAAAATCCTGCTTTGTTTGAAAAGGCTTTAAATGCAGCTTTGGCTTTGGAATTTATCCACACTTACTCTTTAATACATGATGATTTACCCGCTATGGATGATGCTTCTTTGCGTAGAGGAAAGCAAACTTTACACAAAAAATATGATGAAACTACGGCTATTTTAGTGGGCGATGCTTTAAATACCCAAGCTTTTTTACTTCTTTCTAAGCTTAATTTAAAAGAAAATGTTAGATTAAAACTCATAGAAACTCTAGCCTTTAATGCAGGGCTTGGCGGTATGATTATCGGGCAAGCTATTGATTGTTATTTTGAAGATATGCCTTTAAATTTAGAGCAAGTTGAGTTTTTGCACATTCATAAAACTGCAAGATTGATTGCAGCGGCTTTAAAAATGGGTTGTGAAATTTGTGAGTTAGATGAAAAAGAATGCGAGCAAATTTATGAAATAGGGCTTTTGATAGGATTGGTTTTTCAAATCAAAGATGATATTATCGATGCGACTTTAGATACTCAAGAAGCAGGAAAGCCAACTCATAATGATTTGCATAAAAATTCTTTTGTTAAACTTTTAGGTTTAGAAGGTGCTAAAAAGGCAAAAGATGATAAAATTGCTTTATGTGAAGAAAAAATGAAAAATTTAGACTCTAAGCTTGCTAATGAGCTTCAAATTTTGATTGATAAATATTTAAAAGGTTAAACAATGTTACAAAAACAAGCCAACACTATAAGATTTTTATGTGCGGATATGGTGCAAAAAGCAAATTCAGGCCACCCAGGTGCTCCAATGGGTTTAGCAGATATTATAAGTGTTTTAAGTACTCATTTAGTGCATAATCCAAAAGATCCTACATGGTTAAACCGCGATAGATTAGTCTTTTCAGGTGGTCATGCTAGTGCTTTGCTTTATAGCTTTTTACATTTGAGCGGTTATGATGTAAGTTTAGAAGATTTAAAAAATTTCCGTCAATTACACTCTAAAACCCCAGGTCATCCTGAAATTTTCACTCCAGGTGTTGAAATTGCCACAGGACCTTTAGGACAAGGCATTGCAAATGCGGTTGGTTTTGCTATGGCAGCTAAAAAAGCAAGTTTGCTTTTGGGTGAGGATATTATCAATCATAAAGTATATTGTTTATGCGGTGATGGAGATTTACAAGAAGGAATTTCTTATGAGGCTTGTTCTTTAGCAGGTGTGCATAATCTTGATAATTTAATCATCATTTATGATAGCAATAATATTTCAATTGAAGGTGATGTGACTATTGCTTTTAATGAAAATGTAAAAGAGCGTTTTAGAGCGCAAAATTTTGAAGTACTTGAGATAGATGGGCATGATTTTGAGCAAATTGATTTAGCATTAAAAACTGCTAAAGAAAGCAAAAAACCTTGTTTAATTATCGCTCATACTACCATAGCTAAAGGAGCTTTAGATCTTGAGGGAAGTCATCATTCTCACGGAGCACCTTTGGGCGAAGAGCTTATAAAAAAGGCAAAAGAGGCTTTAGGTTTTGATCCACAAAAAACTTTTGAAATCCCAGAAGAAGTTAAAATTCGCTTTAGTGGGGCAATAGAACTTGGGGATTTAGCACAAGCTAAATGGAATCAAAAAGTGCAAAATTTAAATGCAGAGAAGCAAGCATTGCTAAAAGAGCTTTTAGAGCCTGATTTTTCAAAAATACAATTTCCTGATTTTAAAGGACAAGATTTAGCTACTAGAGATAGTAATGGTGTGATTTTAAATGCTATTGCTAAAGCCTTACCGGGATTTTTAGGTGGTAGTGCAGATTTAGGTCCATCAAATAAAACTGAACTCAAAGATATGGGCGATTTTCCAAATGGAAAAAATATCCACTATGGTATAAGAGAGCATGCAATGGCTGCTATATCAAATGCTTTTGCAAGATATGGTTTGTTTTTGCCTTATTGTGCTACCTTTTTTATATTTAGTGAGTATTTAAAACCTGCTGCAAGAATAGCAGCTTTGATGAGGGCTAAACACTTTTTCATCTTTACTCACGATAGTATAGGTGTGGGTGAAGATGGACCAACACACCAACCTATAGAGCAGCTTAGCACTTTTAGAGCTATGCCAAATTCATTGACATTTAGAGTAGCTGATGGGGTTGAAAATGTAAAAGCATGGCAGATTGCACTTAAAACTAATATGCCAAGTGTTTTTGTTTTATCGCGTCAAAAATTAAGTGCTTTAAGCGAGCCTGTTTTTGGAGATGTGGAAAATGGGGCTTATTTATTAGAAGAAAACGCAAATGCGCAATTTACACTTTTAGCAAGTGGTAGTGAAGTGTCATTATGTGTAAAAACAGCTAAGATTTTAAAAGAAAAAGGTGTGATTGCTAATGTGGTTTCTATGCCTTGTTATGAGTTATTCATCGCTCAAGAAAAATCTTATAAAGAAAGAATTTTACAAGGTAAGGTTATAGGTGTTGAAGCTGCAAATTCAAACGAGCTTTATAGAATTTGTGATGAGCTTTATGGTATAGAAAGTTTTGGTGAGAGTGGTAAAGATAAAGATGTATTTGAGCATTTTGGATTTAGTGAGGAGAAATTAAGCTCATATATTTTAAGTCTATGTAATGAAAAATAAAATAATCAAAGATGTTAAAAATCAAGAATGTATTTTTAGCGTCTTTGGTATATGGGATAAAACAAGCGTAGGAAAATTGGAAAAATTAGATTTTCCTACTCAAAAAAATATTATTTTTGATTTTGCAAATTTAGATTTTATAGATACTGCTGGGATTAGGTATTTTCTAGCTTTAGAAAATGAATTTAAGCAAAAAGGTTTTGAGTTTAGTAGGATAAATCTTAAAAGTGAGCATGCTAAGCTTTTTGAACTTTGTCAAAAACACTACAAAAGCTTTTGTGATTCTTATGAAGCTAAAAAAACAATCAAAGATTTTTTTGAAAATTTAGGAAAGAAAGTTGCAAATTCTTTTACAATTTTAGTGCAGTTTTTAAATTTCATAGGACTTATTATTTATACTTGTTTTAAAACACTTTTAAACCCTAAAAAACTTCGCTTTAAGGCATTTTTATATCATGTAGAAAATAGCGCTATTAATGCTTTACCTATTATTATGCTAACTTCATTGCTTGTGGGTGTGGTGCTTGCTTATCAAGCTGCGTATCAACTTGCACAATTTGGAGCTAATATTTATATTGTCGATTTAATGGGAATTTCTGCCACTAGAGAGCTTGCACCATTAATTAGTGCTATTGTTATTGCAGGCAGGAGTGCAAGTTCTTATACAGCTCAAATTGGAGTAATGAAACTTACTGATGAAATTGATGCGATGAAAACTATGGGTTTTAAAGAAAGTGAATTTATCATTTTACCTAGAGTTTTAGCTTTAGCGCTTGCTATGCCTTTGGTAGTAATAGTAGCTGATATTTTAAGTATTATAGGTGGAATTGTAGTTGCTTGGTTTAGTTTAGAAATTAGTGCGAGTGAGTTTATGAGTCGTTTTAAAGAAGCAGTGGAGCTAAAACATATTATCATAGGACTTATAAAAGCACCTATTTTTGGATTTTTGATTGCTTCTATTGCTTGTTTTAGAGGATTTTTTGTACAAAAAACTACCGAAAGTATAGGTGTTTATACGACAAAAAGTGTGGTAAATGCTATTTTTTGGGTGATAGCTTTTGATGCGATTTTTTCTGTATTTTTAACAAAGGCTGGATTTTGATTATAAAGGCTAAAAATATCAGCACTTATTTTGGAAGTAAATGTGTACATGAAGATATTAGTTTTGAAGTGCATGATAATGAAATTTTTGGCATTTTAGGTGGCAGTGGTAGTGGTAAATCTGTGCTTTTAAGACAAATGTTAATGCTTGAGCATTTTGATAAGGGAGAGTATGAAATTTTAGGTAAGAGATTAAAAAATATAAGCGATGAAGATGCTTTGTTTTTGCAAAAACAATGGGGTGTTGTTTTTCAATATGGAGCATTATTTAGCTTTTTTAATATACTTGAAAACATTAGCATACCTTTGGTTGAATACACAAAACTTAGCAAAAACGACATTAAAGAAATAGCTATGATGAAGCTTAAGATGGTAGGGCTTGATGAGAGCGTGGCAAAGCTTTATCCTAGTGAGTTAAGTGGGGGTATGAAAAAAAGAGTGGCCATAGCTAGAGCTTTGGCACTTGATTCTAAATTACTTTTTTTAGATGAGCCAACTTCTGGGCTTGATCCTTATAGCTCAAGAGAATTTGATGAGTTGCTTTTGAGTTTAAAACAAAGCTTTAAATTATGTGTAGTCTTAATTACTCATGATAAAGAGAGTATGAAAAATGTTTTAAACCGCTTTTTGATTATAGAAGAAAAAAAAGTTGGTTTTTTAGGAAATGTCGAGGCTTTGCAAGAGCAAAATCCAAGACTTTATGAGAGGTTTATGCAATAATGGAAAACAAAGCAAATTATATTTTGATTGGAATTTTTGTTTGTGTGTTATTTTTTATCAGTTTGTTTTTTATAGTGTGGTATGGAAATTTAAAAGATGAAAAATCATTCAAATATTATGAAATTTATATGGAAGAATCAGTTGCAGGACTTAGTGTAAAAGCTCCAGTTAAATTTTTAGGAGTAGATGTTGGAAGTGTTGAAAATATCAGTATAGATAGCTCAAGTAAGCAACTAAGAGTAAAAATTTTAGTTAAGCTTGATTCTAGTTTGGTTGTTAAAACAGATACTTATGCAAGTTTGCAAATTCAAGGCATAACAGGATTTAAATTTATTCAGCTTGCAGGAGGTAGTGAGGAAGCTAGTGTTTTGAGAGCAGGTGATGATGTTTATCCTATTATAAAATCAAAAGAAAGTTTTTTTGCAAGCATAGATAAGCAAACTTCAAATTTATTAGAACTAATCACAAGTTCAAAAATAAAATTAGAAAAACTCTTAAGTGATAAAAATTTAAAAAACATAGAGCAAATTTTGCAAAATTCATCAGAATTTTCTGCACATTTAAATGCTAATGTACCAGCATTCTTAGCAAATTTAAATAAAACAAGCTCTAAACTTGGCAAAAGTGCAGATGAATTTTCAAATTTTTTAAACAATGCTAATGACCAATTTAATGAGCTTAATAAAAGTAGAATGCTTTTAAATGAAAATTTAGATATTTTAAGAGTTTTGTTTTTAGACTTTACGCAATTACTAAATATTTTAAAGCAAAATCCTTCAGATATAATTTATAAAGATAAGGCTACTCAATATGCTCCAGGAGAATAAAATGAGATATTTATATATTAGTTTAATAGCTATTTTTTTTAGTGCTTGCTCTTTGATTAATCCAAGTCAAACTTTACCTGCAAATAAATATTTTAGTATTAATTTAGAAAAGCTAGAGCAAAGTCAAAATAAAAAAAATGCAACTATTATAGTTTCCTTACCTAAAGGCTTAGCTTATACTAATGAAATTTTTTATAAAAAAGATTATACTATCAATACCTATGCCTATCATTTTTGGAAAGAAAATCCTGCTTTAATGATAAAATCTTTTTTGGAATTTCATTTGCAAGATTTGGGGGTATTTAAAGCAGTTTTAAATCAAGATAGTCTAGCTAGTGCTGATTATGTTTTAGAAAGTAAAGTGGATATTTTAGAGCAAGATTTTAGTGATGAGATGCATTCTAAAATAAAGTTTGGTATTAATTTAAATTTAGTGCAAATAAACACTAAAAAACTTATAGCGAGTAAGTACTTTTACTATGAAAAAGAATTAAATGATAATAATCCTCAAATTTTAATCCAAAACTATGATGAGGTTTTTTTGCTTTTTGCTAAAGATTTTAGAGTTTGGATAGATCAAAATTTGGAATAAAAAATGCTTTTCTTGTTATAGCAATAACAAGGAAGGTGTATTATGAGAGATGAATTAGAAATCTTACAAAAACATTTAGGACAAGTAGGTTCAAGTATAGATGGTGCGAATTTAAAACATCAAACGCAAAAATTTAGTGAAGATATTACTGATGCTAATGACTTTATAGGTGCTTTGCAAATTTTAGATTCTTCATTGAAAAAAATTTCAAAACTTCTAGAAGATAAAAACTATGAAGATGTGCAAGATAAAGTTTTAATTGCTAGTGAAAGTTTGAAAATAGTAGATAATTGCTCATTTTTAGGTAATGCTTTATTTGATAATAATTATAATGTAAATGTTGGTTCAAAGGCATTTGCTTTTGAAATTTATAATCCTTTAAAAATTTTAGAAACTAGTGATTATGAAGGTATGAAAGCTTATATAGTCGATAAAAGAGAAGAAATAGCTTCTATGCTTAGTGAGCTTGCAGTGGCTATTGCTACTTATAGTCCTAGTCAAAGTTTTGGCGGATCAAGCCATGATTTTATGGGTGATTTTGATTTTACTAAGCTTTTTAAATAACACTAAAGGCTAAAAAGCCTTTAGATTTTTATTTTATAACACCACATGCCATTCTAGCACCGCCACCGCCAAGTGCTGCAGGATGATCGCTGTGATTGTCTCCTCCAAAATGTATCATTAGAGCATGATTTTTAAGCTCATCAAGAGTTTTGATTTTTGGCGCTAATACAGGGTTAGTTGCTTTACCATCTTTTTCTACATAAAGTGGTGGTAAATCCCCTTTGTGACCTTTATCATCCCATGGGCTTGAGTGAGCATCTGTTTTTTCAGGATCCCAGTGTCCACCTGCTTTCATACCTAAACCTTTATCAGTTGCTCCACAATCAGCATTTGCATGAACATGAAAGCCATGAATTCCACTTTCTAAACCTTTAAGATTTGGATAAAATGCTACCCCATAAGGAGTTTGTACTGCTACAACTTCGCCTGCATCTTTATTAGCTTTTTTATCAAGAATTTCCATTTTGATAACTAAATGATCTTTTTGTGCTTTTGGATTAAAATTTTCTAAATTTGCTCCAAATAAAAAGCTTGATGCTAGTAAAGAACCTAGAATGATTTTTTTCATTTTTTCTCCTTTTTTAATTGAAATTAATTATATTGTAACATAAATTCTTAATAAAAAATATTTTTTATTGTATTATATAAATAATCAAAAAACTTATAAAAAGGTATATATGTTAATTTTTCCAAAAGATCTTGAAAAAATCAGTCAAAATGTTTTAAAAAATACTTTTTTTTCTTTATGTTGGTATCAAAAAGATTTTTCAAATGATAAAAATCAAGAAGTTGTATTTAAAGATTATGCTTTAGTATTTATTTTAAAAGGTTCTAAAAGTATTTATACTATGGATAATCAGTTTAATGTAAAAAAAGATGAGCTTGTGTTTTTTACAAAAAATTCTTTTTCCATTAGAGATTATTTAAATGATGAAAATATATATGAATCTATTATTTTGTGTTTTAAGGAAAGTATTTTAATAGAACTTATTTTTAAATATCAAGAATTAATTTGTAAATTAGATTCTCCAAAATATGCTAAAAGCTTATTTAGCTTAAAAACTAATCTGATAACTAAAGGTATTTTCGAGTCTTTCTTACCTTGTATAAATGAATTTAATGAGAAAAATGAATATCTGCTTAGATTAAAATTTGAAGAATTGTTTTTGTCTTTATTATATAGTGAAGATAATGCAGAGTTTTTAGCTTTTTTAAAAGCCATTTTAAGTGGTTTTAAATTAGAGCTTTATAAGATGTTTGCATATTGTCAAAATGACTTTGAAAGTGTAGCTTCTATGGCCAAATTTAGTAAAATGGATATAGCAAGTTTTAGTCGTAATTTTAAACAAAGTTTTGGTATTACTCCTAAAGAATGGCTTGATAACAAGCGTTTTGAAAGAGCTAAATTTTTACTTGAATTTTCTACGAAAAATATCACTCAAATTTGCTATGAACTTGGATTTAATTCTCCTGCTTGGTTTATAGCAAGATATAAAAAAAGATATGGCATTACCCCAAAACAAGAACAAAAGTCAAAAAACTTATATTTTTTATCTTAAAAATGATAGATTTTATTTTGGTTTTTTATTAGAATTTGTTAATAAAATTTAAGAAAGGTAACAATTATGAAAAAAAGTATTTTAACTTTGGCCTTATTTGCATTTTGCAGTGCAAATGCTTTAGAGGTTCAAGAATTTAAAGGTTTTGCACATCCTGAAAGTGTATATGTAGATAAAAATGCAGTTTATGTATCTAATGTAGGAAAAGAGCTAACTCCATTAAATAAAGACAATGATGGTTTTATTTCAAAATTAGATAAAGATGGAAAAATTTTGGAATTAGAATTTATAAAAGGTCTTAATGCTCCAAAAGGTATGTCTAAAATAGGTGATGTTTTATATGTGGTTGATATTGATATTTTATATGGCTTTGATATAAAAAATAAAAAAGAAATTTTCAAACTTCCTATAAAAAATGCGGTATTTTTAAATGATATTGCTGTGTTAAATAATGACACATTATTAGTTAGTGACACAGGTACAGGATGCATTCACAAAGTATTTTTAAAGGATAAAAAATATGAAAACTTTATCCATTTAGATTCAAAATATGGTGGCCCAAATGGATTGTTAATAGATAAAAATACTTTATTTGTAGTAGGTTATGATCCAAGTGATAAAGCAGGTGGGAAAATCATTAGTATTGATTTAAATTCAAAGAAAATTCAAGAATTAAGCAAAAAAATAGAACAATTTGATGGCATTGTATATGATAAAAATAAAAATCTTTTAGTGTCAAGTTGGGGTAAAAATCTTCAAGGATATATTTATACTCTAAAAGATAACAAAGAAATAAAACTTGATTTAGCCTCTATAAAAGGTCCTGCAGATATGTTTTTTGATGGTGAGTATTTATGGGTGCCAAAAATGGCAGAAAATGCTTTAATTAAAGTAAAAATATAAAAACTTTTAAGCCTTTGGGCTTAAAAGTCAAATAATTCCCCAAGCCAACTTTCTTTTTTCTTGTATTTATAGCCGTTATTATGATGATAGTTTGCTTGTTGGTTATAATTTTGTTGTTGAGGTTGTTGCGTGCTTTGAGAAGAATTTCTTTCTATGATTTTATCAAGCTCACCACGATCAAGCCAAACACCACGGCATTTTGGACAATAATCAATTTCAACTCCATTTCTTTCGCTCATCAATAAGTCAGTATTTACACAAGCTGGACAAGTCATTGTATTCCTTTTTTTGAAAATTTTTGAAAGTATATAAGTTTTAAGTAAATTAAGGGTTTAAATTCCAATCAATAAGACTTTTACCAAGTTTTGATAAAATTTCATTACTTTTTGAAAAATGCTTGCAACCTAAAAAAGCATTTCTTGCTAAAGGCGAAGGATGTGCTGCTTCTAGGATAAAGTGTTTTTGAGGGTTGATTAAATTTTTTTTATTTTTAGCATAATTTCCCCAAAGTAAAAATATCAATCCTTCTTTTTCATTGCTAAGTTTTGATATAACCGCATCGGTAAATTTTTGCCAACCAAAATGTGCATGTGAGGCAGGTTTATTTGCTTCTACACTTAAAATAGAATTTAAAAGTAAAATTCCTTGTTTAGCCCATTTACTTAAATCACCATGTTTTGCTATAGGGATGTTTAAATCATCTTGCAATTCTTTATAGATATTAAGTAAAGATGGGGGAATTTTAACACCCATTGGCACGCTAAAGCTCAAACCCATGGCTTGATGAGGGTTGTGGTAAGGATCTTGTCCTAAAAGTATGATTTTTAAATTTTGTAAAGGGGTTAGATTAAAAGCATTAAAGATTAAATTCGCGGGTGGATATATAGTTTTTCTTTCATTTAAAGCATTGATATAATGAGTTTTTATTTCTAAAAAATAAGGCTTTAAAAACTCTTCTTTTAAAAATTCTTTCCAAGCGTTATCTATTTTAATTTTTTCTAAGCAAATTTCCATTTTTATCCCTACCAAGAAAGTATAAATTCACTTCCTTTATCTTTTTTACTCAAAACTTTTATGTTGATATTGTTTTTATCGGCTATTTGTTTGACTAAATTTAAGCCTATGCCAAAACCACCTTGGTCTTGATTAAAGCGTTTGTAGCGTGTAAAAATTTGAGTAATTTCTTTAGCGCTCATACCTTGACCTTCATCTTTAATACTAAGTGTTTTTTCTTTTAAACAAATAAAGATTTTTTTATTAGTATTGGTGTATTTTATGGCATTGCTTAAAAGATTGTCAAGTAAAATTTGCATTTCTTCTTTATTTGCATAGAAATTTTGCTCTAAAAGCTCTTTTTCAATGATGAGATTTTTTTGAGAGATTAAAGTGTCAAAATATTCTAATCTTTGTTCTAAAAGCTCTTTTAAATTTATATCTTCTTTTGTATTTTCTTTTTGTAAGAAAAAATTTAAGGCTATGAGGTTTTGATAGATATGATTTAAATTTTTACTTGCTAGTTTGATATGATTTAGTTTTTTAGTGTTATTTGGATTTAAATTTGTATCATCAAATTTTTTAATACTAGCTAAAATCACGCTCAAAGGTGTGTTAATTTCATGCGTGGTATCTTTAATAAAATCATTGAGTGTTTTAAATTGTTCTTTGATATTTTTAAAAACAAGCAAGATGAGTATATAAGCAATTATAGCAAGTAGTAAAATACATATAAGTGTATAAAAAATAGTTTTTAATTTTAGTTTCCAAAGTTCATTAGCATAATCGTTAATATCTAAATTATTGTAGTTATCTTTGCGGTATTGTTCTTTTTTAAAGCCAAGATCTTCTGTTTCTATAATGATATGGATATTTTTATGTCTCAAAAAATGAGAATGGTGTTTTGGTTTTCTTAAATTACTCGTATCTATATAAGTATTAAGATTTCTAATCCTTGAAAAATCTATGAATAATCTTTTGTTTTCGTTGTAAATAAAGTTGTTTTCTTTAAGCTGTGTTAATATTTTTAAAGCATCAAAAGTTAAATTACTAAAAATGATTTGATTGTTTGCAACAATAGCAAATTGAGTATTTATTTTTTTAGAAATATAAGAAAAATCATCTTTGTTTAATAAATTTTTATCGTGTCTTGCTTCAATGATATTTTGTAAAATATAATTATAGTGAGTGTATGAGTGTGTGATTTGATTTAATCGTATATAATTTGCTTCTTTTTGATAAAAAGTAATAAAAAAAATCGTTAAAAATATGCCACTTGTGATGATATAAAGGGCTAGAATTTTAAAAATGGTATTATTAAAGTTTTCACTTTTCATTTTCTAGCCTAATGGCATAGCCTATATTTCTTTGATTGATGATAAGGTCTTTACCAAGAATTTTTCTTAAATTTTTGATATACACTCTAAGGCTCATGATCACAGGCTCTTCATCTAAACTCCAAATTTCGTCAAAAATAGTTTCTATATTTACAAAATGAGGGCGTTTTTTTAAAAGTAAAGCTAGGAGTTCTTTTTCTTTATTAGTTAGGTTGATAATTTCTTCATTTTGATAAAGGGTTTTATTGATAGGATCAAAAGAAATATTTTTTGAAGAGCTAAGCAAGATTAAGTCTTCCTTTTGATGACTAAAATTTCTTTTAATGATATTTTTTACACGGATAATTAACTCATCAACATCAAAAGGCTTTTTAATATAATCATCACAACCTGATAAAAATCCTTGTTTTACATCATCAAGCATGGATAAAGAAGTTAAAAATATAGCAGGAGTGTTTTTAGCACTTTCTCTTAATTCCTTTAATACTTCAAAACCATTGCCTTTTGGAACTTTAACATCAAAAATCCAAAGATCAAAATTTTCTTCATAAGCTTTTTCTAGTGCCTCTTGTGCATCATATACACAAGAGACTTTAAAACCTTCATCGCTTAAGGCTTCATTGATGATTTCATTTAAACTTAAATCATCTTCTAAGAGTAGAATTTTTGCTGCCATTTTATCTCATTGAGCAATTTCCATGATTTGCACTATGCCCTTGATGATTCATTTTATGGGCTTTGTGTTCATTTTTGTTATAATGATGTAAATTTAAATCTCGTATTTCTTTGCCACTCATTTCATCGGTTAGTTTTTGCATATCTTCTTGAACGATAGCCTTTCTTTGACTTCTTTCTTGAGGAGAAAGTTTAGAGATGTTTTCGCGTAAGTTACTTTTAAATTGTTGATGAAAAACTTTTGCGTCTTTGTATTTCATCTCATTCATTCTCTTTTTCATTTCTATAATTAAGTCAGCTTGATCTTGTGCTTTTACGCTTTTTGCAAGATTTAAAATTTCATCATTGCTTTTTTTGGAAAAATCAGCACTAAATGCTAAAGAGGCTGCTAAAGAACCCATAATAAATAAACCTATAATTTTTTTCATTTTTTCTCCTTTAAATTAATGATGAGAAATTATAAAAACCCAAGATAAAGCCAAAATAAAATTTATTGACAAACAAAAAGCACATTAGCTTTTAAGCTTTGCTTCTCATTTTTAATAACAGGAAGCACTACACTATCTGCACTAGCTGCTAAACTTGGAGAATTGTATTTGATATTACAACTATCAAAATGAACATTTTTTACTATGCAAGTTTTTGTTAAAGTTTTAGAATAATATTGAGCTTTTTCAAAAGCTTTTTTAAGCGCAAGATCGTATAAATCTTCTTTGTTTGCTTCTAAGGTTGCTTCGTCAAATCCTGCTTGCAAGGCTTTAGTATTAAAAGAAATTAAAGTATTAGTATTGCTGATATTTTCTATATCTTTTATAAGATTTTCATAGTCTTTATTTTTATTTTGTGGGATTTGACAAGTGAAATTAGAATACAATCTATACCCATTAAGTGTTTTTACTCCTTGATAATAATTATAACTTGGCTCTAAAGTATAACTTCCACCTTTACAATAGTCTTCTTTGGCAATACGATCTGAAATTTCTTTGAAAGTTTTAGCAATATGATTTTTTTCATCACTAGAGATGATAGTTTTTTTACTAAGTTCTTCGCTCGCGCTAAAATTTAAAACAGCATTAAAAACATTTGGCATGATTTCATTTGATACTTCTATATTTCTTGAAAATTCTACATTTTGTTTATTATGATTTTTTAAACCTAAAAATTCAGTATTAAAAACTACTCCTAGTACAAACAATACTAAACAAAGTAATCCTAATCCTAAACCTTTTAAAAAACTTTTCATTTTTACTCCTTTTTAAAAATATTTTTTTAATTTTAACATAAAGCTTTTAAGAATAGATTGTATAATTTTTAAAAACAAAGAAAGTTTTAATGCGAAAAATTCATGAAAGTATTTTAAAATGGTATAACGAGAATGGTAGAAAAAACCTTCCTTGGCGTATTTTGCATAAAGAATATAGAAAATATGGTAGCGAGGATGATTTAAAAAAGCTAAAAAATATTGACAATGCTTATGCTGTTTATATTAGCGAGATTATGTTACAACAAACTCAAGTAAAGAGTGTTTTGCAAAATTATTATTTTCAGTTTTTAGCTAAATTTCCTTCTTTAAAAGCGCTTTCTATGGCAAGCGAAGATGAGGTTTTAAAAGCTTGGCAAGGACTTGGGTATTATACTAGAGCTAGGAATATACATAAATGTGCAAAAATTTGTGTGCAAGAATTTAATGCAAAATTACCATTTGACATTAAAGAGCTTCAAAAACTTCCTGGTATTGGAGAATATACAGCTGGTGCTATAGCTTGTTTTGGTTTTTTACAAGCTAAAGCTTTTGTGGATGCAAATATTAAAAGAGTTTTGAGTAGATTTTATAGTTTGCAAAATCCAAACTCTAAACTTTTAACGCAAAAAGCAAAAGAGTTTTTAAACTATGATAATGCATTTGATCATAATCAAGCTTTGTTGGATATAGGGGCTTTGATTTGTTTACCTAAAAATGCAAAATGCAAGCTTTGCCCCATAGAGAGTTTTTGTAGTGGAAAAAATGAATATGAAAAATTTCATGTATCTAAAAAAACTCAATATGAAAATATTATTTTAAATATACTCATAGTGCAAAAAAATGAGCAGTTTTTGCTTATCAAAAGCAAAGAAAAGCTATATTTTAATATGTATAATTTTTTAGAATACAATAAAGAAAAAAATGCAAAATTCATAGGTGAATTTAAACACTCTTACACCAAATATAAAATTAATGCCAAGGTGTATTTTTTAAAAGATGATGATTTTGAAGATTTCAAAGCAAAAGCATTTTCTTATAAAGAATTAGAACATCTTGCACTTTCAAAACTTGCCTTAAAAGCGTTTGAGCTTTTTAAAAAGAGTGATTATGCATTTTGAGAAAATTTATATAGAATTAAGTGATATTTGTGGATTAAAATGTGATTTTTGTCCTAGTCAAAAAGCGCAAAGAAAACAAATGAGCCTTGAAAATTTTGAAAAAATTTGCAAAAGTGTGCATAGTCATGCCAAGCTTTTTACTTTTCATGTGCTTGGAGATCCTTTAAGGGTTTTAAATTTAAAAGAGTATCTAAAAATAGCTTTTAAATTTAATATGCAAATAGAGCTTACTACGAGTGGATTTTATTTTGATGAAGAAAAAATCAATCTTGCTTTAAGTTTTAAAAATATACACCAAATTAATATCTCTTTGGGTGCTTTTTTATCTCAAAGTAGAATGAGCTTAAAAGAATACTTTGAGCCTGTTTTAAAACTTATTTTTTTGCACTTAGAAAATAAAAACAATTCTTTTATCAATTTAAGACTTTGGAATTTAGATAAAAATTTCAACCCACCTTTAGAAAATGAGAAAATTTATGATTTTTTAGAGCAAAATTTTAAAGTAAAAATTCAAAAGCAAAAAGCTAAAAATCGCCTAGAAAGGCATGTTATATTACACCAAGCTAGGCTTTTTAAATGGCCTTCTTTGAAAGATGAGGTTATTAGGGAGAATGGGTGTTGTCATGCTTTAAATGGACAAATTGCTATTTTAAGCGATGGAACTTTAGTGCCTTGTTGTTTGGATACTAAAGGGGATATAAAACTTGGAAATTGTTTTGAAAAAGATTTTAGCGAGCTTTTAAATTCGTCTTTATATATAGAATTAAAAGAAGGTTTCAAGCAAGGAATTCTAAAAGCTGATCTTTGCAAAAGATGTGAGTTTTTGCAATTTAAAAACTGATTTTCCTTACTCGGACAATTATGATTTCAGGAAATTCTTCATCTAAAAAAGGTTCTTCAAAAAATCCATCTATGATAAAACCATTTTTAAAACAAGTGTTAAAAATTTCTTCTAAAGAACGGTGGTAGTAGTGATGTTTTACAGGTTGTTTTTCAAATGCATGCCCAAGATAATTATGCGGACTAAGATATTTTTTAGTTAATGTTACAAAACAAGGATGTTGAGTAGCAAAAACAAAAATTCCATTTTCTTTTAGTAGAGAATAAAGACTTTTAAATAAGGGCTGGATATTTTCCACATCCATGATAGCCGTATTTGAAACAGCTTTGCTAAAGGTGTGTTTTTTAGCTAAATTTTGCAAAGTTAATTTATCAGTAGCATCTATAGTTTGAAAATGAATTTTGTGTAAAAAATTTTTCCATCTTTGTTTTGCTAATTTTATCATTTGATCACTATAATCAAAAGCATAAACATTTATGTTGTATTTTTTGCACATATAAGCGGAAAAATTTCCATTTCCACAAGCAATATCTAGAATATAATCATTATCTTGTATGTTTAGCAATTCTTCAACTTTAGGACGCACAACTTTTTTATGAAATTCATTAGAATCATCTCCCATTTGTATATCCCAAAATTTTGCATTAATATCCCATGCTTTTTGCATTTTAAAAACCTAAATTAACTCCACCCTCATTGTTGATTTGATAGTTTGCATCCAAACCATGTTCTATTTCTTCTTCTTTGTCATTGTCTTTAGAATGTTTAAAAATATCTTCGGTAATTTTTGTAGCTATACCTCTAAGGGCTTTTTGTTTGCTTGATTTGCTTGTAGAACTCATTTTAAATTCTAAGGTATTGGAAGCTTTGATTTGAGTTGTAGCAAATTCTATCAAACGATAATCAATGTTAATATTATAAGTTTGAGTGTTAATTTCATTTTGTGTTTGTGTTATTTTAGGGTTTAAAATAAGTAAAAAATCAGCCCCTAAAACATTATAAAGCTTAACAAGTTCATCATCGCTTGCATTTTTTATAAGTAAAGATTTTTCTTGATTATAAAGATCAAGATTTGCTCTATCTAAAATTCTAAATTTTTTACTTTGGAGCAAAACGCTTAAAAGCTCTTGTTCAAATTTAGCTGAAAGTTCATCTTTAACTTTATTGATGATAATTAGCGAACTTTTATCTTCAAGATTTTTTTCACTATAAAGTTTTTTGTAAATCACAACTTTTGCATGGAATTCATTTTGATTTGTTTGAGTTAAAGATTTAATATCATAGCTATTAAAAACTCCATTGCTAACTAAGTCTATTTCTTCATCATAACCTATATTGAAATTTCCGTTAAAACTAAATTCGAATTTTTTAAGCTTAACTTGTTTTAAGCCCTCCATTTTCCCAAGAGCTTCATTGATGGCATTTTTTATTGCTTCACTTCTTGTATTTCCAAAACCCTCACCATAACTTTTTTTGTTTAAAGCGCTTTGTGCTTGACAAAAACAAACAAGAGCGAAAAAAAGAATTAGTAGTTTTTTTACCATGTTACACTCTTGCTTTTACCTGTTTTATCAATAGTTTTTTCATCTTCCCAAAAAGCTAAACCGCTAGTTAAATCTGTAAGAATTAAATGGAAAAAATATTCAGTTTGGATTTTGCCATTATAAAGTTTAACGGTATCTTGTCTGATTTTACCAGAAAGTGAGAAATTTGGGGCCAAAAGTGTGCCTTTTTTAGCTATGGAATTTTGATTAAATTCTTCATTGTCTCTTAAATCTCTTACATCATGAGATAAACTATCTTTTGCTCCACCTGCTGCTACAGCGGTTGTTAGTATAAATTTACCAGATTTTCTTAATGCTATGGTAATTTTCGAAGTGAGTTTATCTGTGTCTATTCTTTGCGGGGTGTCATTGATGATTTTTCCTATGGCAATAACTTTTCTATTAGAGCTATTTAAATTTGCAAAAGCAGGATCACTAAGCAAGCTTTGTATCATACCTTCAGCAGTTTTTTCAAAATCTTCTCTATCAAGTCCTAAAGTAAGTGCGTTTCCTTGAACTTTTTGCGAAGCTTTACCATCAGTATATTTTGGTTGTGAAGAACAAGCGCTGAAAATCAAAAGCGCAAAAACCATAAAAAATAAACTTTTTTTCATTTTATCTCCTTATTTTTCTTTAATTTTGTAAATAATATTTGAATTTGGCACAAAAGATCTTATAAGCACAATATAATTTTTATCTTTTTCCAGCTCATCTTCAAAGATTATTTTTTCTTTATCATTATAAATTTTAACTAAACCTTCATTTTTTAGCATTAAAATACTAGCACTTTTTGGTAAAGCTTGCCACATTCTAAGATCTGCTTTATTGATTAAAGCAGTGCTAACAGTGCTAATAAATGATAAAAAGCCACTAGAATCATTATTAGCTATGGCTAAATTAATTGAAGTTTTAAGAGCGCTTGAGGCTAGGGTTTTCATCACCATAGAGGGTAAAAGAGTTTTAAATTCACTTGCTATAATATCATCAAAATAAATTAGATTTTGTGTTTTTTCATCTTGACTTTGCAAGAATTTATAAGAAGCATTTCTTGATTTTAAATAAGCAAAAGCTACACTAATATTTGCAAGATTATCATTAAAAACAAATGGCAGGGTAAGATCAAATTCTTCTTTTGTAGCACTAAAACCATCTTCATAAATGATAAAAATATATTTTTGTTGAGGGAAGGATGTTTTTAAATGAGTGAATTTTTCAAATACTTGAAATTGTTTTTGAAGTTGTTTGTTTTTTACATCGCTTAATGCTACTTCTTTTAAAAGATCATAAGCTTTAATATAATCTTTATCAAAAAAGAAAAATAAAGCACTAAGATAACTAGCATAGATATTAGTATAATTTTTATTTGCGTTAAATGTGCTAAGAAGATTATCATATTGTTTATAGATAGGGCTTAAATTTTGCTGAAAACTCGCATATGTTTTTTTATCTTTTTGAAGTTCTTTTTGGTATTCTTCTTGAGCTTTTTGTATATAATCATAAAAATATTCTTTCATTCTATCTTGTCTGTATAAAGCTCTGTTAAACTCTACTCTTGCATTTTTAAAATCTCCCAAGCTCATATAATTTAAACCTTTGTAGGTATTTAGCATAATCCTTTCATAAAAATAACCTTGATAATCATTGATGGTGTCATTAAGTAAAATTTCGCTAAAATTTCTTGCGGCTTTTTGAAGCCCGTTTTGTAAATCTACATCATATTTGTAAGCCTCTTCTGCTTTATCAAAAAAAGCATTACTTTTTTCATAATCTTTACAAACTCTTGCTAAAGAGGCTAAATTTAACCCTGTGTATATAGTGTCTTTGTCTGCATTTTTTAAAGTTAAAGTATTTTCATTACATTGTTTGTTTATAAAGGCTTTTTCATAAGATAAATTAACATTAGCATGATTTGAACAAGCACTTAAAAAAAGTAAAATAAAAAGATAAAAACAAGAGTAATAAAGCTTCATAATATCCCTTTTTTAGTATAAATTTAAAAAAATAAGTTATAATTTTCATTTTTAGAGAGGTGTCCGAGTGGTCGAAGGAGCACGCCTGGAACGCGTGTGTGGGGCAACTCACCGAGGGTTCGAATCCCTTCCTCTCTGCCACTATGCACTTTTGTTATACTGACTTCCTATGTAATCTTGTGATGAATTTTGTGTGTATGATTTTATGGCTTTAGAATTTGGATTTGCTTTTTTATCGTCTTCGTCTTTATTTTTATCATTTTGAGTTTTTGATTCTTCTGCTTTTATTTTAGCTTGTTCGGTGCGTGCATCATTTTGCATTTGCATAGCATTAGCTGCTACTTTATAATCTTGGGGGCTAGGATCAGCTGGTGCCATAGCTGCAGCAATTACTTGCATAGCATTGGCTATAGTTTCTTCAGGAGTATTGCCTTTTTGCATTCTTATAGGCACTTCTCCTTCAACTGCATACATTTTATTATCAGGACCTCTTGTATAGCCAAAACTTGCAGCTCCTGCTAAGGCTCCACCTGCTGCTTGGTGGGCTGCTTCATGAGCCCTTACTTCTCTGTCGATTTTTTCAAGCTCTCGTACCTGTTTTACTTCTTCACTACTTAAGTCTTTACCATTAACTTTTTGAGTTTTTTCATCTTTTTCTTGATCGTTTTTATTTTCTTTTGTTTGCTGTGGGTTTTCTTTTTCAGAAATATTTTCTTTTGTTTGTTCTTTGTCTTTGTTTTGATAAGGATTTTGCGTATAAAAGGCACCGCCATAACTTGAGCTAATTTGCATTAAAATCCTTTTTAAATATAATTTCATATTTTTAGCACAAAAAAGTTAAAAAATATATAAAATTTATAAAATAAGTATTTTATAAAATGTTAAGCAAAATAAAGTATAATTTTAACTTCTTTTTATGTCAGGGTAGCTCAGCTGGCTAGAGCGCTGGTCTCATAAGCCGGAGGTCGGGAGTTCAAGTCTCCCCCTTGACACCACTTAAAATATCTTTTTAATGTTATATTTATTTTTTATATTTTCTAAATTAGCTTTCAAGAATGCTTATAAGTATAGTTTTTTGATTATATTTAATTTATTGTAATGCCCTTATTTTACAAGGACATTAAAAATTTAGTGACCTAGGGTATGGATCGGGTCTGTGTAGCCGTGCACTAGAGTTTCTTTTCTAGATTTATCATATTGATAGTGCAAAGTAAAAGTAGCATTTAAATCTTCAATAATCATATTGATTAAGTTCTTCTTGAGTGCCAAGTAGCATTAATATATCGTTTAAATAAGCGGTATTTTCTAGATTTGGCATAATGCTCCAAGTATCATGTTGTTTGTGTGCAATGACTTTTAAATTTTGTCCAATGGATTGCAAAGTTTTCCCCGCTAAATTCTCATCGATTAAAAGTTTTGCTACCTTTATGGTGTTGGCTGAAAGATCTATGATTTCAAAATTTGGATTAGTGATAAGAATTTTAGCCAAACGCTTTGCAGATTCTTTTTCAGGATAGATGACTTTATTAACCCCAAGTTTTGAAAGAATTTGTCCATGTGTAGAAGAATTTGCTTTAGCTATGATATTTTTTACCCCTATTTCTTTTAAGGCCATGAAGGTAAGTATGCTTGATTCTAGATTTTCACCTATACTAAGTATGACAACATCAGCATTTGAATAGCCCGCTTCTTTCAAAGCTATGGTGTGAGTAGAATCTAAGATATAAGCAAAATCTGCATGATCTTGCAACTCTTTAACAGCTTCTTCATCAATATCTGAAACAATAACTCTTTTGCCTTGGTCAATAAGTTCTTTTGCTAAAACAGAGCCAAATCTTCCAAGTCCTATAATACCATAAGTTTCTTTTTTCATAGTATGATTTTTCCTTTTGGATAATTTAAATATTTTTCTTTTTCTTTAAAAAATATACTAAATAAAAACGCAAGCACGCCCACTCTACCGCTAAGCATTAGTAAAATAACAATAAGTTTACTTTCGGAGCTAAAAAGCGCACTAAGTGATAAGGTCCCACCATCGCCAACTGAAACACCTACTGTGGCAAATGCTGAACTTGTTTCAAAAAGCAAAGGTAAAAAACTTTTATCATCTTCAATCAAAGATAAAAGCAACACGCAGGTAATAATATAAACAATTGAACTTACTGCTATAATGAAAGCTTTATTAATAGTTTCGCTTGGAATTTCAAAGTTAAAAATTCTTGCATTACTATCTTTGATACTCCAATATGCATAAATTAATAATACTGCAATAGTAGTTACTTTAATGCCCCCCGCAGTTCCACCTGGTGCACCACCTACAATCATAAACAAAGATCCAAAAAATAAGCTTGCATCCTTAAAGGTGCTAAGATCAAGAGTGTTAAATCCTGCAGTTCGGTAATTTACCGCTGTAAAATATGCACTCATAATTTTATCAAAAAGAGAAAATTCTCCTATGCTTTTTGGGTTGTGATATTCAAATAAAAACACAATCAAACTTGCAAAAATGATTAGTATAATAGTGGAAATTAAAACAAGCTTTGTATGCAGACTTAGACTAGCAAAGCGTTTTTTTGAAAAAAAGTATAATTCTAGCAATACAAAATAGCCCAAACCGCCAATAATAATCAAAGAGGTAATGATAAAGTTAATCCAAAAATCATCCCTATAAGGCATTAAGCCACTTTCAAATATGCTAAAACCTGCATTATTAAAAGCAGAAATGGAGTGAAAAATACTAGCCCATAGAGCATCAGTTAAATTCATATCTAATTTAAATCTTAAAAATAATAAAACAGCACCAACAATTTCAATAGCAAATACAAAAAATAAAACCTTTTTCAAAAATCCCACAAGCCCATCAGCACCAGGATAAATTAAGGATTCTCTTAAAAGATTTTTTTCTCCAAAACTCATCTTTTTCCGTACTAAAATATATAAAGCCATGGCTATACTCATATAGCCTAAACCACCTATTTGGATAAGTAGTAAAATAACAAGCTGTCCATAAAAACTAAAATCTAATGAAGTATTTAGCACAATGAGTCCTGTCATACTTACAGCTGAAGCACTAGTAAAAAATGCATCTAAAAAAGATATTGGTTTAGTGTGCATAATGGGTAGCATAAGGATGAAAGTGCCAAAAAGAGCTATAAGTATATAACCTATAAATAAGATTCTTATATTATTTCTATCTAAAGATAATTTTGCCATTTTATTTCTTTAAAAATTAAAAAAATATTCTACTTAAAATTAGTTAATAAGTAAAAGAAGAAAACTTTCCGCTAAAAGCGGAAAGTAAGAGCATTAAAGCATTCCTACTGCTAAAAATCCTAATGAAACAGCAATAGCAATAGCCAATACACCCGGGATAAAGAATGCGTGATTAAATATAAATTTTCCAATTCTTGTTGTACCTGTATCATCCATTTGAACTGCACCTAATAAAGTAGGATAGGTTGGAAGTACAAAAAGTGCTGAAACAGCAGCAAAACAAGCAACTAGCATATAAGAATCTGCAGGATTTGTAGCTGAAATTCCTAATGCAGCAACGATAACTGGAACAATAGCTTTTGCAGTAGCTGCTTGAGAGTATAAAAGCATACTAGCAAAGAAGAAAGCAACTGCAAGCATAGCAGGAGTTTGTTTAACCCATTCACCCGCTACTTCTTTAATACCTGCTTCATGGCCTGCAACGAAAGTATTTCCAAGCCAAGCAACACCAAATACACATACACAAGCTGTCATACCTGATTTAAATACACTTGTATCTAAAATTTTTGCAGGTTCAACTTTACATAAGAATGTAATTAAAGTTGCAGCAGTTAATAAAAAGCTCATAATTGCAGCATCTCTTGGGATAACTACAGGATCGATCCATTTAATATTATTAGAAATTGCAGTAGCATAAAGAACAACTGCTAATACCGTAAATAAAAATATAGCAACTGAAAGTTTTGCACCCGGTTTATCTTCACTATGTAAAACATCTGAAGCACTTTTTACAAGACCAGCTTTTAAGCGTTCTTGATATACAGGGTCTTTGCTAAGATCCATTGGAGTAATTAAACTTACAATAAAAGCTGTAATCATACAAGCAGCAAAAGTAGTTACAATCCAAATTCCAATTAATGCAGGATAGTTCCAGCCAAGTGGCTCTAATACACCAGTCATATAAACAACAGCAGCACTAACTGGAGAAGCTGTAATACCAATTTGTGAAGCAACAACCATTAATGAAAGTGGAGCTGATGGCTTAATATTTTGAGATTTTGCAACATCAATAACAACAGGCATTAATGAAAATACTGCATTACCAGTACCTGCTAAAATAGTAAGTAACCAACCACAAGCTGGTGCAAGATAATTAATGAATTTTGGGTGTTTACGCAAAATTCTTTCAGTAACTTTTACCATGTAGTCTAAGCCACCTGCTTGTTGCATTGCAGAAATCGCAGCAATAGCAGCAGCAATGATTAAAATAACATCCCAAGGAATATTACCTGGCTTCATGCCTAAAACAAGACCTAAAATAACAACACCCAAACCTCCGGCATAGCCTATTGCTATGCCTCCAAGGCGGATACCTATGAATATTGCCCCAAGGAAGACAACAAGTTGTAAAATAATCATAATATCCATGATTAAACTCCTAAGTTATTAAGCTTTTCTTTTTTCTGTCATATGAGGATTTAACATATTTTCTGGTGTTAAAATCTCATCAATTTTTTCTTTTGGTAAATAGCCTCTTTCAAGACAAATATCACCTACTGCTTTTCCAGTTTCTAGAGCTTCTTTTGCAATACTTGCAGATTTTTCATAACCTAAAACAGGATTAAATGCAGTCACGATTCCGATTGAATTTAATACAAGTTTTTTGCAGTTTTCAGGATTTGCTTTTAATCCTTTAATAGCTTTTTCAGCTAAAGTTTTCATTGCATTTTCAAGCAATACGATCGAGTTAAATAACCCATAAGCAATGCCTGGCTCAAAAGCATTAAGTTCAAATTCACCTCTTTCAGAGCAAAGCATAATAGTAACATCATTACCTATAACTTCATAGCAAGCTTCGCCAACTGCTTCACAAATTACAGGGTTTACTTTACCTGGCATAATAGAACTACCCGGTTGCATAGCAGGCAAACTAATTTCAGCTAGACCGCATCTTGGACCTGAATTCATCAACCTTAAATCATTTGCGATTTTAGATAATCTTACAGCTGCAGTTTTTAATGCGCCACTTACATGTACAAAATCAGCTGTATCTTGAGTAGCTGCAATGAAATCTTCAGCAGGTTTAAAATCAACACCAGTGATTTCTTTTAATTTTTTCTCAACCACAAATTTATAATCAGGGTGGCAGTTAATTCCTGTTCCAATAGCTGTAGCACCTAAATTTAAATAGCTCATTGATTCACGAGCTGCTGTGATCTTTTCAATATCACTTTTAATATAGCTAGCAAAAGCATTGAAAGTGTTTCCTAAGGTTGTAGGAACCGCATCTTCAAGTTCTGTTCTACCCATTTTGATGATATCTTTGTATTCTTTAGCTTTAGCTTCTAATTCAGCTTTTAAACCTTCCATAGCTTTTAAAAGATCACTAAGTTTTGCATAGGTTGCTACTTTGATTGAGCTTGGATAGGTATCGTTTGTAGATTGACCTAAATTTGTATGATCATTTGGGTGAAGGTATTGATATTCTCCTTTTTTATGACCCATACTTTCAAGAGCAATATTTGTGATAACTTCGTTAGTGTTCATATTTGTGCTAGTACCAGCACCACCTTGGATCATATCCACAACAAATTGATCTAAAAATTCACCAGCAATCAATCTATCGCAAGCTTTAGCAATAGCATCAGCTTTATCTGCATCAAGAACTCCAACTTCTTTGTTAGCTAGAGCAGCTGCTTTTTTAACTTGAGCAAAAGCTTTTACAAAATAAGGATAATCTTGCAGTCTTCTACCACTCATATTGAAGTTTTCTAGTGCTCTAAAAGTTTGCACTCCATAATAAACTTCATCAGAAATTTCTAACTCACCAATAAAGTCGTGTTCTTTTCTTGTTCCCATGATGTACTCCTTGTGGGTTTTATTTAAGTTTCGTTTATGAACTTAATAGGTATTATATAACAATTTTTTATAAAAGTTTCATAAAATTTTCCAATTTTTTCTAATTTTAATAAAAATATATAAAATAATATAAAGTATTGATATTCATTTTCTAAATAGTGGATATTTTATGAATAATTTTATTTATAATGATATTAATTATATTTATTTTTTGTATATTTTTTTGAAGTATTTGTTGAAGTTATGATTGTAATGGGTATGATTTTTCAGATAATTTGATTATAAGCTATCATC